>NZ_JBIDBC010000032.1:0-86611 GCF_043202835.1 Streptomyces sp. NPDC048142
AGCTACCTCGCCGGACTCCATCTCCGCGCCTCCATGATCTGGATCAAGGACCTCGCGCGGACCATCCATTGATCACAACTGGATACAGGCCCTAGTAGCTCCGCTACGAGGGCACCCGTCCGGCACGCCGAGGGCACGCACCGACCGCCGCTCCTTCTCCCGAGGGAGAACTCGATACAGGCCCTAGAGCAGTGGATCCTCGCCCTCGTCCGGTCCGCCGCCCTCGACCCGCAGCGCGAGGTCCTGGAGGACGTCGGCCGACGACACGTCGGTCTGCCCGGAGTCGTGGACCTGGGCCAGCATCGTGAACGCGAGGGTGAAGGCGCTCACGAGCTGTTCGACCGCGCCGCCGACCTCGCGCCCGACGACGGTGACCACCTCCTCGACGGAGAAGTCGTCGGGGATGGCGATGTGGGGCATCGTCTCGTTCAGCAGGGCGGTGACGGCGCCCGCTCCCGTGTCCAGGTCTTCCCGTTCGAGGTCCGCCTCCAGCAGACGCTGCATTTCACGCGCCTCTGTGAGGATGCCGATCACGCGCTTCACGACTTCCCGTTGCTCCATGGGCGCGAGCATAGGGCGTGCAACCCGGTCGCAACGTCCGGTCGAGTTGACTTGCGTCCGGTTGTCGCAGCGTTGCCGCAGCCGAGAAGGGGCAGGTCCATGGAGTGTGACCCGCAATCGCCCGCCGTCGAGCTGACTCCCGCCGCGGCCGGGGTGCTGCGGCGGCTACGGGCGGACCACGGCCCGTTGATGTTCCATCAGTCGGGCGGCTGCTGCGACGGCAGTGCGCCGATGTGCTACCCGGCCGGTGAGTTCCGCACCGGGGACGCCGATGTGCTGCTGGCGGCCCTCGCCGTCGAGGGGATGCCCGAGAGCGTGCCGTTCTGGATGTCGCGGAGCCAGTACGCGGTGTGGGCTCACACCCGGCTGATCGTGGACGTGGTGGAGGGCCGCGGCAGCGGATTCTCGCTGGAGGCCCCGGAGGGGGTGCGGTTCCTCATCCGTTCCCGTCTGGTGGACGGCTGAGGAACCCCACCGCCCGTCGGACGGTGTCGCATACCTGTGGGCCGCGCACCACGTGCCGTCGGGAGCTTCCGCTCAGCGCGGCGGACGCTTCGTACGCGAGCGGTTCTCCAGCATCGCCCGGCGGATTCCGGCCGCCGTGGAACGCGCGTGCTCCGGGGTCGCCGTGTGGTCGGCGACCGAGGTGACGAAGCGGTGCAGCGGCCGGCGGCAGCGGGTGCACGGGGTGTCGGTCGTCAGGAGGTAGCCGTCCTCGCACTGCGGGTCCGTGCACGAGCCCGGCCGCAGGAGCTGCTCGGCGATGTCCTGGGCGCTCCACCGGCGGCGGCCGTCCTCGTCCTTCTCGCCGAGCGCGTGGGCCCAGCGCAGGTTCCAGCGGCGTTCGATGCGCTCGCGCAGGAGGCCGGAGCTGCGGACGGCGAGTTCCTGGTGGATGAGATCGTGCACGGTGCTGGGAAGCCGGCCGCCGAGCGCCTGGAGGAGCTGGGGCGGCAGGGCCTGGAGGACGTAGCCGGGCGGGTTGCTCCGGGCGTTCTCCCGCCAGCGGTCGCAGGCGCAGGATCCGTCGGGGCGTTTCGGGGCGTGGCAGCGGCCGCACAGTCCGCGGCACTCGGCGCACAGCCCGCCGTCGAGCCCGTCCAGATAGGGCGCGGGCGCCCGGCCGCACTCGTGGCAGCAGGCCGCACACGGCCCGCAGAGCCGTTCGTTGCCCGCCTTCGTCGTCCAGGTCCGCATCTGGCACCGGCAGCACAGGCCGGTGTTGCAGTACTCGTGGTGGGCGGCGCCCGAGTGCCGGCCGGAGGGCGGAAAAGACATCTGCCCATTGTGCGGGATGTCCGAGCGCGGCGCGGACAGTCCGCCGGCCACCGCCGGGCCGGGGCCGGAGTCAGCGGCGGGGGCGGCGTCAGGAACAGGGCCGGGTCAGGGGTGGAGTCCGCTGACCAGGTCGGCGGTGGCCCCGACGCCGTCGTGGATGGTCGGTGCCATGCTCGTACCGGCCAGGAAGAAGCCCAGCAGGGCGCAGACCAGCGCATGCGAGACCTTCAGCCCGCCGCTGCGCAGGAAGATCACTGCCAGGATCAGCAGGAGCAGCACCAGTGAGATCGAAATAGCCATGACCAGCCTCCTCCGCCGCGCCGGATTTGCGGCATTCGGCCGCCAGTGTGGCGCAGCGGAGGGGCTGTTCGGAGCACTGGCGTGTCCGCCGAACGGGTACTTCCGGGCCGGGGGGCGTTACGGGGTCCGGGCGCCGTTCCCGCGAGCGCGGAGGAAGTCTCCGAGTCCGGCCAGGTCGTCGGTGTTGAGGTGGTCGACCCCGGCGGCGAGCAGTTCGGACCAGACGGCCTCGCGTTCGGGTCCTGGCAGGTCGGGCGTGGCCCAGAAGCGGATACGGCGGCCTTCGCGGTGGGCGGCGGTGACGAGGGCCCGGAGCCGGTCGCGCTCGGCCCGGGGAAAGGGGCCCGCGCCGAGCCAGCCGAAGCTCTGGGTCCAGTTGGCGCTGACGAGCGGGGCGAACGAGGCGGGGGCCGCGGTGCCGAGGTCGTCGAGACGGCCGTCGTAGAACGCGTACCTGGTGCGCTGCGCCTCCATGGGGACGCGGGCGGCGCGGTCGCCGGAGATGACCGGGGTGACCGCGCCGGGGTGGACGCGGCCGTGGCTGTAGCGGGTGAGGATCCGGTGGTGGCGGCGCAGCTGTCGGTCCAGTTCCCGGTAGGCGGCGACGCCGTCGGCCTTGATGTCGATGAGCAGTTGCAGCGGGGCGCGGTGGTGCGGGTGGACGCCGCCGCGCCCCGCGCGGACCAGGGCGGCGAGCGGGTCCAGGTAGAGCGAGGCGAGGGTGCGGGTGGGGTCGAGCCCTGCGGGCTCGTGGGCGACGAGCAGGTCGCCGTCGATGAGGAAGACATCCGCCTCGACGCTGGTGAACCCGTGCGCGAGCGCGTCGTACAGCGGCCGGGGGTGCAGGTAGTCGTTGTGCGCGTGGGCGTGGCGTAACGGACGCGGGCCGCGCGGGCGGGCGGGGGCGGCGACCGCCGTCGCGGTGGGGACGGCGATGCCGGCGGCTGCGGTGGCGAGGGCGACCGTGAGCGCGCGGCGGCGGGTGGGGTGGACCATGGGGACTCCCTGAGCGGCGGACGACGTGCGGCGGAGGGGCGGCAGACGGGCGGAGTGGACGGTCGCGTCGAGTATGGAGTCGGGCCCCCGATATTGGGCAGGTACCTGCCAAGAGTTGGCCGGACCGTCGCCGGTCGGTCGGCCGGGCCGCATCCGTTGTTCGCCGTATCCAGCCTTCCGTGCCGCTTGCCGTTCCCCGTGCGGCTCGGCGGTCCCCGTGCCGCTCAGCGGTCCCTGCGCGGCTCGCCGTTCCCGCGCGGCCGGCAGCCCCCGTGCGCGTGCAGTGCTCAGCCGGCCACGACGCGTTCGTGTCCCACGGGTCCCACGGGTCCCACAGCTCCTGCGGGTCCTGCGGGTCCTGCGGGTCCCGCGTTCTGCTCGTCCCAGCGGACCGTACGGTCGCACCAGCGCTCCAGCAGCACCCGGTCGTGGCCGACGGCAAGCAGCGCCGCCCCCGAATCGGATCGGTAGCGCTCGACCACGGCGACCAGGGCGGCCGTCGTGGACGCGTCGAGCATCGCGGTCATCTCGTCGCAGATCAGCAGCCGGGGCTTCAGCACCAGGGCCCGTGCCAGACAGGCCCGCTGGAGCTGGCCGTCGCTCACCGCGTGCGGGCGGCGCTCCAGCAGCTCCTCGGAGAGGCCGACCAGCGGGGCCAGTTCCGCCACCCGCTCGGGGACGTCCCGGCGCAGCCCGGTGGACCGCAGCGGCTGGGCGATCAGTTCGCGCAGGCTGAGCCGGGGGTCGACGGAGAGCCGGGGCTGCTGGAAGACGACGCCGATCGCCGTGCGCTGCTCGCGCGGGGCCCGGTGCCGCCAGCCGCGTATCACCGTGCCGTCCAGGGTCATGGTTCCGGCGTCCGGGCGGTGCAGGAGGGCGGCGACCTTGGCCAGGGTGGACTTGCCGCAGCCGCTGGGGCCCAGCAGCCCGACCGCCTCGCCCGCCCCGACGCGCAGGGACACCTCGCGGACGACGGGGTCGCGGCGGTCGTATCCGGCGGTGATCCGGGTCAGCTCAAGCATCGGCGGCCTCCTTGAGGGGGTGCGTCCGGCCGGTCAGCGCGTGGTGGCAGGCCAGGTCCGCCGCGAAGGCCGGGTGTTCGCCGGCGCAGCGGGCATCGGCGTACGCGCAGCGGGCGGCGAAGGCACAGCCGTCGGGCAGCGCCCCCAGCTCCGGCGGCATACCGGGGATCGGGGCGAAGTCCCGCTCGGGCAGGGCGTCCAGGAGGCCCTTGGCGTACGGGTGGCGGGGGCCGGGTGCGCCGAAGAAGGGGGCGGCGTCGGCGATCTCGACGATCCGGCCCGCGTACATCACGGCGACCCGGTCCGCGATCCGCTCGGCGGCGGCCAGGTCGTGGGTGATGATCAGCAGCGCCCGGCCCTCGTCGGTGTGGCGGCGCAGCTCGTCGACGGTCCGCTCGACGAGGTCCCGGTCGAGTCCGGTGGTCGGTTCGTCGGCGAGCAGCAGCGGGGCGTCGCCGATCAGGGCGAGGGCGGTCGCGGCGCGCTGGGCGAGGCCGCCGGAGAGCTGGTGCGGGTAGCGGTCGAGGTGGCCGTCGGGGAACGAGGCACGGGCCGCGGCTGCCACGGCGGCCTTGCGCAGGGCGCTCCCCCGCACCCCGGTCAGCTCGCGCAGGCTCTCCTCCAGCTGGGACCGGACGGTGCGCACGGGGGTGAGGTGGGCGGCGGGACTCTGCGGTACGAGGCCGATGCGCCGTCCCCGTACCGTGCGGGCGAGGGTGCGTTCGTCGGCGGTGAGCAGGTCGGTGTCCCCGCCGAGTACCGCGCTGCCGGTGGTCGCCGCGTTGGCGGGCAGCAGTCCGAGCAGGGCGGAGGCCAGGACGGACTTGCCGCAGCCGCTCTCGCCGACCAGGGCCAGGCACTCCCCCGGTGCGACGGAGAAGCGGGCGTCGGTGACGGCGGCGATGTCCCGGCCGCCGCGCATCCGGAAGCGGACGGAGAGGTTCTGGACATCGAGGACGGGGGCATCGGCTCCCGGGGCGGACGGCTCATGGGCGCGGGTCACAGCATCAGCTCCGATTTCCGGCGCGGGTTGATCCGGTCGCGCCATGCTCCGGCGAGTCCCGCGAGCGCGAGGGTCGGGATGATCAGGAAGAGGCCGGGGAAGAGCGTCGGCCACCAGTCCCCCGCGAGCAGCGAACCGCGCGCGGACTGGACGAGGTTGCCGAGGCTCGCCTGATGGGCCGGGAGGCCGAGCCCGAGGAAGGACAGCGCGGACTCGTGCCACATCGCGTGCGGCACCATCAGCACCGCCGCCAGTCCGGCCTGCGGGAGCACGCCGGGCAGCAGGTGCCGCACGATGACCCGGGTGCGGGAGGCCCCGCCGGAGACGGCCGCGTCGATGAAGGGGCGCGAGCGCAGCGAGAGCACCTCGGAGCGGACGATCCGGGCGGTGGAGATCCAGTGGGTCAGGGCGACCGAGATGACCACCGGCCAGACGCCGGGCCGGAACATCGCGACGATGAAGATGCCGAGCAGCAGATGCGGGATGGAGGACAGGGCGTCGACGACCCGCATCACGACCCGGTCCGTCCAGCCGCCGAACGCCCCGGCGAGCGCGCCGATCGCGGTGCCGATGACGGTGGCGGTGAGGGCCGCGACCAGGCCGACGAGCAGGGACACGCGCAGGCCGTAGACGCAGCGCAGCAGGAGGTCGCGGCCGACGTCGTCGGTGCCGAACGGGTGGGCCCAGGAAGGCGGTTCGAGCTTGTTGGCCAGATCGACGGCCTGCTGGTCGAGCTGGGCCAGCGGCGGGACGACGAGGACGGCGAGCGCGACGACGGCGACGATCGTGGCCGAGGTGACGATCCGGACGCGGCGGGTGGCGCGGCCGGGGAGGGCGTGCGTGGTCTCAGCCATCGAAGGCCACCCGGGGGTCGGCGAGTCCGTAGAGGAGGTCGGAGAGCAGGTTGCCGAGCAGGACGGCCGCGGTGGCGAGCACCGTGAGCGCGGCGAGCAGGGAGAAGTCCACCGAGGTGGCGGCCTCGACCGTGGCGGCGGCGATGCCGGGCCAGCTGAAGACCGTCTCGACGAGCAGCGCGCCGGTGATGAGTTCGGGGACGCGGGAGCCGATCAGGGTGAGCATCGGCAGCATGCCGGAGCGCAGGGCGTGGCCGAGGAGCACGGTGCGCTCGCTCAGTCCCCGGGCGCGGGCGCCGCGCACCGGATCCTCGGCGATGGCGTCGGCGACGCCCTGGCGTACGTACAGGAAGAACCACGGCAGCTGGGAGACGCCGAGGACGGCCGCGGGCAGGACGAGGTGGGAGGCGACCTGGTCGAAGGTGACGACGTCGCTGGCGGCGTCGGTGAGTCCGCCGGCCGGGAGGACGTCCAGCTTCAGGGCGAAGAACCAGATGGCGAGCAGCCCGAGCCAGAAGGCGGGGGCGGCTTCCAGGGTGTACGCGACGGAGCTGACGCACCGGTCGAGCAGGCCGCCGGGCCTGCGGGCGGCGAGGACGCCGAGGCCGGTGCCGAGCAGGATCGCGACGAGGAAGGCGGTGGCGGCGAGCAGGACGGACCAGCCCATGCGCTCCGCGATGACGTCGGCGACGGGCTGGCGCATCACGCTGGAGTCCCCGAGATCGCCCTGGAGCGCGGAGGTCAGCCAGTCCCACCAGCGGGCGACGAGCGGCTGGTCGACGCCGAGGTTGGCCCGCAGCTGGTCGAGGTTCTCCTGCGATGCGGTGAGCCCGGCGGTGCCCGCGTAGGCCTTGACCGGGTCGAAGGGGGACGCCGCGGCGACGGCGAAGACGCCGAAGGTGACGACGCCGAGGACGGGGACGGCGAACAGGGCCCGCCGTCCCGCCATCCGCGCCATCGGCCCCCAGGGGAGGCGGCGGCTCACTTCTTCGAGCCTCCGGCGGCCTCGGTGGACCACGCCTCGACGTTCCACCAGGGGCCGGAGGCCAGCCCGTGGTCGTGCGGTTCGACCTGGGTGGTGAGGGGGCCGAAGCGGTCGTCGACGACGTAGAGGTGGTCGATGTGGGTGAGGAAGGTGTAGCCCGGGTTCTTCACCAGCTCACGCTGGACGGTGTCGTACGCCTTCTTGCGCTCGGCCGCGTCACCGCTCCTGCGGCCGGTCTCGATCGCGGCGTCGACGGCCTTGTTGTCGTACCAGGCCATGTTGTTGAAGCCGTCGCCCGCGAGGGAGGACTTCAGCAGGGTGTACTGGTCGAAGTCGGGGTCGGCGGGCGAGCCGCCGCCCGCGAGCACGGCGTCGTGCTTCATGCGGGGTTCGATGACCTCCCAGGTTCCGGCCTCGGCGGTGATGGCGATGCCGGCCTTCTTGGCGTCGGACGCGTAGGCGAGGGCGTGCTCCTGGCGGAGCTTGTCGCCGGTGAGGTACCAGAGCGGGAAGGCGGCGCGCACGCCGTCCTTGACGCGGACGCCGTCCTTGCCGGGCTTCCATCCGGCCTCGTCGAGGATCTTCTTCGCGGCGGCGAGGTCGTGGGGGCGCTCGGTGCCCTTGGTGAACCACTCGCTGTCGGTGGGGACGGGGCCGTAGGCGGGCTTGCCGTCGCCGTTGAGGATGGCCTCGACCATGGTCTCGCGGTCGACCGCGATGTCGAGGGCCCGGCGCACCGCGGTGTCGCCGGCGACCTTGTTGTGGGTCGGCAGGGTCACCGTGCGGTAGTCGTAGGTGGTGGCGGCGTACGTCTTCTTGCTCCGGTCGTCCGCGAAGCCCTGGGCGAGGTTGGGCGGCAGGATCGCGCCGTCGAGGTCGCCGGAGCGCAGCCGGGTGGCGCGCACATCGTCGTCCTTGATGATCGCCATGGTGAACTTCTTCACCTCGGGTTCGCCGCCCCAGTAGTGGGGGTTGGCGGTGAAGCTGAGCTTCTCGCCCTTGGACCACTTGGTGAGGACGTAGGGCCCGGTGCCGATGGGGCGGGTGGTGAAGGCCCCGGTGTTGACGTCCTGCTTGCCCGCGACGTGCTCGGGGGCGATGGGCAGGACGGTGCGCTGGGCGAACGGCGCGTAGGGGTACTTGAGGGTGAAGACGACCGTGTCCTCGCCCTTCGCCGTGACGTCCTTGACGGCGTCCAGCTCGGTGCGGGAGGCGTTGTTGGTCTTCTCGTCGAGGATGGTGCGGTAGGTGAAGACGACGTCCTTGGCGCCGAACGCCTTGCCGTCGCTGAACTTCACGCCCTGGCGGAGCTTGTACGTGTACGTCAGACCGTCGTCGCTGACCTCGGGGAGTTCGGCGGCGAGCGCGGGGCGGAGCTTCATGTCCGCGTCCAGCGCGAGCAGTCCGTCGAAGATCTTGGAGTTGCCGTCCTTGCCGTAGCCGAGCAGCGGGCTCAGGCTGTCGGGCTCGTAGGCGATGCCGACGACGGCCGAGGTGGTTCCGGTCCCGGAACCGCTCTTGGCGCTGTCCGGATTCGAGCAGGCTGCGGCGGTCAAGGACAGTGCGGTCACCAGCGTGGCGGCGACCGCGCCCCGTATCGATCGGGCCGTCATACTCTGCACATCCCTGTTCAAGATCGACTGTTATTGCGAACAACATGCAATTAAACAGCACGTAAAAGGCCCTGGTACACCCCGCCTCGACAGGCGGGAGGGGGTACCAGGGCCGGGCGGCAGGGGCGGTTCTCCGGTGCGGACGTCAGGGAGCCGGCAGCTCCACCAGCTCCGCGACGGACTGCCGAAAGCTGCCCGCCGTGCCGCACGCGATCGAGTCGGCCTTCGCCCGCTTCAGGTACAGGTGCGCGGGGTGTTCCCAGGTCATCCCGATCCCGCCGTGCAGCTGGACGCACTCCTCGGCGGCGTGGACCGCGACGCCCGAGCAGTGCACCTGAGCCAGCGCGACGGCGAGCGGGGCGTCGGGGCTGCCGGTGGCGAGCGCGTCGGCGGCGTTGCGGGCGGCGGCGCGGGCCGAGACGATCTCCAGCCAGAGCTGCGCCATCCGGTGCTTGAGCGACTGGAACGACCCCACGGGACGGTTGAACTGGTGGCGTTCGCGGGTGTACCGGACGGTTTCGGTCAGGCACCACTCGGCGATCCCGAGCTGTTCGGAGGCGAGCAGTCCGGCTCCGGCGAGCAGTCCGCGCTGTACGGCCCCGGCGCTCGTGTCCGCGTCGGCGAGCAGGGTTCCGGCCGCCCCGGTCAGGGTGACGGCGGCCAGGGGCCGGGTCAGGTCGAGCGGGACGAGGGGCCGCACGGCGACACCGGGGTCCGCGGCCTCGACGGCGTACAGGCCCTCGGGGGTCGGCACCAGCAGGACGTCGGCGACCACCGCGTCCGCGACGCCGCGTACCGTCCCGCCCGACGGGACCAGTGCCGTCGCCGCCCCGGCGGGCTGGGTCGCGAAGGACACGGCGAGCACGGCCGTACGGGCGCCCGAGGCCAGGTCGCGCAGGAGCGCGGCGGACGGGCCGTCCTGCCCGCCCAGCGCGAGCAGCGTCTCGGTCGCCACGACGGAGCTGGTCAGGTACGGGGCGGGGGCGACGCTGCGGCCCAGTTCCTCCAGGACCACGGCGGCCTCGCGGTGGGACGCTCCCTGGCCGCCGAGTCCCTCCGGTACGAGGAGTCCGGCCGCGCCGATGCCGCCCGCGAGCGAGCCCCACAACTGCGGGTCGTACGGCGTGCCGGACTCGGTCGCCGCGATCACCGTCGGCGCGTCGGCCCGGTCTGCGAGGAGGGCGCGCACGGCGGAGCGCAGGTCCTCCTCGTCCTGCGAGTAGAGCAGGTCGGGGGTGGCGGGGGGCTGGGCGGGCACGGTCATCGGCTCAGGTCCTTCCAGGCGACGTCCTTGTCGTTGCGGGGTTCGGAGGGCAGGCCGAGGACGCGCTCGGCCACGATGTTCAGCAGGACCTCACTGGTGCCGCCCTCGATGGAGTTGCCCTTGGAGCGCAGATAGCGGTAGCCGGCGTCCCGTCCGGTGAAGTCGACCAGCTCCGGGCGGCTCATGGTCCAGTCGCCGTACAGCAGGCCCTCGTCGCCGAGCAGTTCGACTTCCAGGCCGCTGATCTCCTGGTTGAGACGGGCGAAGGCGAGCTTCATGCCCGAGCCCTCGGGTCCCGGCTGTCCGGCGACGAGCTGCTGGCGCAGCCGCTCGCCGGTGAGCCGGGCGACCTCGGCCTCCACCCAGAGGGTCAGGAGGCGCTGGTGGGTGTCGGGGGTACGCAGTTCGGGGCGTTCGCGCCAGGTCTTCGCGACCGGGCCGATCATGCCGCCCTCGCGCGGGATGCGGGAGCCGCCGATGGAGACGCGCTCGTTCATCAGGGTGGTCTGGGCGACCTTCCAGCCCTCGCCGACGGGTCCGAGGCGGTGGCTGTCGGGGATGCGCACGCCGGTGAGGAAGACCTCGTTGAACTCGGCCTCGCCGGTGATCTGGCGCAGTGGCCGGACCTCGACGCCCGGGTCGGTCATATCGCAGATGAAGTAGCTGATGCCCCGGTGCTTGGGCAGGTCCGGGTCGGTGCGGGCGATGAGGATCGCCCAGCGGGCCAGGTGGGCGCTGGACGTCCAGACCTTCTGCCCGTCGACGATCCAGTCACCGGTCCCGTCCTGTACGGCCCGGGTGGCGAGGGCCGCGAGGTCGGATCCGGCGCCGGGTTCGCTGAACAGCTGGCACCAGACCTCCTCCCCCACCCACAGCGGGCGCAGGAAGCGCTGCTTCTGCTCGTCGGTGCCGAAGCCGAGGACGGTGGGCGCGGCCATGCCCAGGCCGATGCCGATGCGGCGCGGATCGTTGTCGGGCGCGTCGGCGGCGGCGAGTTCGGCGTCGGCGACCTGCTGGAGGGAACGGGGCGCGTCGAGTCCGCCGAGGCCCACCGGGTAGTGGACCCAGGCGAGGCCGGCGTCGAAGCGGGCCTTCAGGAAGTCGGTGCGACCGGTGGTGGCCGGCGGGTGCGCGGCGAGCAGCTCGCGGGTGCGGCGGCGGACCTCGGCGGCGTCGGCTGCGGGGCTCATCGGGCGCCTCCGGGCAGGACGACGATGCGGCCGGTGCTGGTGCCGTCGGCGACGCGCTGGACGGCGTCGGCCGCTGCGGCCATCGCGACACGCTCACTGACCAGGGGTTTGACGATGCCCTGCGCGGCCAGCTCGGTCAGCTCGTCGTGACAGGCGCGGACGGCCGCCGGGTCCTTGGTGTTGTAGAGGCCCCAGTGCAGTCCGACGACGGAGTAGTTCTTCACCAGCGCGTGGTTGAGGCCCGGGGTGGGGATGACGCCGCTGGCGAAGCCGACGACGAGGACGCGCCCCTCGAAGGCGACGCACTTGACGGACTTGGCGTACGCGTCGCCGCCGACCGGGTCGTAGACGACGTCCGCGCCGCGCCCGCCGGTGGACTCCTTCACGGCGGCGACGATGTCCTCGCTCCGCCGGTCGATGACCAGGTCGCAGCCGAGCTCCCGGGCGACGGCCGCCTTCTCCGGGCCTCCGACGACGCCGATGACCTTCGCGCCCGCGGCCCTGCCGAGCTGGACGGCCGCGCTGCCGACGCCCCCGGCCGCCGCGTGGACCAGGAGGGTCTCACCGGGCTGGAGGCGGGCGCGGCGGTGCAGGCCGAACCAGCCGGTCTGGTAGCCGATGTGCAGGGCAGCCGCTTCGGCGTCGTCCAGTGCGTCGGGGGCGGGCAGCAGGGCCGCCTCGTCCGCGACCACGTAGTCGGCGAAGCCGCCATGGGGCAGGGCGGGGGTGGCGAGGACCCGCCGCCCGTCCTCGGTGGTGCCGCACACCTCGACGCCCGGGGTGAACGGCAGCGGCGGCCGCACCTGGTACTGGCCCCGGCAGAGCAGGGCGTCGGGGAAGTTGACGTTCGCCGCGCGGACCTCGACAAGCACCTGCCCGTCGCCGGGCGTGGGCCGGTCCGTCTCCTCCAGCCGCATCACCTCGCCCGGCTCGCCGTTCCGGTGCACTCGCCATGCCTGCATGAGGGGCCTCCACAAAACTGTCGGCATCAACCGCTGCCGCGGTCGGCATTACCACTGCTGCGGCACATACTAAGCGGTCGCTTGCCCGCCTGGGAACACCTTCACACCGCCGACGGCGGGACTCCTCAGCCCCGCTTCGGCTTCGGCTTCGCCCGCACGTGCATGCGCTCGCCCTGCGGGCCGAAGAGACTGAGAAACTCCACCGGCTTGCCCTCCGCCGGTCCGAACCAGTGCGGCAGCCGCGTGTCGAACTCAGCGGCCTCCCCCGACTCCAGCACCAGATCGTGTTCGGCCAGCAGCAGCCGGAGCTTCCCGGAGAGCACGAACAGCCACTCGTACCCCTCGTGCGTGCGCTGCTCCGGCGCCTCGCCGCTGCCGGGCTCCTGGATCATCTTGTACGCCTGGAGCCCGCCGGGACGGGCGGTCAGCGGCACCATCGTCCGGCCGTGCCGCACGATCGGCGTGGCCCGTACCCGGGGGTCGCCGACCGCTGGGGCGCCCACCAGGTCGTCGAGCGGCACCTCGTGGGCGCGGGCGATGGGAAGCATCAGCTCAAGGCTGGGGCGGCGACCGCCGGACTCCAGCCGGGAGAGCGTGGAGACGGAGATTCCGGTGGCGTCCGAGAGCGCGGAGAGAGTGACTCCGCGATCCTTGCGCAGACGGCGCAGCCTGGGGCTGACGCCGGAGAGCACCGCTTCGAGTTCCGGATCGTCCCGGTCGTGTTCCTTCATACGGCCATTGCAGAATCGGCAAGCCGGTTTGTCAATGCGGGAACACCGCTTCTGGCACGCTCAGTGGGCGAAGACCTCGAAGGTGACCGCGGGCCGGCCGCCGAACCGCTCGGCCGCGTCCTTCGCCATGCCCTCCAGGAAGGTCCGGCAGTACCGCTCCGGATCCTCCTCGGTCAGCGCCTCGATGTACGTGCGGTGCTCCAGCAGCGACCGGACCGAGCGTTCGAGGCCGGCCGTCGCGTCGACCGCGTGGGTGGGCCGGTCGCTGCCCGCCACGGCGGTCCAGCGCACCCCGTCCCACGGCTGGAGTCCCTGCTCGCCGAGTTCCGGGAAGATCCAGCGGTTGCCCGCGTCGGCGACGGCGTCCAGCGTGGCGCGCCCGACCGCGCGGTGGTCGGGGGTGTTCCAGGCGACCCCGCCCCAGGTGTCCCGGTGGTTGAGGGTGACCACCAGTTCGGGGCGGTGCCGGCGAATGGCCGCGGCGATGTCGCGGCGCAGCCCGGTGCCGTATTCGATCACCCCGTCGCGGTGGTCCAGGAACTCCACGGTCCGCACACCGACGACGGCGGCGCTCGCCCGCTGCTCCCGCTCGCGCACCGGGGCGCACTCCTCGGGCGGCAGGGTGTCGATCCCGGCCTCGCCGCGGCTGGCGAGGAGATAGACGACCTCGCGGCCGCCGTCGGTCCACTCCGCCACGGCGGCGGCAGCCCCGTACTCCAGGTCGTCGGGGTGGGCGACCACGGCCAGGGCGCGCTGCCAGTCCACGGGCATGGGTTCGAGTCGCTGCGGCGTCATACCGGCAGGCTACCGACGTAGGCTCACACCGGCAGTACGTCCATGGAGGCGTGGCCGCGACGGGGGCCGGGCGTGCGACGCTGGAGTCCGGTGGCGACCACCGCGAACACGGCCCGGCCCGGCCTGTCCGAGCCGGGTGGGAGGGATCCCCTCCCACCGCCGCCCCGGCGAACGAAAGGAAACCCGCCCGTGCCCAGCCCCGCATCCCTCTCCCCCGCCCAGGCCGCAGCCCGTCTGGAGGAGTTCACCGTCATCGACGTGCGGGCTCCGGGCGAGTACGCCGCCGGACACGTCCCCGGCGCCCTGAACATCCCGCTCGACAAGCTGCCGGACGCACTGCCCGCGCTCAAGTCCGCCTCCGCGCGCGGTTCGCTGCTGGTGGTGTGCGCCTCCGGGGTCCGCTCCACGCGGGCCTGCGAGATCCTCGCGGGCGCGGACATCGAGGCCGTGACGATGACCGGCGGCACGTCGGCGTGGGAGGGCGACGGCCGCGGCCTCGACCGCCCCGAGGGAGCGCGCACCACCTGGCCCATGGAGCGTCAGGTGCGGCTCGCGGCCGGCTCGCTCGTGGTGGCGGGGCTGGTGGCGGGCATCCGCTTCCCGGCGGCGCGCTGGCTGTCCGCGGGCATCGGCACGGGCCTGGTGTACTCGGCGCTCAGCAACACCTGCGGGATGGCCTCGGCCCTCTCGAAGCTGCCGTACAACCGGGCCCCGCGTGCCGCCGGTGACCTGGACGCCACGCTGGAGCAGCTCCAGCGTTGATCCGTCGGGGCCGGCCGGTCCACGACCGGCCGGCCCCGGGGGCGGGCGCGGACCTGTGCCGGCCCGGGGCGGCGGGCGGGCCCCTCCCGGTCAGGCCTCGTCGCGCACCAGCGCCAGCAGCCGGTCCAGGACCCGGGGTCCTCCCGCGCGCACCCCGTCGTGCTCGTACTCGTTCGTCACCCAGGTCCGCAGCCCCCGGACCGCCGCCGCCGTGCGCAGCGAGTCCTCGGTGTCGACGTACATGTCGTCGTGGTAGACGGCCGCCGCGACCGGGACCTCGTTGGCGGCGAGCCGCTCGGCGTCGTACAGCACCGGCCAGTCGGTGCGCTGGGCGAGCAGTTCGGCGGTCTCGCGCAGCGGGCGCAGCGCCGGGTCGACGTCGAAGTGCCAGGGGTGAACGGTCTCGCCGGTGAAGAGGACCGGGCCGTCGCCCGCCAGTGCCGCTGCCGCGTCGAACTGCGGGAACTCGGCCCGTACGCGGTCGGCGGCCCAGGCCGTGGCGCGTTCGCCCTGACCGTAGATGGCCTCGTGCAGCAGGGCGTACAGCGGATGTCCCGCGAAGGAGCCCGCGGTGCGCATCGCTTCCTGGAAGGCGTCGGAGAGTTCGGTGCCGTGCGGGGTGCGGACGAAGGCGTTCTCCAGCAGGTAGTGGAGCTGGTGGCTGCCGCTGCCCGAGCCCAGCAGGATGCCGAGCGACTGGAAGCCCTCGGGCGTCAGCCGGTGGCCGGCGCTCTCCGGCCGGTGCTCGGCCAGGTGGGCGGCGATGGCGCGGGCGCGCTCGACGTCCTGCGGGTAGCGGGCGTAGTGGGCGGCGACCTTGCGTTCGATACGGGGGTACGCGGCCCGGTAGACGTCGTCCGCGTGGGCGTCCAGCGAGGGCAGCCCACCGGTGATGAGCACCGCCGCGAGGCCCTCGGGCGCCGAGGAGAGATAGCGGACGGCACAGAACCCGCCGAAGGACTGGCCGAGGACCGTCCAGGGGGCTCCGCCGGTGAGCCGCGGCCGGATCAGCTCGCAGTCGCGGACGATGGAGTCGGAGCGGAAGTGGGCGAGGTAGTCGGCCTGTTCGCGCGGGCCGCCGCGCAGCGGGAGGGTCTGCCGGTTGGCGGGGGTGGACAGTCCGGTGCCGCGCTGGTCGAGGAGGAGGACCCGGAACTCGCGCAGGGCGCGGCCGAGCCAGGCCTCCGTGCCGACGAACCGGCGCGCGCCGAAGCCGGGGCCGCCCTCCAGATAGACCAGCCAGGGCAGTACCTCGCCGGCCCGGGAGGCGGCGACCGCTTCCCGGCCGTAGACTTCGATCTGCTCGCCGCCGGGGTCGCTGTGGTCGAGGGGCACGGTGAAACGCCGGTCGGTGAGGACGACACCGGGCTGCCGGTAACTGCTCACGGGAACTCCTGAATCCGGGGTGCGGGCTGATCCGGGCGAAAGGCCCAGTTCAGCACATGCCCACGGCCGGTCGGCGAAGGGGCCGCGCCCGTACGGAAGTGGGAGCCGGGACCGTACGGAGGTGGGAGCCGGGACCCGTACGGAGCTGGGGGCCGGGGCCGTACGGCGAAGGCGGCGCGGGATCGTACGGCGGAGGCAGCCGTGCCCCGTACGGTCCCGGCCCGTGTGCGCGGCGGCCGGGGCGCTCCTAGCGTGCAGACATGATCCGGTTCGAGCAGGTCGGCAAGGTCTACCCGGACGGGACGACGGCGGTCGACGGGCTGTCCTTCGAGGTGGCCGAGGGCGAGCTGGTGACCCTGGTGGGGCCGTCCGGCTGCGGCAAGACGACCACGATGATGATGGTGAACCGGCTGATCGAGCCGACCTCGGGCCGCATCCTGGTGGACGGCGAGGACATCGCCGGCACCGATCCGGTCAAGCTGCGTCGCCGCATCGGCTATGTGATCCAGCAGGTCGGCCTCTTCCCGCACCGGACCGTCCTGGACAACACCGCGACCGTCCCGGCACTGGTCGGCTGGAAGCGCGCACGGGCCCGGGAGCGGGCGGCGGAGCTGCTGGACCTGGTGGGCCTGGACCCGGCGACGTACGGCTCCCGCTATCCGGCGCAGCTCTCCGGCGGCCAGCGGCAGCGGGTCGGCGTGGCGCGGGCGCTCGCCGCCGATCCGCCGGTGCTGCTGATGGACGAACCGTTCGGAGCGGTGGACCCGGTGGTGCGGGAGCGGCTGCAGAACGAGTTCCTGAGCCTCCAGCAGCGGGTGCGCAAGACGGTGCTCATGGTGACGCACGACATCGAGGAAGCGGTGCGGATGGGCGACCGGATCGCGGTGTACGGGGAGGGGCGCATCGAGCAGTTCGACACCCCGGCCGCCGTGCTCGGCACTCCGGCGACCCCGTACGTGGCCCGGTTCGTCGGCTCCGACCGGGGTCTGAAGCGGCTGTCGGTCACCGCGATCGAGCCGGAGGACCTGGAGGAGCCGCCCGTGGCCCGGCTGGAGGAGCCCGCCGGGGACGCGGCTGCCCGGCTGGTCGAGGCGGGGGCCCGGTGGGCGGTGGTCCTCGGCGGCTCGGGCGAGCTGCACGGCTGGGTCGCCACGGACGTGCTGCGGGCGGCCGGGGAAGGGGCGACGGTGGGCACCCTGGCCCGCCGGATGGACGCGTGGGTGCCGGTCGGGGCCCCGTTGAAGCAGGCGTTCAGCGAGATGCTCCAGCACGACGCTGGGTGGGTGGCGGTGCTGGACGGGGCGCGGTTCCTCGGGGTGCTCACCCCGGCCAAGCTGCACGAAGCGCTGCGCCGGTCGGTGGACGCGGACGCGCAGGGTGTGGGGCGCGAGGAGGTGGACTTCGACTCGGTGGCGGACGCGTAAGGGCTGTCCCGTCGTCCCTGGTGGATCAGCGCGGCGTCAGACGCGGTGCATCGCAGCGCGGAGGGACGGGGGGCGGAAGTCGGCGGCGTCCTTGCGGATCGGCGTGCCCCCGATCACGGGAAGTTCTCCGCTGTGCCCCGATCCGGGCCGAGGGGATGGTCAGTACTGGGGGCAGGTGGCAGAGACGGCGTAGTCAACGACGTCGCGCGCACTGGAGCGCTGCCGATAGGCGGCGCGCTGGCGGTCGGCGCCGGTTCCTTCGGTGCGCAGGCGCTGCCACTGCTCGCGTACGAAGTCGAGATCCTCGTGCTGTCGCAAAGACAGCGCGATGGTGTGCAGCAGCCGTTCGACCAGCGTGCTTTGGAGCACCAGGCGGCCGCTGAAGGGGTCGATGCCGTGGCCGGCCAGTCCGTCGCGCGCCGCGCGCCAGCAGACCGCACGCAAGAGCTCCGGGGCCGGCCGTGGCGAACCTCCACGACGCCCAGACCGACGACGCCGTCGACAGCTTCCTGCGCACCGTGCGTCAACCCGTCGACGGCCGGCAGCCACAAGGGCTCGCAGGCCATGGGACAACCGACCTCCTGCCTCTTCCCACCACACCCGAACTGGCCGCCGCCGGCCTCTACCTCAGCCTCCACCCCCACCCCCACCTCGCGACCGACACCGCATGAGTGGACCGGCGTCGACCGAGCGCGGGCTGCCGACCGAGGTCTGCACCGAGTGAGGCGACTGCTCAGGCCCAGGGAGGCGAACGGTCAGCGGCCGCGCCGGTAGCTGCTGCCGTCCCGGGGGCGGACCAGCAGTCCCGCGACGACCAGATAGCGGCGCAGCGCGGAGCAGTCCTCGTGGACGGTGAGCAGCGCCTCGTTCACCTCGCGTTCGGTGTACGAGCGCTCCCGCTCGAACAGCGTGTCGGCGAGGTGCACGAGCAACTGCTCCCGCCGGGCCTCCTTGCGCGGGATCGCGACCAGGCGGCCGTGCGAGAAGAGCGCCTCCACGCGGTGCGTACGAGGGCTCGGCGACGGCGACAGCGGCTGAAGGGTTTCCTGTTCAGCAGGCATGGCAGGCATGGCAGGCATGGTCGGAAGAGTCGCAGGCTTACGCAGCACGGGCAACGCCATTTCCACGTTGCCCGTCCCGGCGTCGCCCGTCCTCGCGTTGCCCTTCCCGGCACTCGCGTTGACAGACGTACGCGGCCCGGGTTGTGATGGGGCACGTGCAGCGTGACGTCGGCCGAAGAGATCTGGGCCGGCCGGCAGTCAAGCCAGCACCTTCTTCCAGGGAAACCGCCATGAGCACACTCATCGCCCCCTGCCGCTGAGCCATCTGCCGCTGAGCAGTTCGCTCCGGGCGCGTACACGTTGACGCGCCACCCTGTGATGCACCCCGTTCCGTCTGCCGGGCCCTCGTGCGCCCGCGTCCTTCCAGGAGACCCAGAACCTCCATGCCCCCTGCCTTCCAGCAGTCCGTCATCGACGAGTTCCGCGCCAACGCCGGGAAGGTCGGCGGCCCCTTCGAGGGCTCCGACCTCCTCCTGCTCACCACCACCGGCGCCCGCTCCGGCACCCCGCACACCACGCCGCTCGGATACGTACGCGACGGCCGCCGGCTGCTCGTCGTCGCCTCCGACCTCGGCGCACCGCGCCACCCCGACTGGTACCGCAACCTCCTCGCCCGCCCCTCCGTCCGGGTGGAGTGGGGCGCAGAGGAGTTCGAGACCGTCGCCGTGCCCGCCGAAGGGGCCCGGCGTGACGAGCTGTTCGCCCGGGTGGTGGCCGAAGCGCCCGGGTACGCGGAGTACCAGGACGCGACCGAGCGGGTGCTGCCGGTCGTGGTCCTGGAACTCCCCGATCCCGATGCGGCGGCCCCTGCGGTCGCCTCCCTCGCGGACAAGCTCGTGGAGGTGCACACCTGGCTGCGCGCCCAACTGCGCCACGTCCATACCGAGACGGAGGCGCACTTCGCCTCACGGGCCGCCGACCGGGGCGCCGGGGAACCGCCCGCGCCGCCTCTCGGGCTCCAGATCCGGCAGCGCTGCCTGGCGTTCTGCCAGGCTCTGGACTTCCATCACACGGCCGAGGACGGCCATATGTTCCCCGTGATGGAGGGGTACCACCCGCACCTGCGGAAGGTCTTCGACCGACTGCGGGAGGAGCACCGCGGCATCGCGTCCGTCCAGACGGCCCTCTCCGCGCTGCTGGCCGACGTCGCCATCGCGGAGCCGGACCGCTTCCGTGCCGAACTGACCCGGATGACCGAGGAGCTGACCGCCCACCTCGACTACGAGGAGGAGCAGATCCTGCCGTTGCTGGCCGAGGTGCCCTGGCCTCCGGCGGCTCCCGCCGCGACCGCTTCCTGAGTTCCGGGGCCTCTCAGCCCTCCGGGAGGAGCTCCTTCGACTCCAGGTAGGTGCGCGCGACGTCCTCGGGCAGCCTGCGCCAGCTGTCGACCTGCTCGTTCAGCGATGCCAGGTCGGCGGTGGTCAGTACGGTGTTGAGCCGGTCGAGGGCGTCGCGCACCCCGGTGCTCCCGGCGCGGGCACGGTTGACGACGGGCACCACGTAGTCCGCGTTCTGGAGGTTCTCGTCGTCCTCCAGCAGGACCAGGCCGAACTGGTCCAGCGTGGCGTCGGTCGTGGTGGTCAGCACCATCTGGTCCTGACCGTTCTGGACCGCCTGCTTCGCCTGGGTGGTGCCGACGCCCTTCGGGTCGACGGCGACGATGTCGATGCCGTACGTCCTGCGCAGCCCGGGGGCGCAGTAGGGCCGCTGCACGCATTCGTCGCCCGCCGCCAGCCGCACGGGCAGCTTCGCGGCGCCCAGGTCGCTGAGGGTCTTCAGGCGGTGCTTCCTCGCGTACGCGGCGGTGACGGCGAAGGCGTTCTGGTCGACGGCCCGGCCCGGGTCGAGGACGGTCAGCCCGCGCGGGGCGGCCAGGGCGCGCAGCGCCTTCATGGTGGCGGCCGGGTCGGGCGATCCCACGGGGGCCGCGTCGGCGCCGTTGGCCTTGGCGTTCAGCCAGTCGGCGAAGGTCGCCGCGTACTCCGCGACGACGTCGATCTGGCCGTTCTCCAGGGCGGGTTCGTAGATCTCCCGGTTGGTGACGGAGATGATTTCGGTGGCGTATCCGGCGTGCTCCAGGAGCAGGGCGTACATCTGGGCGAGCAGGTCGCTCTCGGTGAATCCGGCCGATCCGACGGTGAGTTCCCTGCTGTCGCCGGGCGGTGCGGTGACCTCGCCCTGGTTCTCCAGGCTGGGGCCCGTGGTGCAGGCGGTCGCGGTGAGCAGGGCCAGCGCGGCCAGAGCCCGGCGGGCGCGGGCGGGCCTCACGCGGCCTCCCGTCCGCGCCGCGGCCCGAGGCGCTGCCCGGCCTCGAAGAGGCTCTCGACGAGGAGGGCGAAGACGGCCACCAGGACCGCCCCGGCCACCACCTGCGGGGTGGAGGCGAGGTTGAAGCCCGCGGTGATGATCCGGCCCAGTCCCCCGCCGCCCGCCAGTGCGGCGAGGGTGGCGGTGGCGACCAGCTGCACGGCGGCGATCCGTACGCCGGTGAGGACCAGCGGGAGGGCGAGCGGCAGTTCCACGCCCAGCAGCATCTGGCGGCCGGTCATGCCCATGCCCCGGGCCGCCCGTACGACATCGCGGTCGACCTCGCGCATCCCGACGTAGGCGTTGGTGAGGAGCGGCGGCACGGCGAACAGCACCAGCGCGATGATCGTCGGCCACTGGCCGTACGTGCCGATGGGTGTGAGCAGCAGCAGGACCAGTACGGCGAAGGTGGGGACGGCCCGGCCGATGTTGGAGAGGTTGACGGCGAGTGCGCCGCCCCTGCCGAGGTGTCCGAGGACGAGGGCGACGGGCAGGGCGATCAGACAGCTGATGAGCAGGCAGACGCCGGTCAGGAAGAGGTGTTCGCCGAGCCGGTGCCAGACACCGTCGGGGCCGGACCAGTGGGTGGCTGTGGTGAGCCAGGACCAGGTGTCGGCGAGCGTGTTCATCCCGGCCTCCGTGCCGCGGGTCTCGTCCTCATGCCCGCCTCCGGGTCCAGGGCGTCAGCAGCCGTCCGGCTCCCAGGAGCAGCAGGTCGGCGGCGACGGCGATGACGACGCACAGCACGGACGCGGTGAGCACCTGGGCCTTGAAGTACGTGTTCATGCCGGAGTAGATGAGGTTGCCGAGTCCGCCGTGGCCGACGATCGCGCCGACGGTGACCAGGGAGACCGCGGAGACGGTGGCGATGCGCAGCCCGGCCATCGCCGCGGGCAGCGCGAGCGGGAGCTCCACGGCGAGCAGCAGGCGCAGCGGCCCGTAGCCCATGCCGCGCGCGGCCTGCCGGGTCTCCTCGGGGACGGCCCGGAGTCCGGCCAGGATGTTGCGGACGAGCAGCGTCAGGGAGTAGAGGACGAGCCCCGCGACGACGAGTGCGGCGGAGAGCCCGTACACCGGCAGGAGCAGCGAGAACATCGCCAGCGACGGGATGGTGTAGAGGATCGTCGTCAGTCCGAGCACCGGCCCGGCCGCCCAGCGCCACCGGCGGGCCGCCAGCGCGAGGGGAACGGCGAGCACCAGGGCGATGGCCACCGCGGCGGCCGTCAGCTGGAGGTGCTGGATCACCGCGTCCACCAGGATCTCGCGGCGGGTGGAGAGATAGGCGCCGCAGATCCACTCGTTGCGGGCGAGGCAGTCGTCCGGGGGCGCCGTCATCCGTTCATTCGAGCGCGGCCGTGGCGCCGTCGCAGATCAGGGGCGGCCGTTCGGGGTGCGCGGGCCCGGGGGGGGACACCCGCACGGAGCTTCTGGAGGGCACGCCGCGCACGCTCGCCGAGCAGCGCGTCGCGAAGACGTCGGCCCGTTCGGTGGCGGCCGCGGCCGGGGGCGATCAGGCCCTGGTCCTCACCACTTCGGCTCGCTCGACGAACCTCTCCCACTTCGGCTCGCTCGACGAACCTCTCCCACTTCGGCTCGCTCGACGAACCTCTCCCACTTCGGCTCGCTCGACGAACTCCTACCACTTCGGCTCGCTCGACGAGCTGCCGGCCGGGGCGCGGGCCCAGCCCCGGCGGCCGGGCCCGTCCTGTGCACCGCCGGGATCGGGAAGGTCCTGGTCCGGGCCCTGGCGGGCTCCCCGCTCGGCGAGTTCACCGGTCCGGCGGGGCCGGCGCGGGCCGTGGCCGGGGCGTTCGTGGGGCTGGAGATGTACGGGGGCGTCGACCCGGACGGGGCGCTACGGGCCTTCGGGGCGCTGGAGCGGCTCGCGGAGGGGGCGGGCGTGCTCGACGAACTCGGCCCGGTCGCCCGGAGCGCGGTGCGCCTTCGGCTGCGGCGGACGGGGAGGGCGCAGCAGCGGGCGGGCGTCCGGTGGCCGACGTACGGTGGAGTGGCGGCATGAGTACGGCCCCGAACGGACGGCAGGTACCCGCGATGGCCGGTGAGATCTCCTTCTTCGAGCTCGGCGTGGAGGACCCGGAGCGGGCGCGCGCCTTCTACGGCGAACTGTTCGGCTGGACCTTCGAGCCGGGCCCCTCGGACGGCGGCGGCTTCGCGATCACGACCCCCGGGACTCCGGGCGGGGTGCACGGCGGTGACCGGGGAGCCGGACCGTACGTCTTCTTCCGGGCCGACGACCTGGGCGCCGCCGTGGCGAAGGTCCGCGAGCTCGGCGGCACGGTGGACGACGCTTCCCCGGGTGACGACGAGGAGTCGGCCGCCCGGTTCGGGCGCTTCCGGCTCTGCCGTGACGACCAGGGATCGCCGTTCGGCCTGCACGAGCCGCCGCCAGCCGTCTGACGCGGGACCGCCGAGCCGAAGCGGAACGACCTGGGCCGGGCGAGCAACCCTCCCCGTCCCGCTGCCGTCTTGGTCCATGACAGGACGGTTCGCCGCAGGTGTTGAGCGGCGTCCACCCCCACATGTTCCGGGCTTGGACGACCGGCTGACTATACGCCCCCTGTATACACAGGGCGTACAGTCGCCCCGGGTGCGGGCCCGGAACCGCGCGGAAGGCACCCATGCAGACCAAGGCACTGGCGCCCGAGTACCAGGGAGCTCTCACCAAGATGTCGGTGAACGCCTCCCTCACCGACGTACTGGCCGAGGGCGTACGCCATCTGAGGCAGGCCGAACTCTCCGGATCACAGGAGGAGGTGGCACGTTCGGGCCTCGCCGTGGCCGAGGCGCACCGCAGGCTCGGACAGGTGGCGGAGGCCGACCGGGCCTGGAAGGCCAGCTACCGGGCCGCGCGGGCGGCCGGGAACACCGGGGCGATGGCCTGGGCGCTGTGGAGCGGCGGCACGCTGGCGCGGCAACGCGGGGCGCTGCGCCTGGCGTTCCGGCTGCTGGGGCTCGCCGCCGAGCTGGGCAAGCAGGGCGGCGACGTGGTCGCCCGGGGCTACTCCCTGGCCGGCCTCGCCGAGACCGGACGGATCCAGGGCGACTACGCCACCGTCGCGACGCTGCACGAACAGCTGCTGGCCGAGGCCCGCGCCCGGGGCGAGGCGCGGCACACAGTATGGGCCCTGGAGGGCATAGCGCAGATCCGCCGCAACACCGGCTCCCTGGACACCGCGTTGGAGATGTTCGAGGAGGCGGCCGCCCTGGCGGGCGACGCGGACGACCGGCGCGGCCGGGCCTGGGCGCTGCGCGGCATCGCTGACATCGTTTCCCTCCGGGACGGCGCGACCGGGCGCGCACTCGATCTGCTCTCGGAGGCCGAGGTCACCTGCCGCGAGATGAAGCTCTCCAGCGCCCTGGCCTACAACCACAAGATGCGGGCCAACGTGCTGTTCCGCGCCGGTCGTTACGAGGAGGCCCGCGCGGACTACGAGCAGGCGCTCGGCGAGTTCCGCGCGATGGACGAGCCCCGGGGCGAGGCGCTGGCGTCGCTCGGCCTGGTCAAGGCGCGGGCCAGGCTCGGCCGGGACCGTGACGCCACCGCCGCCGAACTGGACGAACTGCGCGGCAGGCTCAGCCGGATCGGGCTGCTCAACGCGCGGGAGATGGTCGAGAAGGCGTATGCCGAACTCGGCGTGGAACAGTCCGTGGCGGACGGGAGGGACGACCGCCGATGACGCTCTCCACGACCCGCCGGGCGAGTGCGCCGCAGATACTGGACCGCTGCCGTGAGCTGGTGCGCCCGGCCCTGGTGGAGTCGGTGGGACGGCTGCACCCCTGGCACGCGGAGACGGCGGCCTTCTCGCTGGGCTGGAGCGGGACCGGCGGCGAGCCGGTGCCCGGATCGCAGGGCAAGGGGGTCCGCCAGGCGTTCGCGGTGCTCGGCGCGGAGGCCGCGGGCGGCAGTGGGGCGGACGCGGTGCTCGGCGCGGTCGCCGTCGAGCTGATCCACACCTTCTCGCTGATCCACGACGACATCATGGACGGCGACGAGACCCGTCGCCGCCGCCCGGCCCTGTGGAAGGCGTACGGCACCGGCCCGGCGGTCCTCGCGGGAGACGCCCTGTTCGCGCTGGCCGTCTCCACGCTGGCGGAGTCTCCCGGGCCGGGCGGCCCGGCGGCGGTGCGGCAACTGGCGGGCACGCTGGGCGAACTGGTGCACGGTCAGGCTCAGGACCTGTTGTTCGAGTCCCGGCCGTGGACCGGGCCCGACGCCGTCCTGCCGCAGGAGTACCGGGCGATGGCCACGCACAAGACGGGTTCCCTGCTCGGGTGCGCGGCCGCCGTGGGCGCGGTGCTCGCGGGTGCCCCGCCGAGCACGGCCGAGGCGCTGGACCGGGCGGGGCGCCATCTGGGGGTGGCGTTCCAGGCGGTGGACGACCTGCTCGGCATCTGGGGTGATCCGCAGGTCACGGGCAAGCCGGTGCACAGCGATCTGCGGCGGCTCAAGAAGACGTACCCGGTGCTGGCGGCCCTCGCGGCCGACCACCCGGCGGCCCGGAGCCTGGAGGCCCTCCTCACCTCCGCCGATCCCCTCGACGGCACGGCGGCCCGCCTGGCGGCCGAACTGATCGACGCCGCCGGGGGGCGCCGCGCCACGGCGGCCGAGGCCCAGGAGCACCTGGCCGCCGCCCACGACTGCCTGGACCGGGTGGAGCTCGCCGAGGAGGCCCGGGGAGACCTGCTCACGCTGATCCCGTATCTCGTCGACCGCACCGGCTGACCCGGGGCCGTCCACCGGCGGAAACCGTGGACGGCCCCCGGCCGCCGCCTGGGAGGATGGGCGGGCCAGGTCGTGTCCGGACAGCCCTTGGGGCTGTCCGTCCGCGTACGCCCCGACGGAAGTCCCTCCCCGATATGACCGCTCTCCCCGCTCCCGTACAGGCGCTGCTCGTGATCGACGTCCAGTCGGCGTTCGTCACCGGGAAGAACGCCGTGCCCGACGCGCCCCGGCTGCTGGACCGGGTGACGGATCTGGTCGCCGGGGCCCGGGAAGCCGGGGCGCTCGTGGTGCACCTCCAGAACGACGGACCGGCCGGGGCGCCGGACGAGCCGCACACCCCGGGGTGGGAGCTGCACCTTCCGGTCCGCCCGTGCCCTGCCGAGAGCGTGATCCGCAAGGAGGAGGACGACGGCTTCGAGGACACCTCGCTGGAGGACGAGCTGACCGCGGCGGGGGTCCGGGCGGTCGCCGTCTGCGGGATGTTGTCGGAGATGTGCGTGCTGGCCACCGCACGTCGTGCCCTGGAGCTGGACTTCCGGGTCGTCCTGCCGCACGACGCCCATGCCACGTACGACATTCCGGCCGCGCCGGGCATCAGTGAGCCGGTCCCGGCGGCGATGGCGTCGCGGGTCGCGGAGTGGGCGCTCGGCGACGCAGTGGAGATCGTCGCCCGTGCCGAGGACGTCGTATTCACGAACACGGGAACGGCGTAACACGAGAACGGCGTAATCGCCTCACTTCCATGGTGCCGCCATCCGGTGCGGCGATCGGCGGAGTGCGGCACGCCGGAAAGGGGCGGAGAGACCGCCCGCCAATCCGCGCGCGAAGCCCTCTCAATTCCGTACGGCCGCGCTCCGCAAGCCATTTCGCCGCCTGACGCCGAAGATTTCGCGGCCCTGCGGGATTCCGTCGCGCGACCACCCGGACGGTCCTGTCGTCCCGGCACTCCCCATGTGGTCGTATGAGCGAGTCACACGCATGATTTCGCCATAATCTCTGCCAAAGTGCACTTCGGCTTTACTCACCGGATTGAGCGAAGAGAGCCGTGCGTGCTGCACATGCGTCCCACTCAAGAAAGACAATTGACGGTCCTTCATCTGGTTCAGCCCGTGGACGGCGGAGTGGCCCGGGTCGTCACCGATCTCGTCAGGGCCCAGGCCGGGTCCGGGCTACGCCCCGTCGTGGCCTGTCCGCCCGGGAGTCCGCTGGCCCTCGGGGCGGCGGCAGCGGGTGCCGAGGTCCACGACTGGTCCGTCACCCGTGCCCCCGGGCCCCGGCTGGCCGGTGAGGTCGCCGCCGCGCGCCGGATCGTCCGCGCGAGCCGCCCGCACGTGGTGCACGCCCACAGCGCCAAGGCGGGACTGGCGGGCCGGATCGCGGTGCGCGGCCGGGTCCCCACGGTGTTCCAGCCGCACGCCTGGTCGTTCGAGGCCGTCGGCGGACGCACCGCGGAACTCGCACTCGGCTGGGAACGGTTCGGCGCGCGCTGGGCCGATCACATCCTGTGCGTCAGCGAGTCCGAACGCCGCACCGGCCAGGAGGCGGGCATCGCGGCCCGCTGGTCGGTCATCCACAACGGGATCGACCTCGACCGGTTCCGCCCCGGCGGCCACCAGGACCGGGCGGCGGCCCGCGCCTCACTGCCCTTGCTGGACGGCGTCGGCCGGGACGCTCCGCTGGTCGTCTGTGTCGGCCGGCTGACCCGGCAGAAGGGGCAGGACGTCCTCCTGCGGGCCTGGCGCCGGATGCCGGTGGCCGCGGCCCGGCTGGTCCTGGTGGGCGACGGGCCCGACCGGGAAGGGCTGGAGGAGTCGGCCCCGCCGGGCGTGCTGTTCACCGGAGCCTGCGAGGACGTTCGGCCGTGGATCCACGCGGCGGACGTCCTCGTGCTGCCCTCCCGGTGGGAAGGCATGGCGCTGGCCCCGCTGGAGGCGATGGCCTGCGGCCGCGCCGTCGTGATGACCGACGTGAACGGGGCGCGGGAGAGCCTGCCGCCCGGCCACGAGGACCACTGTCTGGTACCGCCGGAGGATCCGGCGGCACTGGCCGCGGCGCTGACCGCGCTGCTCACCGACCCGGAACTGCGCGAGGCGGTGTCCCACCGGGCCCTGCGCCACACCCGGGCGGCCTTCGACGTCCGACGGACCGCGGGGGCGGTTGCCGGTCTCTACGAGGAACTTGTCGGCATGTCCCGCCCCACGACGAGGAAGCGCACCGAGCGATGACGATGGAGAGTGCACCGGTTCCCGGCGCCGGCCAGGCAACAGCCGTACAGGCTCACACGGTTCATCCGCCGCGAAGAAGCGGCGGCGGTGCGCAGGCGCAGCCCGGCGAGCGCCGGGCCGTCCGGTACGGCCGTCTCGTGCCGCTCCTGTGCGTGGACGCCCTGGCCCCGGCCGTGACGTTCGCCCTGGCCGTCCCGGTCTCGTGGCCCTGGCTGCTGGTGGCCGTCCAGGCGGTGGCGCAGGTGCTGTTCTTCGCCCGGCGCGGCCTGTACGGGATGCGCCTGTCCCCCTCGGTCCTCTCCGAACTGCCCGCGCTCCTCGGTCTCACCCTCCTCCAGTGGTACGTGACCATGGAGGTGCTGGACGCCTGGGCCCCGCAGCAGGCGATCGGCTGGGCGGTGCTCGCGTACGGGGCAGCCACGCAGACCGCGCTGACCTGCGCGGGACGGGCGGCCGTCTACCGGGCGCGGCGGCGGGCCGCCGTCCGCCGTCCGCTGTCCACGCTGGTCGTGGGCCAGGGGCCGCTGGCCCGTCAGGTGACGGCGACGCTGTACGGCCATCCCGCGTACGGGCTGCGGCCGGTCGGTCTGGTCGCCGCCCCGGCGGCCGGGGACGAGAAACAGGCGACGGGTTGCGACTCCGTGCCACTGCCGGTCCTGGGTTCGCCCCAGGAGGTGGGGCGGGCCGTCGTGCAGAACAGCGTGCGGCACGCGGTGTTCACGGCCCCGCCCGAGGCCACCCCGGACGGAGACACTCTCTTCACCCTGCTCACCGGACACGGCTGCCGGGTGTGGCTGGTCACCGGACCCGGCGCCGTCGCGGGACCTCCGGCCGGAGGCCGCCCCGATCATCTGTGGGGCTTCACCGCCCAGCCGCTGCACGACGGGACGAACCGTCCCATCGGCCATGGCGTGAAGCGGGCGATGGACGCCGTCCTGGCCTCGGTCGGTCTGCTGCTGGCGGCCCCGGTGATGGCGGCCTGCGCCCTGGCCGTGCGGCTCTCCGACGGGCCGGGCGTGATCTTCCGGCAGGAGCGCATCGGCCGGCACGGACGTCCTTTCGTCCTGCTGAAGTTCCGTACGCTGCGCGCCGACGTCCAGGAGTCGGCCACCCGCTGGAACGTCGCGTCCGACGGGCGGATGAGCCGGGTCGGCCGCGTGCTGCGCCGAACCTCCCTCGATGAGCTGCCGCAACTGTGGAACGTCCTGCGCGGCGACATGAGCATGGTCGGGCCCCGCCCCGAACGACCCTTCTTCGTCGCGCAGTTCAGCCGCGCCCATCCCGGCTACCAGGCCCGCCACCGGATGCCGGTCGGCCTCACGGGTCTGGCCCAGGTGAACGGGTTGCGGGGCGACACCTCGATCGAGGAGCGGGCCCGCTTCGACAACCGCTACATCGAGACCTGGTCGCTGTGGCAGGACGCGTGCGTGCTGGCACGGACCGCGGGCTCCCTGTTCCGGCTCGGAGGCAGCTGATCATGGCCGCTGTCCTGACCCCGCCCGTGCCGACGCCGCCGGCCGGGCCCCGCACCGCCTTCCGCCCCCCGTGGGGCGGCTGGCGGAGCCGCTGGCCGCTGTTGCCGCTGGCCGCGGCCGTCCTGCTGCCCGCCCTGCCCCACGGAGTGTCCGGCGGGGGCGGCGGCCCGGCGGTCGGACCGGCCGACCTGGCCTCCGGCCTCGCGGTGCTCGTGTGCGTGGGTCGGCTGCTGTATCTGCGCCGGCGCCCGTTGAGCGCCGCCGCCGCGCTGGTCCTGGGGCTGCCGGCGGTGGGCTTCGCGGTGGCCACGGTCACCGCGGCGGACCCGGCGGCGGCCCTGCCGGGGCTCGTCCGCTATCTCCAGGTATTCGTCCTCGTACCGATCGCGGTGTGTCTGCTGCTCCGGGACGCACACGGGTTCCGGATCGTCGCCGGCTCGCTGGTGCTGCTGGCCGTCGTCCAGGGCGTCACGGGCGTCCACCAGTACGTCACCGGGACCGGCGCCTCCTACATGGGCGAGGACATCCGGGCGGTCGGCACCTTCGGGCCCAGCGACATCATGGGGATGGCGACCGTCGTCGCCTACGGGCTGCTAGCCGCCGCGGCCTGCGCCCTGCGCACGCCCGGCAACACCCCGGCCTGGCTGCGGCCGGGCGCCGCCGTCCTCGCCGTCGCGCTGATCGTGCCCCTGGCGCTGTCGTTCAGCCGGGGCGTGTGGATCGCCACGGCCGTCGCGATCCTCGTCGCCCTGGTGCTGACCGGGCGTCGGCAGGCGCTGATGTCACTGGCCGTGGCGGTCGCGGCCGGGGTGGTGCTGGTCGGCGGGTTCGGCATCGGCTCCGAGATGATCGCGGAGCGGGCCGCCAGCGTGACCCGGGTGGCCAGCACCCCGGACCGTTCGGTCAGCGACCGCTACGCGATGTGGAGTGCGGCGGGCGCGATGTGGCGCGAGCAGCCGGCCACCGGGGTCGGCCTCAAGGGCTTTCCCGACCACCGCGACGGACACGCCTCCATCGGGCTCTCCTCCGGCAGCGACACCGCCGGGGCGGGCCAGGCGTACCGTCGCCAGGCCCTCCTGTCGCCGCACAACATGTATCTCCTCGTCCTCAGCGAACAGGGCCTCATCGGCCTGACCGCGCTGGTCGGCAGCTGGGCGGCGATCCTGGTGGGCGCGATCCGCCGACTGCGCATCGCCCGCTCGCGCGCGGACGCGGCCATGGACTGCGGTCTGACGGCGGTGGCCCTGATGACCTGGCAGAGCGTCAACTTCCTGTACGCGGACATCGGCGGGCCCACCACGGTGCTGAGCGGCGTCATCCTGGGGCTGGCCGCCTGGTGGGCGCTGGCCGAGCCGGACCGGGTGAGCGCCGCATGAGCGACACCGGGGCGGGGACGGGGACAGGGACGGAGGCCGAGCCGCGCCCGGCGGACGCGGCGGACGCCCCGCCGCTGCTCCCGGCCCCCGGAGCAGGACCCGAAGGGCCCATCGGCCCCGGCGCACCACCGCGGACGGACAGCGGCGAAGCGCCCCGGCTCGGGTCCTTTCTCGCCCGCGCGGCGGCGGCCACGGCCGTACTGACCGTGCTGGGGGCCGTCCTCGGTCTGGTGCGGGACCAGGCCATCGCCCGGTACTTCGGGGCGAGCCACGCCAGCGACGCGTTCCTCATCGCCTGGACCGTGCCCGAGATGGCGGCGACGCTGCTGATCGAGGACGGGATGGCGCTGCTGCTCGTCCCGGCCTTCAGCCTCGCCCTGACCCGGCGGGCGGCGGGCGGGGGCGAACCCGGTTCCGACCCCGTACGGGATCTGGTGGCGGCCACGCTCCCCCGCCTGTTCCTGCTGCTATCCGGCGGCGCGGCACTGCTGATCGCGGGCGCCCCGTGGGTCGTGCGCGTGCTGGCCCCGGGCCTCGCCGATCCGCGGCTCGCGGTGGACTGCACCCGGCTGACCGCGGTCACCGTCCTCACGTTCGGGATCACCGGCTACTTCAGCGCCGCGCTGCGCGCGCACCGCAGCTTCCTGCCGCCCGCGGGGGTCTATGTCGCGTACAACCTCGGCATCATCGGGATGACGCTGGCCCTGCACGCGACGTGGGGGGTACGGGCCGCGGCGATGGGGGTCGCGGTCGGCAGTGCGCTGATGATCCTGACCCAACTGCCCATGTTCCTGCGGCTGGTGCCGATCGGCCGCCCCCGGCTGCCGAGGTTCGGACGGCTGCGGCGGCGGGCCGCTCGGACCGCTCCGCTCCTGGGGTTCGCGGTCCTGGCCCCGGTGGTCCTGTTCGTGGTGAGCCGTCAGTCCCAGGTGCTGGTGGAACGGTTCCTGGCCTCCACGCTGCCGGCGGGCGCGATCTCGCATCTGAACTACGCGCAGAAGGTCGCGCAGATGCCGATGGTGCTGTCGCTGATGATCTGCACGGTGACCTTCCCGGTGGTCGCGCAGGCCATGGCCGCCGGGGACCGGGAGAAGGCCCGGCTGCGGGTCGAACGGGACCTGGCGCTGGCCGGGATGGTGGTGCTGCTCGGCACGGCGGTCGTCCTCGGCTACGCGCCCCAGATCATCGAGGTGCTCTTCCAGCGCGGCGCGTTCGACGTCTCGGACACCGACTCCACCGCGCAGGTGATGCGGGTGTACGCGCTGGGGCTGCTGGGGCACTGTCTGGTCGGCGCTCTGAGCCGGCCGTTCTTCTCGTCGGGGCGGCCCACCTGGTTCCCGGCGTTCGCCATGGGCACCGGGCTGCTGGTCACGATGGGGGCCGGGTACGCGCTGACGTACCGCTTCGGCGTGGACGGCATCGCGACCGCCAACGCGATCGGGATCAGCACGACGGCGCTGCTGCTCCTCATGGGCCTCGGGACCCGGGTGGTGCCGATCCGGGCGCGGGCCGTGGCGCTCTCGCTGGGCCGGCTCGCCGGGGCGTCGCTGTCGGCGGGCGTGGCCGGCTGGGCGTTCGCCCCCGTCATCGCCGACGCGGTGCTGAGTCTCGCCGCCGGGTGTCTCCTCGTCCCCGCCGTGTTCTTCCTGACCGGGCTCGCCCTGCGCTCGCCCGAGGTCGTATCCCTGCTGGCACTCACCCGACGGAGGTTCCTTGATGGCCGCTGAATCCTCGGCACATTGCGCCGACGCCCCCTCGTCCCGGCTCCGCCCGCACACCCGCCGTCAGCCGTGGATCCTCACGTACCACTCGGTGACGGACCCGAGCGACGATCCGTACGGCATCACCGTCTCCCCCGAGCGCCTCGACGAGCAGCTGTCCTGGCTGCGCAGCCGGCGGCTGACGGGGGTGGGGGTGGGGGAGCTGCTGCGCGCGGGGGCGGCGGGGCGGCGCGGTCTTGTCGGGCTGACCTTCGACGACGGGTACGCGGACTTCCTCGGCGAGGCGCTGCCGGTGCTGCGCAGGCACGGCTGCCGGGCGACGGTCTTCGTCCTGCCGGGCCGGCCCGGCGGGGTCAACACGTGGGATCCGCTGGGTCCGCGCAAGCCGCTGCTCACCCACGAGGACGTCCGGCGGGTCGCCGCCGCGGGGATGGAGGTCGGCTCGCACGGCCTGTACCACCAGGACCTGACGGCGCTCTCGGACGAGGAGCTGCACCGGGAGACCGCCCACAGCCGGGAGCTGATCGGCGAGCTCACCGGCTCGCTCCCGGCCGGCTTCTGCTATCCGTACGGCATCCTCGACCGCCGGGTCACGGAGGCCGCGCGTACGGCGGGTTACGGCTACGGCTGCGCGCTGGCTCCCGGCCCGCTGCTCAGCCGGTTCGCCCTGCCCCGCACCCACATCAGCCAGGCGGACCGGGGCGTGCGTCTGTGGGCGAAGGATCTGCGGCACGGGCTGCGGCAGGTGGCCGCGCCGGGTGCGGGTTCCCTGGCCGCCGGGCCGGTGCGGGCGGGCGGTCCGCGATGAGGGCGCTGCACATCATCACCGGGCTCGGGGTCGGCGGCGCCGAACGGCAGTTGCGGCTGCTGCTGCGTCATCTGCCGGTGGAGTGCGATGTCGTGACGCTCACCAACCCGGGGGCGGTCGCCGAGGAGCTGCGGTCCGACGGGATCCGGGTGACCCACCTCGGGATGCGCGGCAACCGGGATCTGCCGGCCGTCGGGCGGCTGGCCCGGCTGATCCGGGACGGCCGCTACGACCTGGTCCACACCCATCTGTACCGGGCCTGTGTGTACGGCAGGGTCGCGGCCCGGCTCGCCGGAGCACGGGCCACCGTGGCGACCGAACACTCCCTGGGGCGTGCCGAGATCGAGGGACGCCCGCTCACCCGGGGCATCCGTGCCCTCTACCTCTCCACCGAACGGCTCGGCGCCGCGACCGTCGCCGTCTCCTCCACCGTGGCCGGCAGGCTGCGGGACTGGGGGGTGCCCGCCGACCGGATCCGGCTGGTGCCCAACGGCATCGACGCGGACCGGTTCCGCTTCGACGGGGAGCGGCGGGCGTCCGTACGGGCGGAACTCGGCATCCCCGACGAGGCGTTCGTGGTCGGCGGGGTCGGACGGCTGGTGCCGGGCAAGCGGTTCGACGTGCTGATCCGCGCGGTCGCGGCGCTGCCGGAGGCCCGCCTGCTGCTGGCCGGGGACGGACCGGAGGCCGGGGCGCTGCGCGCGCTGGCCCTCCGTCTCGGGGCGGTGGACCGGATCCGGTTCCTCGGGGAGTGCGACGAGGCCGGGGACGGTCCGGTACCGGGTGTCGCGGCGCTGCTCAGCGCCCTGGACACCTTTGTCTCCACGTCCCGCGAGGAGTCCTTCGGCCTGGCCGCCGTGGAGGCGCTCGCCGCCGGACTGCCCGTGCTCCACGACGCCTGCCCGGCCATCGACGACCTGCCCGCCGCCCACGCCCCGGGGGCGACCCGGATCGCCGGAAGCCCCGAGGAGCTGACGGCCCGGCTGCGCCAGCGGATACAGGCCCGTACGGTCCGGCAGCCGCCGCCCCGGGCCGTCGGCCATTACGACATCAGGCGCAGCAGCGAGCGCCTGATGGACGTGTACGCGTACGCCCTCGACACCGCCCCACCGAACCGGAGAACCTTTTCATGACCGAGTCACCCGAGCAGCAGCGACACCTGGTCGTCCGTCGGCTGCGCACCGCCCTCACCCGGCTGCCGCACTGGTGGCCGCTGCCCGTCTGCGTGCTGATCGGCACCACGTCCGGGCTCTCGTACGGTGCGCTCGCCGCACCGCGGTACGAGGCCACCAGCTACGCGATGGCGGTCGCCGAGGCGGAGACGGATCCCTCGGCGGCGCTGGGGTACGCCCAGTCGTACGGGCGGCTGACGACGAGCGACGCGACGCTCTCGTACGCCCAGGGCGCAGCGGGCGAGCCGGTGCGCGAACTGCGGTCCCATGTCCGGTCGGAGACCTCCCCCGACTCGCCGATGATCGCGGTGACCGGCACGTCCGAGAACCGGCAGAGGGCCGCCGACATCGCGAACGCGGTCATCGAGGCCGTCATCGTGAGCAGCGGCCATGTCTCCAAGGACACCGGTGTGAAGCTGATCAAGTTCACCCATGCGATGACACCGGACCAGCCGGTCTCGCCTTCGGTGCCGCTGGGCACCGCCGTGGGGGCCGCCGCGGGTGGTCTGCTGGGCGGTCTCGTGCTGCTGGTGCGGCCGCGCCGGGCGGGCTGGAGCGTGTCGGCCCAGGTGCCCGGTCCGACGGCGGAGGGCGGCGGCGTCGCCCAGGACGACCGGGAGCTCGTCCGATGACGGCGCACCGGGCCGGCGGCCTCGCCGTGACCCTGTGCCGGGACTTCCGGGAGTTCGGCGCGCTCGCCGGGGAGTGGGACGCCCTGCACCGCCGCTGCGCCACCGCCACCCCGTTCCAGAGCCACGCCTGGCTGCACTCGTGGTGGATCTCCTACGGCCAGGAGGGCCGGCTGCGGGTGCTGTTGGTCCGCCGGTCGGGGCGGCTGATCGGGGCGGCGCCGCTGATGCTGGTGCACCGTCCGATGCCGCTGCTCGTCCCGATGGGCGGAGCCGTCTCCGACTTCTTCGACATCCTTCTGGACCAGGAGGAGGCCGGGTACGCGGTGGGGGCGCTGGGGCGCGGTCTGGACCGGGCGGCCCGGCACACCGTGGTGGACCTGCGGGAGGTCCGGCCGGACGCGTCGGCGCAGTTGCTGTTCGGGCGGTGGCCGGGAGCCCGGAGCAGGCTCACGGACTCGACGTGCATGGAGCTTCCGGCCGAGCCGCTGGGCGACCTCGTGGCACGGCTGACGGGCTCGAAGGGTCAGCGGCTGCGCTCGAAGCTGCGCAAGGTCGACGCCCTGGGCGTCGAGGCGCACCGGATCCCGCAGGACGGGGTGCCGGCGGCGGTCGGCACGCTGCTGCGGCTGCACGAGAGGCAATGGGCGGGCCGGACGGTCAATCCCGAGCATCTCCGGGCGCGGTTCTCGGACCATCTGATCCGGTCGGTGGGGCGGATGGCGGGGGACGGTACGGCGGCCATCACGGAGTTCCGGCTGAACGGCGAGGTGGTGGCGTCCAACCTGTCGTTGCAGTCCGGGCGGCTGACGGGCGGCTATCTGTACGGCGCCGATCCGGCGCTGCGCGAGCGGAAGATCGATGTGTCGACGATGCTGCTGCGCGAGGTCGCCCAGCAGGCCTCGGACGGCGGGCGCGAGGTGCTGAGCCTGCTGCGCGGTGCGGAGAGCTACAAGAACCACTGGGGGCCGGTGCCCGTGGTCAACCAGCGGCTGCTGCTGGCCCGTCCGGGTCTTGAGCCGCTGCTGCGGCTGCGCGAGTCGCAGGTGGCGGTGCGGGAGCGGGCCGTGGAGACCGTGAAGGCCCGGTTCCCGGCGGCTCGGGACTGGCACGAGCGGCTCACGGGGCTCGCGGCGATCGGGCGCTGACGCGGCGGGCGTACGCCGGACAGCGGCATCGGAGACATCACCTGTGGGCAGATCCGTTACCGTCCGGCGTCTCCCGCGTTGACAGGGGGTGCGGGCCTCGTGTCCGCAGCACACCCCCCTTCTTTACTAGGAGTTCTCAATGTCTCGTATGACGAAGGTCGCCGCTGTCATGGCCGGCACCGGCGCGCTGATCGCCGGCGGCGCCGGCATGGCGTCCGCGGACGCCGGCGCGCAGGGCGTCGCCGCCGCCTCCCCCGGTGTCGCTTCTGGCAACCTGGTCCAGGTCCCGGTGCACGTGCCGGTGAACCTCTGCGGCAACACGATCAACGTGATCGGCCTCCTGAACCCGGCCTTCGGCAACACCTGCGTCAACGCCTCCGGGGGCCACGACGGCGGCAACGGCGGCGGCGGGGACTACGGCTACGGCCGCTGATCTCCCGTAGTTCCGGAACGGCCGGCTCCCTCCTCACGGAGAGGGCCGGCCGTTCCTTCGTCCGCGCTCAGGCGTAGCGGTAGAGCGTGCCGTGGCCGAGGAGTTCCCTCGGGGTCACGCCCCAGGGGGGCATCGCCTCGTCGATGCCGAAGACGCGGTCACGGTCCGGGCCGGGCGAGGCGGGCTTGCGGCCCGGCAGGTAGGCGGACTTCGGGTGCGCCTTGCGCCATCGATCCCACAGCAGGTCGATGAAGGAGTGGTGGAGCCAGAACACCGGGTCCTCGGGGGAGGCCGCGCCCGCCATCGGGCCGCCGACCCACTGGTGGACCTGGTTGTGCAGGCCCACGGTGCGCACGCCCCGGATCCCCCAGCCCTCGATGCGGTTGCGGAAGCCCTCGGTGCTGATGCTGTTCCAGGGCTCGGTGTCGTAGACCGGGTCCTTGAGCGCCCGCGCCACGTCGTCCTTGGTGGGCAGGGAGACCGGGTTGCGGCCGGGCCGGCCGAAGTTGCGGGTGAGGTAGTGCTCGTCGGTGACTCCGGCGCCGACGCTCCAGTTGCCCGCCTCGTAGGCGAACGCTCCGGTGGTGACCTGGCGGTCGCCGAGCCTGCCGTTGCCGCCGAGGAAGTCCTCCGCCCACAGCGAGGACGTCGGCTTGTTGTCCTGGGTCCAGTCCCAGTACGGGACGCTGACGCCCGCGTCGACGCCCTGGAGCGCCTTCTCGAACTCCAGCAGGTACTGGCGGTGCCAGGGGAAGAACGACGGCGTCATGTGCGCCGGGCGCGGCCGGCGCTCGGTGTCCATGACGTAGTACTCCCGGTGCATGACGACGAAGTCGTCGTAGCGGCCCGAGCGCTTCAGTTTCAGGATCGCGTCGACGAGCCGGCGCTTCTCGGTGCGCGTGAGGTCGCGCTGGTTCTTGCGGGTGTACACCGGTGCTGGTCCTCCTGGTTCACATGCGGTGCGCGACGGGGTGCGCGAGTCGGGCGGTGCCGAGCTCGTCGACGGCGGCGCGGGCCGTCTCCAGCAGCGTCGGGTACGACTCGTAGTGCCGGACGTCGCTCAGATAGGTGCCGTCCGCCCGCCTCATGACGTGCAGCGGCCTGCCGTCGATGCGGATCTCGGTGGCCGGTACGGCGGCGAACGCCGGCCGGTCCTCGTCCGGGGCTCCGGCGGGGACGAGGACGCTCGCCGTCCCCCGGATCTCCCGGCCCCGGTACATCTCGGCGAACTCTTCCGCCGTGGATCCGGTGCCATCGGCTCCCGGCGCGGGCCGGGCGGTGTCGGCCTGCTCACGGTCGAACAGCGGGAGCAGGGCGACCGCGGTGCCCGTGACCACTGCGGCGGTGAAGGCTCCGCGCAGGACGATCCGGCGGGAGGGAACGCGGGTGCCGCCCGGTTTCGCGGGGGTGGGGCTCATGAGATGACTACCTGCCTCTCGTCGACGCGTCTGGCCGACGCGACTCGTTAACTCGTCCGAGGTGCTTCTGGTGGCGATGTTGACAACGAGGCGGTGGCGAAACAGTTCTCGTGCGTACGGCGTACGGAGCACACGCGGTGGCCGCGTTCCGTCAAACGCGTGAGGGTGCGAGGCCATCGGCGGCGACGGGCCGCGTCGGGAGGGTCCGCGCGGCCGGCGGACCGGAACATGGCCTGGCGAACCGTGGAGGTGATGGGCATGACCGTGCCGTACCAGCTGTCCGGGAACCGTGCGCCGCGCGCGGCGGACGTCGATCTGGCCGACCCGGCCTTCTGGCGGCTGCCGCGCCCCGAGAGACTCCGGGCGTTCGCCCTGCTGCGGGAGCTGGACGCGCCGGTCCTGTTCACTCCCCGGCCCGGTACCGCGCGTACCTCCGGCAAGCCGTTCCACGCCCTGGTGCGCCATGCCGACGTGCGGACCGCGAGCCGGACGCCCCAGGTGTTCGCGAGCGCCCCGGGGGTCACCACCCCGGAGCCGGCCGGCTGGGCGAAGGCGCTGTTCGGGAACTCGATGGTCAACATGGACGGGCCCGAGCACGCGGCGCTGCGGCGGATCATCTCGCGGCGGTTCACCCCTCGGCTGCTGGCGGACGTCGAGGAGAACGTCGGCCGGCTCGCCGGGCGGCTGGTCGACGAGCTGATCACCGAGCGGCCCGGGGACTTCATGCCGTCGGCGGCCTCGCGGCTGCCGCTGGAGGTGATCTGCGACCTGATGGGCATCCCGAAGGCGTACCGGGCGCGGATCGCGGAGCAGATCGACCACGCCTCCGAGCACGTCGGAGTCGAGCGCCGGGGCCGGGCCCGGCTGCGGATTCCCGGCCGGGGGCTGGCGTCCCTGGCCCGGATGCAGTGGGTCATGGGACGGCTCGCCCGGGAGCGCCGCCGTCGCCCCGAGGACGACCTCGTCTCGGCGCTCGTGCGTGCGGACATCGACGGCGAGGCGCTGTCCGGGCGGCAGCTGGGGGCCTTCTTCTCGCTGCTGCTGGTGGCCGGGGTCGAGACGACCCGCAACGCCATCGCGCACGGGTTGTTCCTGCTCGACCGGCATCCGGAGCAGCGGGAGCTGCTGCGCGACGACTTCGACCGGTACATCGGCGGCGCCGTCGACGAGATCGTCCGGCATTCGACGCCGATCATCCAGTTCCGCAGGACTGTCACCGCTGAATACGCACTCGGCGGCCGCACCTTCCTCCCGGGGGAGAAAGTCGCTCTCATCTATGCGTCGGCCAATCGTGACGGGGCGGTTTTCACCCATCCGGATCGCTTCGACATCACCCGGTCGCCGAATCCCCATCTGGGATACGGCGGCGGGGGTCCGCACCATTGCCTGGGAGCGCATCTGGCCCGCCTCGAAATGACCGCCCTGTTCCGGGAACTGATCGGCCGACGGCCCGTCATGCGGAATCTGGGAGATCCGGAGCTGGTCGATTCGAATTTCGACAACCGGGTCGGTTCGCTGCCGTTCACGTTCGGCCCCACATTCACCTGAACGGCACGTCCGCGAACGCGGAATACGATAAATGGGCTCCTGCACATGCCGCCGGTGCATGATGATGAAATTCTCTCCCCATCGGGCCGAACCGGCCGGAATTCACCCCAGCCAGGAGGAGCAATGCCGGCAAAGCGCCGTCTCATCGTTTCGTTTATCGCGGCGGCCGCTCTCAGCCTCCTGGCAGGTGGCGGCATCGCGGGCCAGTCGTCGCAGGGCACCGATTCCGTCGACGGTGCCTCTCCCGGCCCGCCGGGGGCGGGGAACAGCACGGCGCACGGCGCGTATCTGGACTACGGGCCCGCCGGGGTCCGCAGGATGGCCGGTCTGTCGCGCTGGCTCGGCGGGGCGGAGCTGCGGGTGGGGCACACGTACCTGCCGGGCGACCTGTGGGTGAACATCGAGGGCGCCCCCGATTTCCTCGACGCCTGGGCGGACTGGAGACGGGCGGAGCAGGACCGGATGTTCGTCCTCAACGTGCCGATGCTGGAGCGCAACGAGGGGCGGGTCCCGGACGACGAGGTCCGCACGCTGCTCCGGGCGGGCGCGGCCGGGGACTACGACCAGCACTTCACCCGGCTCGCGGAGCGCCTGGTGGGGCTGGGCGTTCCGGACACCGTGATCGTGCTCGGCTGGGAGATGAACGGCACCACGTACACCCATCGGTGCGGCCCCGACCCCGCGTCCTGGAAGGCGTACTGGGAGCGGATCGTCACGGCGATGCGCGCGGTGCCCGGCCAGGAGTTCCGCTTCGACTTCACGCCGAGCCGGGGGCTGGACGCGGTGCCGTGGACCGAGTGCTACCCGGGCGACGACGTCGTCGACATCATCGGGATGGACTCCTACGACCAGCCTCCCGGCGAGACCTTCGACGACCAGATCACCGACCCGTACGGGCTCCAGAAGCACGTCGACTTCGCCGCGGAGCACGGCAAGCCCATCTCGTTCCCGGAGTGGGGGCTCTTCCGTAACGGCGACAACCCCGAGTACATGCGGCGGATGCTGGAGTGGATCGACCGGCACGAGCCGCTCTACCAGACGATCACGGACTACTGCCCGCACGGCGTCTGGCAGTGCGGGAGCAATCCTCGGTCCTCGAAGGTCTTCCGGACGATGCTGACGAAGATGGCAGCGCCCGCCGTGCCCGTGCCCAGCCCGACACCGACACCGACACCCACGCCGACGGATCCGGCCCCGTCCCCGACGGTCCCGCCGTCCGCGCAGCCCTCACCGGTGAGGCCCTCGCCCACGCCCACACCGCCGGGAACAGAGGTGCCGCCCACCCGCGAGTGGTGCGTCACCGTGCCGTTCGGCGACTGGCTGGGCCAGTGGCTGCGGGAGCGCAAGATCTGCCTCCGCTACTGACCCCGGGTACGCAAAACGGCTCCGGCCCTCCTCGCGGAGCCGGAGCCGTCCGCCCACACGGGTCCAGCGCGGAGAGAAGGGGACGCGGAGGGAAGGGGACGAGCAACCGCTTGTCACCACCACCAACGCGGCACGGTCCGCTCCGTCACACCGCCGGACGAGGGACGGACCGCTCCGGGACCGTACACGGGGCGCACCGGGCGCGGTCCGGGGCGACGCGCGACCATGGAAACCTACAGAGGGTGGTGAGGTGCAATGGCATCCGCCGATGAGGGCTCCCCGGCGGAGCCCGGCCCGCTGCCCTCCGGGGACGGGCGGGCACCGGCGCGGACGGTTGACGACGCGGCGGCGGTGATCGCCGGGGACGGCACGGTCATCGCCTGGACCCTCGGGGCCGAGGCGTTGCTCGGGTATCCGGCGGCCGAGGTGGTCGGCCGGTCCGCGGCCCTGCTGCTGACGGGCCCCCCGGACGCCCGGCGGACGGCCGCGGTGGCCGCCCGCTGCCGGGCCGGGTCGGCGTGGAGCGGGCTGGTCCCCCTGCGGAGCCGGGACGGCCGGTCGCTGGACATCGACGTGCGGGCCACGGCCCCGTTCCTGATCGCCGGGCGGGAATGCTTCCTGGTGTCCGGGCGGGAGCTCACCCCGCACTGGAAGATGAGCGGGTCCGTGCTGGACGACTTCCTGACCCGGTCCCCGGTGGGCATGGCGGTGCTCGACCCCGACCTGCGCTATCTCTGGCTCAACGACACCCTGGAGCGGTTCGGCGGTGTGCCCCGGGAACAGCGGCTGGGACACCGGCCCAGCGAGGTGCTGCCCGGAGCACTGGCGACGACCATCGAGCGGTTGATGCGGCAGGTCCTGTCGACCGGCGAGGCGATCACGGACTACGAGTACCTGGGCTGGAGCTGGGCCGATCCGCACCGCCGACGGGCGTACGCGAGCTCGTTCTTCCCGCTGGCCGACGCCCGGGACAGGCGGATCGGCATCGGATACATGGCCCTCGACGTCACCGACCGGTGGAACGCGCGTCAGCTGCTCGCGCTGGTGAACGAGGCCGGATCGAGTATCGGCAGCACCCTGGACGTACAGCGTACGGCGCAGGAGCTCGCCGACTTCGCGGTGCCCCGGTTCGCGGATTTCGTCTTCGTCGACCTGCTGGAGATCCCGTTCGGCGGCGACCGGCCCGGGTCGGCGGCGCCGGCCGAGGGCGAGCGGCCGGCCATGCGCCGGGCGGGCCTGAGCTCGGTGCGGGAGGGCTGCCCGGAGGCGGTCGTACGGGTCGGGGAGACGGTCGACTTCGTGCCGCCGCCGCAGGACGCGCACTTCCTCCTCGACGGCGACCCGGTCCTGCTGCCGGTTCTCGACCCGGACAGCCACGGATGGACGGTGGAGCAGCCGGCGCGGGCGGCCCGGATCCGGGAGTTCGGGCTGCACTCGCTGATCTCCGTGCCGATGCGGGCGCGCGACACCGTGCTGGGTCTGACCACGTTCATGCGGTCGCAGAATCCGGTGGCGTTCGACGAGGACGACGTGGCGCCCGCCCGGGAGCTGGTGGCGCGTGCGGCCGTGTGCGTGGACAACGCCCGCCGCTACACCCGGGAGCACACCGCGGCGCTGGTGCTCCAGCGGAGCCTGCTGCCGCACACGCTGCGCGGCGGGACGGCGCTGGACGTGGCGTCCTCGTACCTTCCGGCGGACGAGAAGGACGGGGTCGGCGGCGACTGGTTCGATGTGATCCCGCTGTCCGGCGCCCGGGTCGGCCTGGTCATCGGCGATGTCGTCGGGCACGGCATCGGGGCCGCGGCGACCATGGGCAGACTCCGCACCGCCGTACAGACGCTGGCCGACATGGACCTTCCCCCCGACGAGCTGCTGGCCCGCCTGGACGATCTCGTCCTGCGGCTCAGCGAGGAGGAGCGGGCGGGGGGCCCGGGGGAACGCGGCGGCACGACGGTGGTGGGGGCCACCTGCCTGTACGCCGTCTACGATCCGGCGAACGGCTCCTGCACGATGGCGCGGGCCGGTCACCCGCCGCCGGTGGTGGTCACCCCGGACAGCACGGTCAGCTTCCCCGACCTGCCCGCCGGGCCGCCCCTGGGAATCGGCGGGCTGCCCTTTGAGTCCCTGGAGATCGAACTGCCCGAAGGAAGCCTCCTCGGCCTCTACACCGACGGGCTCATCGAGGGGACCGACAAGGACATCGAGAGCGGAATGGACCGGCTGGGCCGGGCGGTGTCCCGGGGCGGGCTGCCGCTGGAGGATCTGTGTCCGTCGGTGGTCAAGGAACTGCTGCCCGTCCCGCAGCCGGACGACATCGCCCTGCTCCTCGCCCGGACGCACGTCCTGAGCCCCGAGCACCTCGTCTCGTGGGACGTGCCCGTGGACCCCGCGGCGGTCGGGGAGACCCGGGCCAAGGTCTCCCGACAGCTGGAGACGTGGGGGCTCGCGGACCTGTCGATGACGACGGAACTGATCGTCAGCGAGCTGGTGACCAACGCGATCCGGTACGCCTCGGGGCCGGTGCGGCTGCGGCTGCTGTTCCAGTCGGCGCTGACCTGCGAGGTGTCCGACGCCAGCAACACCTCGCCGCGGCTGCGGCACGCGAGGACGACGGACGAGGGAGGGCGCGGGCTGTTCCTCGTCGCGCAGCTCGCCCATCGGTGGGGCACGCGCTACACCCCCAGGGGAAAGATCATCTGGGCGGAGCAGCCCCTTCCCTGAGCGCCATACGCGGAGCAGCCCCTTCCCTGAGCGCCACGCGCGCAGCCGGTCTCAGGGAAGGGTTCCCGCCTCCTCGCGGGCGAAGAGGCGGGTCAGCGGTCCGCCGGCCCGGATCAGCTCGTCCCAGGTGCCCTCCTCGACGATGCGCCCGCCGTCCAGGACCGCGATCCGGTCGGCCCTGCGGACGGTGGCCGGGCGGTGGGCGATCACCAGGGTCGTCCGGGTGGCGGAGTCCGCCGTGAGCGCGTGGGCCAGTTCCTCGTCGCCCCGGTGGTCCAGATGGGCGGTCGTCTCGTCCAGGACGAGTACGCGCGGGCCGCTCAGCAGCCCCCGGGCCAATGCCACCCGGGCGCGCTGACCACCGGACAGGGTCGCGCCACGCTCGCCGACGGCGGTGTCGAGCCCGTCGGGCAGGGCGTCGGCGATGGCGGCGATGCCGCAGATCCGGGCCACCGCGCCCAGTTCGTCCGCCGTGGCGTCCGGCGCGCCCAGGCGGAGGTTCTCGGCGAGGGTGCCGTGGAACAGCGGGGCCTCCTGCCCGACCACGGACACGGTGGCGCGCAGGTCCTCCTCGGTGAGGTCCCGCAGGTCGACGGGGTGGGCCGGGGCGGCGGGCACGAGCTCCACGGTGCCGGCCTCGGGGTCCCAGTAGCGCGCCAGGAGATGGGCACAGGTCGACTTTCCCGCCCCGGACGCTCCGACGAGGGCCAGGGTCTCGCCCGGCCGGACGGTGAGGTCGACGCCGTCGAGAACGGACTCTGTCCCGTAGCCGAACCGTACGCCGCGCAGCCGCAGGCCCAGCGGTCCCGCCGGTACGGGGCGGGGCGCCGGCGGCGCCGGGGCACCGGCGGGGGCGTGCACGGCGGCCCGGACCCGTGCCGCGGCGGCACGCAGACTGCCCGCCCGGCCGAGTGCGGCCGCCGATTCGGCGACCGGGGCGAGGGCGCCCAGGGCGAGGGCCATGGCGGCCGGGGCCCACGCGCCGTCCAGGCGTCCGGCGGACGCGGCGTGGGCGGCGGCCGCCACGACCCCGATGACGGCGGCGACGACCAGCAGGTCGCGGGCCGCGCCCGCACCGGTCTCCCAGGACTGCTCGGCGCGCTGGGCGCGGGCGAGCCGGCGTCCGGCGGACCGGAGCCGGGCCCGCCTGCGGTTCAGCGCCCCCGCCATCAGCAGCTCGCGCAGCCCGTCGACGCTCTCCACGGTCTCGGACGACACCTCGGCGAGGGCGCTGCGGGTCCGCACGCCGCGCTCGGCCCGCCCGCGCGCTTCGAACAGCGGCGACCAGATCAGGAGCAGTGCGGCGGGCACGACGGCGAGCAGCAGCCAGGGCCCGAGGGTCGCCAGCACGGTGGCCGCCACCGCGAACACCACGCCGGAAGCCAGGAGTTGGGCGATGGCGTGGGCGTAGAAGAACTCCAGCGCCTCGACGTCCCCGAGCGCGGTGGCCGCGAGGTCGCCGCTGCGCCGGCCGGCGATCCGGGCGGGGGCGCTGCGGGCCAGCCCGTCGAAGACCCGGACGCGCAGCTCGGCGAGGACCCGGTAGGCGAGGTCGTGCGAGAGGTCCATCTCCCGCCAGGTGGCGAGGGCCCGGAGCAGGACGAGACCGGCCAGGACGGCGACGGTCCCGGGGGCGGGCGGGCGGTGCTCCGTGACGGCGGTGCCCACGGTGTGGGCGGCGAGGGTGACCAGGGCGACCAGGGCCGCCTGGTCGACGAGAGCGGCCAGGCAGGTGCGCAGCACGGTGGTGCGGTGCGCGCCGAGGACCGGGAGGAGCGAGCGCAGGGCGCCGGCTCCGGCCTCGTCGGTGGCGACGGCGGTGGGGCCGGGCCCGTGGGGACGGCCGGGATCGGTCGGGGCGGGGCCTGGGGCGGGGGTCGGGGCCGGGGTGGGGGTCGGGACCGGGGTCGGGGTCATGCGGCGCGCTCCTCCTGTGCGGTGCGCCCGGCCGCGACGAGCGAGGCGTACACGCCGCCGCCCGCGAGCAGGGTGGTGTGGTCGCCCGCCGCGGCGACACGGCCCGCGTCGAGGACGACGATGTGGTCGGCGTGGCGTACGGCGTCGAGCCGGTGGGCGACGACGACGCAGGTGCGGCCGCGGCCGGCGGCCGTCAGTTCCCGGACGATGCGCGCCTGGCCGCGTTCATCGACCGCGCTGGTGGCCTCGTCCAGGATCAGGACCGGGGCGTCCGCGAGCAACGCCCGTGCGAGGGCAAGCCGTTGGCGCTGGCCACCGGAGAGCGTGGCACCGCGTTCGCCGACGAGAGTGGCGTAGCCGTCCGGCAGCCGGGCGATCTCCTGGTCTATTCCGGCGGTGCGAGCGGCGGCGCGCAGTTCTTCGTCCGTGGCGGCCGGTCGGGCGATGCGCAGGTTCTCCGCGATCGTGGCGTGGAAGAGGTAGGTCTCCTGCGAGACCACGGCGATGCCCCGGCGCAGCGAGGCGAGGGTGTACGCGGCGGTGTCCGTCCCGGCGACGGTGAGGCGGCCCCGGTCCGGGTCCCGTTGCCGCAGCAGCAGGCTCAGCAGGGTCGACTTCCCCGCCCCGGACGGACCGACAACGGCTGTGGTGCGTCCGGGGGCGGCGGTGAAGCTGACACCGTCGAGGGCGGGCCGCCCGCTCCCCGGGTGGGTGAAGTGCACGTCATCGAAACGGATTTCGGGTGCGCTCTCCCAGGCGGCGGCCACGGCGCCCCGGTCCGCGACGGCGGCTTCGGCGGTGCGCAGGCCGGCGATGCCGTCGGCCGCGGACACCCCGAGGTAACCCGCGTGCCACTCACGGGAGAGGTCGCGGACGGGGCGGAAGCACTCGGAGGCGAGGAGGAGCAGGAGGTAGGTGCCGGTGGCGGCGGTACGGCCGGTGGCGGCCGAGGAGCACGCCACGAGTACGGCGACGACGGTGCCGCCCTGGACGGCCAGGTCGGTGAGGCCGGTGTCGACGAGCGAGACCCGGAGTTTGGCGACCGTGGTCCGGTGCAGGGCGGCCGACCGATCCTCCAGCCGTTCCCGTACGCGGCCCACGGCACCGGCGGTGCGCAGGGTCGGCATCCCCTGGAGAGCCTCCAGGTAGTCGGCGGCGAGGGCTTCGTAGGAGTCCCAGTGCTCCTTGCCGCGCCGGGCGAGCAGCCGGTCCCACCAGCGCGGCCCGAAGAGAGCGAGCAGCAGGGCGGGGCCGAGGGCCAGGGCCGCGTACGGCTCGACGAACGCGACGGCGGCGAGCAGCAGCGGCGGAACGGCCACGGTGATGAGGAGTTGGGGCAGATAGCGCGAGATGTACGCGTCGACGCCCTCGACGCCGTCCACCAGCGTGGCGCGCACGGCTCCGGCCCGCGCACCGGTGATCGCGGTGGGGCCGAGCGCGCCGAGCCGCTCCAGCAGGGTGTCGCGGAGCCTGACCCGTACGGTGGCGCCGGCCGTGACGGCGGTCAGGCGCTGGGCGCGGCCGAGGGCGGCTCGGACCAGGACGACGGCTATGACGGCCGTGAGCAGCGGGGCGAGGGCGGCCGTCTCACCCTGGGCGATCCGGGAGAGCACGAGCGCGAGCAGGACGGCTTGGGCGAGGTGGGTGACGGTGACCGCCGCGAGCAGTGCGGTGGCGAGACCGAGCGGGCGGCGCGCGGTGTTCGCGGCGCGCAGGAGTTCGGGGTGGAGCATCATGGGCGTTCTTCCTCGCCGGGCGGGCCGTCTGGGTGATGAGTTCGAGGGGCGGGGGTTGGGGGTCGAGTGCCGGTTGTTGGTTGTTGGGCGGGCTCCGGGTTACGGAGGCGGGGGACGGTTACGGGTTACGGGGCGGGCTCCGGTACGTCGGCGGGTGCCGGGGGCGGGGCGGGCTCCGGTGTGTCGGTCGGGGGCGGGGCGGGCTCCGGTGTGTCGGTGGGCGCCGGGCCGGCCAGGGCCAGGCCGTGCACGATCCAGTCGCGTCCGGGAGGGTCGCCGAGCGCCGCGCCCAGGTCGGCCTGCTGCCAGGAACCGATGGGGCGTGAGCGCAGGCCCAGCCCGGTGGCGTGGGCCTGGGCCGCGCCGGCCCCGTATCCGGCGACGAGATGGCTGCTGCGGACAGCGGCCGGCTGGGCACCCTCGGGGCAGCCGTGGGCGAGGAGCACCGCACCTGCGGCGCCGATCCACTGCTGGCGTGCTCCCCAGCGGGCGAGGGCGGGACGCGCGTCGCCGGCGGCGCGGACGTCGAGGCTCCGACTGCCGGGAGCCGTCGCGTACAGGGCCGGGGCGGCGCCGCCGACCGCCGCGGTCCAGGCGGGTCCGCCCGGCAGCAGTGTCCGCGCGGTGGCCAGGATCCGGGCCAGCGGGTCCTGGCCGGGCGGGTGGTTCAGGTCGTCGGGCGGGGCGCTCCGCCGCGCTTCCAGGACATCGTCGGTCACCGGTCCCGGGCGCGGGGCCGGGTGCCAGGTGCCGCCCGGCAGCTCGGGGGCTCCAGCGATGTGGTGCAACAGGTGCCGTGCAGCAGCGAGTTCACGGGGCGGGGTGGTATCGGCGCCGGGTTGCGGCGCCGGGGCCCCGGCGCGGGGCAGTGCCGCCCAGACGCTCAGCGTGCCTTCGGCGTCCACGGTCCCACCCGGGGGCGCCAACCGCACTGCCGCGAGGGGAAGTTCCGGCTCGGTGCCGGGCCAGGCGTCCTGCCAGGCCGGGACACGGGGCAGTCCGGCGGCGGCGGACAACAGGGCACCGTCCGCGTCGAGGGAGACCCGGACGTCGCTGGCCGGGGCCCCGGCCAGCGCCAGGGCGGCGGCGGCATGGCCCGTGTCCAGGAGCAGCAGCGGCCAGGCCCGGTGACCGTAGTGCGCGACGGTGCGGGAGGCGGCCACGGTGAGGACGACGAGGGCGCCCGGCGGCGCGGCGGCGGGGGCCGGACCGCGCGGGTGGGCGCGGTGGGTGCGGGGGTCGTAGGCGTAGCGTCCGGGCGGCAGCGAACATCCCGGCCCGAGCAGCAGGTGGGCGCGCACCGGGTGGAGGGCACCCGCCGAGGGGACGGGTCGCAGCCGGCCCGTGGTCCCGGTGGGCGCGGCCAGGGACAGCCGCAGCACACGGTCCAGGTCGATCGCGGCCCCAGGCCCCGGCCATGGACCGGCCCCGGATCCGGATCCGGCCACGCTCCCGGCCCCGGTCATGCTCCCGGCCAACGGCAGCGCGGGGCCGTTCCAGGGGAACGGGCGTTCCGGTACGTACGGGGAGAGGCCCGGAGCACGCAGCGATCGGGCGTCCGCGAGCGCCTGGCGCAGGAAGCCCGGTGCGGGACGCTCGGGGCGGGGGCCGAGGGCGGCACCGTCGCGGGAGGCCGGTCCCGGGGCACGGGCGGAAGTGGGCGCGTCCGGGGCCGCGGGAGCCGGTCCGGTGGCGTGGGCGACAGGTGGGCCGCCAGGCGTATCGGAGGCGAACGCCGTGGACCGTACAGCCCGTTCATCTCCGGAGGCAGACACGGCGGGCACGGCGGCGTGCGCCCCGGAAGCAGGCACAGCGGGCCGCACCGCCTTCATCCCGGAAGCAGACGCGGCGGGCACCACGGCGGGCGCCCCGAAAGCAGGCGTCTCGGACAGCGCGGCGCGCGTACCGGAGACAAACGCGTCAGGCGTCCCGGCGCACCCCCCGGAAACGGGCGCGGCGGGCGGCACCTCGCGCGCCCCGCGAGCGGGCGCGGCAGCTCGGTCCGGCGTTTCGGGCATGGCGGTGCGCTCCTTCACATGTGCGGCGGCGGGGCGAGGGTGAAGTCCTGTGGAGCGGCGGGTGGTCGGGAGCGCCAGCCCCGCGCGAGCGCCGCGGCCGCGAACCGCGGGCAGCCGAAGTAGCCGAATGCCGCAGGGGAATTGGGAATCAGCCCGGAGACCAGGACGCGGGCGACGCGCAGCGTGGTCTCGGCGACGTCCTCCGTGGTGAGGTCCGCGGTGATCACCCGGTGCCCCCCGGCGGCGAGCGCCGCATCGAGCGCGGCACGGCCGCCCGGGGCGATCTCGGTGACCGGAACCGTACCGAGGGCGGGTTCGGTGAAGCGGCGGGCGAGCGGGGCCATCCGGTCGTCCAGCCAGACCTGGACATGGGCGCCGAGGTCGCGGACGGAGGCGAACTCGGGTCCGCAGTCGTCGAGGTAGCGCCGGTCGGCGCGGTGGTCGAGGTACAGGCCGCGGGCGAGCATCCCGGCTTCCACCGCCCGGTACACCCAGCCGTCGGCGTCCACCGCCCCCTGGGTGAACACCCAGGTGTGCACGGCCTCCAGTACGGCCTTGCGGGCCGCCTCCGCCGGGTCGTACCGGCAGGCGAACCCTGCCGCGTATATGCCGCGCCCGGGGTCGTGCACGAGGGCCGCCACGCAGGGGGCGAACTCGGAGGGCATCTCCACGATGTGCACGTCCAGCCCGCAGCCGGCCAGGTCCTCCGTGAGCCCGGGGACGCTCGCCGGGTCGATGCCCCGGGTGGGCCCGTCCAGGTGCCACCACAGCTCCAGCGCGTCGCGCTCGACGACTTCGAGGAGCCCGCGCTCGACGGCGTCGTCGAGGCCCTGGCCGGTGGCGATGCCCGCGTAGTTGAGGTGGTGGGTGCGGGGCAGCGAACGCAGTTCACCCTGACGCCAGTTGAGGTGGGTCAGTGCGACGGGAGCCCAGCAGGGCTCCCCGTTCTCGGTGGCCCGGGTCCACAGCGCAGGTGTGTCGGGGGTGAGTTCGGCGTACGGGAATCCCGGGCGGCCGTACTGCCAGGGGGCGTACGCCGGCAGAGCGCCGGGCCCGTAGAGGCGGTGGCCCTCGGCGGCCAGTTCGGCGGCGGTGGCCCGCCGGGGCTCCTGGGGGCTGCCGGGCGGCGGGAGGCGGTTGCCGCAGTAGCGCTCGACGGCCTCGGCGACGGCCGCGATCCACGCGCCCCGGGGGTCGCCGAACGTGGTGCCGAGCGAGACCCGGTCGGCGGGCCAGGCGCCGAGGCGGCGGGCGTCGGCGACGTCCGCGGTCATCGCGGTGTAGCGGGGCGGCGCACCGGTGGGGTGTTCTACGGGTGCGACGTCGCGGATGATCCCGCTGACGGGGTCGACGAGGGCTTCGATGGGCAGGGCGCTGGTCAACGGCATATCTCCGGTACGGGCTCGACGTAGCGGCGTCGGGCGACGACGGGCAGGTGGAGGGCGCTGCCCCGGGGGTTCACGGTGCGGCGGGACGGGACGAGCCGGGTGGCCGTGACCGGGTCCTCTCCGGTGTGCGGGTTGCGGGCGTGGGCGGGGAAGTGGTGTCCGGCGATCTCGGCCCGCAACCGGGTCCCGGCGGGCAGCCGGCGGCCCAGCGTGCCGAGCGGCACGGTGATGTCCGCGGCTTCGCCGGGCGGGCCGGTGCGCCGGACGATGCCGAAAGCGAGCGGATCCGCACGGCCGGCCGGGTCGAGTGCGGTCAGGCGTACGGCCCAGTCGGCACAGGGTGTGTCGGCCGTGACGTTGATCCGGGCGACGGCGGCTCCCGCCAGGTCGAGCGGGCGGGGCAGCGGCGGCGAGAGGAGCAGACAGCGGTCGGCACGGTCCTCGCCGGCCGGGACGGCGAGGTCGTCGGAGCGCACGGGGTGGTCCGGGTCCGCGCTGAACTCGGCTCCGTGGAGCAGCCGTAGACCGGTGGGCGAGCCGAAGGGCCAGGCGACGGGACCGGCCGGTTCGGTGTCCGGGGGCGGGAGGTGGGCCGGGGCATGGGTGTGGGCAGGGGCGGGGGCCGTGCGGCGGTCCCGGTGGTCGCGGTGGTCGCCCGGTGACGGATCCGGGACGGCTCCAGCGCTCATGGCCAGAAGCCGCCCGGCATCCGACCGCTTCAGCCCCTCCAGCCCCTCCGATCGCTCTGGTCCCTCCGACCGCTCGCACCTCTCGGGCCTCTGCGGCGGGGTGGCGTCGGCGGTGATCGCGGCTCGGGGGGTGCTCCGCACCCGGGTGCTGTGCCAGCGGCCGCTGTCGCCGAGGGCGATGACCCCGTGCCGCGTCGGTTCCAGACGGCCGGCGAGCGCGGCGCGGGCCCACCGTACGTACAGCGCGCCGAGGTTGATACGCGCGCGGGCCGGTGCGGACGGGTCGGCGGTGAGGCGGTGGCCCCAGGGTCCGAGCAGCAGACGGGTCGGGCCGCCCCAGCCGTGCCACAGGGCCACGGTGTCCTCGGCGAAGGGGTCACGGGTACCGCCGACGGCGAGCAGCGGAAGGCGGGCGGTGGAGCCCAGCGCGACGAGGCTGCCCCGTCCCCGGTCGGCCCAGAGCCGGGGCCAGGACGGCAGTTCGCGCCCCAGGCTCTTCGTCAGCCGCTCCGGCAGGCGGACGACCGGGAGGTGTTCGAGCAGCCGGGGGTCGTCCGCCAGCGCGCGGGCCAGCGCGTCCGGATCGGAGTCGTGACGGTCGCCGTGGGCCGCCCACCAGCCGGCTCTGGCCCACAGCCGCTCCGGTCCCCCGGGCTCGCGCGCCGTGTCGGTGAGTCCGAGCGCGGGCACGGCGACGATGACCGCGTCGGGGACTCCGTCGCGGTGTGCGTTGCCGGGGGCGTCCCGGCAAGCGCCATCGGGGGTGGCGAGCGCGATGACGAGGGCGCAGTGCGCGGCGTACGAGGCGCCTGCGGCGACGACCTCTCCGTTGCTCCACGCCTGGGCGCGTGCCCAGGCGACGGTGGCCGCGCCGTCCGTCCTCTCGTGGCCTTGGTAGGGGTGCCACTCCCCCGGTGAGCCGTGGCGCCCGCGTACGTCCTGGGCGAGGGCGGCGAATCCGTTCGCCGCCCAGCCGCGCAGCTCGGCGCGGTGGGCGTCACGCCCGTAGGGGGTTCTGATCAGGACGGCGGGACAGGGACGAGCCCCGTCCGGGAGGCATACGTCGGTGGCGAGCGCGGTGCCGTCGGGCGTGGGGACGTACACGGTGCGGGTGTTCACGGGTGCGCCTTCGTCGTCCCGGTCCCGGCGCGCGTCCCGACCCGCGTCGGGGCGGGCAGGGGTGCGACGTCCGGGACGGGGAGCACGGGGTGTTCGGTGACGGTGAGGTCGCGCAGGTCGATCCGGCGCAGCCGACGGCGCGCGGGGAGACCGGCGGCCCCGCCCGGTCCGGCTGCGACAGCGGCCCCGGCCCTCGCTTCGGCCCCGGCCCCTTCCGCTGCTGCCTGCGCCTCCGCCTGCGCTTCTGCTTCTGCTTCTGCTTCTGCTTCTGCCCAGGCGATCAGATCCGCGGTGAGGAGCGCGGCGATCAGGGCCGCTGAAGCCTCGGTGGGGTGCGGTCCGGTGTCGGGGGTGCGGTGTCCGGCCCAGTACGCGGCGAGTTCGCGATGGGCGGCGGTGGCCGCGAGCCTGCGAAGGCGGACATGCCGGGAGGTGACGTCACCCGGAGCCGCGGCGAGGGGCTCGGTCCAGCTGTGGGCGCCCTCGCGGTGGCAGCGCAGCCAGGCAACGCGCCGCGCGGGCAGCCGGTCCGCCGTGTCCCAGAGCCCTTCGGGCACGGGCGAGTCGAGGCACCACACCACGGCGACGCGTCCTTCGGTGCGGTGGCGTGGGGTCGCCCGGGTGAGTTCCGCCACGCGGTCCGGAGTGGTCAGGTGAACCTCGGCCCCTTCCGCCCCGGCGCAGCGCGCCACCGGCCCGGTGAGCACGGGGTCGCCGAGGACATGGACGGTTCGACCGGCGAGCGGGGCTCGGGCCGGGGCGGACACCGCATGTCCGCCGGCCTCGAACGCCTCGACGAGCCGGTCGAGTTCGGCGGCGTGCGGGCCCTCGCCCGGCGCCTCCTCCCCCACCAGCCGGCGCACCAGGGCCTCGCCGTCGACACCGCCGGTGTCGATGCGCAGGAACTCCCCTCCGGAGGTCCGGAGAACGGGGCCGGCACCGGGGACGGTGACGATCCCGGCGCCGGGAGCGAGTCGACTGCGGGTCACGGAATCCTCCGGTGCGGGATACGGGGACGGGATGTTCGGGGCTGAACGGGGCGGGCCCGCCCGGGATCTCACCGGGCGGGCCCGCCCCGCGCTACGCGGGGAACCTGCCGTCAGCGGCAGGCTTCGCTCACTTCTCGGCCGCGGTGTCGGCCTCGACAGCGTCGTCGAAGGGGTTCTCGACGAGGGCGTTCGAGTGGGTGGCGGACAGGTGGGCGAGCTGACCCTGGTCGGCGATCGGGCTGAACACCTTGTTGTGCTCCATGAGTTGAAGCCTCCATTCGAATCGGGTTGGTAGGTCGCGGCGTTGGCGCGTGCCGCAGCACAGACACTAATGAATATGATTTTCATTCCGCAATAGCTGGAGTGGATCGAGAGGGTGATCTGGGTAACAGACCGGCCGGCCGGCCTCGCTGTCGATCCCCACCCGGCCGTCCACGCCGAGGACTTCGGCCAGCAGGCGCCGGGTGACGACCTCCGCCGGGGGGCCGTCGGCGGCGACGCGCCCCTCGCGCAGCGCGACGATCCGGTCGGCGAACCGGGCGGCGTGATTGAGGTCGTGCAGCACCATCACCACCGTCAGCCGGCGTTCCACGCGCAGCCGTACGACGGTCTGGAGCACCTCCAGCTGGTGCCGCAGATCGAGATACGTGGTCGGCTCGTCGAGGAAGAGCACGCGGGCGTCCTGTGCCAGCGCCATGGCCAGCCGTACCCGCTGACGCTCTCCCCCGGACAGCGCGTCCACCGGCCGGTCGGCCCAGGCGGCGACGCCGACGTCCGCGAGCGCCCGGGACGTCACCTCGTCGTCGCCCTCCCGCAGCATCCCGAGCGGTCCCCGGGCGGCGTAGCGCCCCTGCCGCACAAGTTGACGCACCGTCAGCCCTGGTACGGCCGGTGCCGACTGATGGAGCAGGGCGACGCGTCGGGCGGCGGTGCGGCGGGGCAGCCGCGCCACGTCGTCGCCTTCGAGCAGGACGCGCCCGCCGCTCGGGGTGAGCAGTCCGGCGGCGAGCTTGAGGAAGGTGCTCTTGCCGCATCCGTTCAGCCCGATCAGGGCGACCAGTTCACCGGCGCGGATGCTCAGGTCCAGCCCGCGCAGCACCATGCGTCCCGGGTAACCGAACGCCAGCCCTTCCGCCCGGACCACCTCCGGGCCGAACTCCCCGCCGGACACCCCGCCCAGGTCCACGTCCGGGTCCACGCCCCGGTCCACGCCCGGGTCCGGGAAGGTTCCCTTCGCCTGGCTCTTGTCCACTTGTCCGGTCAGGCCCTTCGGCATGCCGCCCTCCTCATCCGCTCTCTCCCGCTTCCGTTGACGCGGCACATCCGCCTCTCGCCCCGTCATCGCTCGTCCGCCCGGCGCCGCGCCACGGCCATCAGCAGCCCCGCCCCCACGAAGGTCGTCAGGGCGCCGACCGGAAGGGTCAGCCGGTCCGCGTCGAACACGGTGGCCAGCAGCCGGGACAGCACTTGGGCACCGGCGTCCGCTCCGCACACCACCGCCGCACCGAGCAGCGCGGCACCCGGCAGCGTGATGCGCAGGTCGGCACCGAAGACGGCCAGCGCCAGATGGGGCACCAGCAGGCCTACGAAGCCGAGCGCGCCCACCGCCGAGACCGCGCCGGCCGTCAGCGCCACCGCGCACACGAGCGCCGCTCCCCGGCCCCGGCCGGTGGCCAGACCCGCGGCGGCGGCCTGTTCGTCGCCGCAGCGCAACAGGGTCAGCGGTCCGGCGAGCAGCCAGGCCGCCGCACCCCAGAACAGGGCCCACGGCCAGAGCAGATTCCAGTGCTGCCAGACCCGGCCCTCGGTGGAACCGATCAACCACTGGACGACGCTGCCGAGTTCGCCGGGAGCCACCAGGAGGACGACGGCGGTGAGGCCCGCGAGCACGGCGGACACGAGGACCCCGTAGACGGCGGTCTGTTCCGGGTCGCCCCGGTCCCGCCCGGCGAGCAGCCACAGCAGACCCGCTCCGGCGAAGCCGCCGAGGCAGGCGGCCACGACCACGGCTGTGGGAGACTCCCAGCCCGCGAGGCCGAGGCCGGTCGCGGCCACCGCTCCGAGCACCGCACCGGGGGTGACGCCGGTGACCTCGGGCCCGGCCAGCGGGTTGCGCAGGGCCGACTGGAGCACGAGCCCGGCCACCCCGAGACAGGCCCCGGCGACCAGCGCCACCAGCAGCCGCGGCAACCGCAGTTGGAGCACGATGTGTCCGGCGGTGGGGTCGTCGCCGATCCCGAGGAGCACAGCACGTACACCTTCGGGAGCAACGCCCCGGCCGGCGAACAGGTCGGCGCAGGCCACCACGGCGACGAGCAGCGCCAGGCCGCCCATCCGGACGCCCGGTGCGCGCAGGGCGCGGTGGCCGCGGTGGGCAGGTCCGGGCACGGTGTCGATGGGGGTCATCGTTCCGCCTTCCGCAGAACGGGAGCGGGGACGTCGACCGCACTCCCCGGTACGGACAGGGCCACGGGCCCCCGCTCCCGGGCGGGCCGCCTTCCCCGCTTCAGCAGCACGACCCCGACCGGCACCCCGACCAGGGCGGTCCAGGCGCCGACGGGCGTCTCGACCGGGGCGAGTGCCAGCCGGGCCGGCTGATCGGCGCACAGAACGACGATCGCGCCGCACACGGCGGACCGTACGAGCCACCCGGCCGCGCCTCCGTCCGGACGGAGGCGGCGGGCGAGGTGCGGGGCGAGGAAGCCGACCCACGCCACCGGCCCGCAGACCGCGACGACGGGGGCGATGAGGACGACGGCGATGCCCAGTGCGGCCACCCTCGCCCGTTCGACCCGTACGCCCAGCGCACGGGCGTCGTCGTCGCCAAGCCGCAGCACCCCGAGCACCGGCACGCACAGCACCAGCGCCGGGACGGCCACGGCGAGCCAGGGCAGCAGACCGGTGACGTCGTCCCAGGTCCGGGCGGACAGACTGCCCAGCAGATAGCGGTAGATGAGCTGGAGGTCGAGCTGGTCGGCCATGACCATGAGCACCAGCAGTCCCGCCTGGAGGGCGGCCGCGACGGCGGCTCCGGTCAGCAGGACGGCCGAGGGGCTCCGCCCGAATCCGGCGGCGACCAGGGTGAGCAGACCGCCGAGCGCCGCCCCCGCCAGGGCGAGGAACGGCTGCAGTCCGAGGGGGACGGCAAAGGCCAGGACCAGCGGCGCGGCGACCCCCAGGGCCGCCCCGGAGGAGACCCCCAGCATCTCCGGCACGGCCAGCGGGTTGCGCAGGGCCTCCTGGAGGACGAGACCCGCCGCACCCAGACAGGCGCCGGCGAGCAGCGCCAGCACCATGCGGGGCAGCCGCAGTTCGGTGACGACGAGCCCCGCGAGCCCGTCGGCCCCCAGCGTGGCCGGGAGCGCGGCGGGCGGGACGTGCGGCGTACCGAGGCTGAGCGCGCAGACCGCGCTCGCCAGGGCCGCCGCGCCCAGGCAGAGCAGCGGCACGGGCGGGCGCCTCACCGCAGCGCGGCCGTCGCCTCGTCGAGGACGAGGCCCAGGGACCGGGTGCCGCGCCCCTTGGCCCACACCTCGGAGTCGACCTCGATGACCTTGCCGTTCTTCACGGCCGGGATCCGTGACCAGAGCGGGTTCCCGGCCAGCTTGTCGGAGAGTTTGCCGTCCGGCGCGCCGAAGGAGAGGGTCTCCACGAACAGGACGTCGACGTCCCGGGCGAGGATCTCCTCCAGGCTGTAACTGCCCTCGACGCCCCGGCTCTTCCACGGGTAGTGGGAGATCTTCGGGAACAGTCCGGCCGCCACATCGGTCTCCGGGGTGGCCACGCCGAAGTTCTCGTCGCTGCCGTAGATGATCAGCGCGGTCTTGTCGCTCTTGTGCTTCTCCGCCTGTGCCAGGCGGGTGCGGAAGGTCTTCTCGGCCTTCTCGCCCTGCTCGGTGCGGCCGGTGAGCGCGGCCAGGTTCCGCAGGTAGCCGACGCTGTCCTGCCAGGATCCGGGCTGGACCGGCCAGAAGGTCGTGGCGCCCTTCAGCGCGGGGGCCAGCTTGCCGTGGGTGTCCTCCAGACCGATGACCAGATCGGGTCGGTGGGACAGGATCGCCTCGACCTCGGGGCTCAGGAAGCCGCCGGGCACGACCGGTATCTTCGCGGCCTTCTCCTCGCCCAGGAACTTCGGGTTGGCCAGCACCTGGGAGTTGGTGGCGGTGGGGGTCATGCCCAGCTCGACGAGGATGTCGTCGCAGAGGGCGACCAGGCAGACGATCTTCTCCGGCGGCTTCGGCAGGGAGACCGTGACGCCCTTGGCGTCGGTGATCCGGGTGGCGGCCTCGATGGGCCGCACCTCCGTGGCCGTACGGGCTCCGGCCTCGTTCCCCGGAGCGTCGGCCGGTCCTCCGGTGCCGGCCTCCTCGGTTCCGCAGCCGGCCAGCAGGCCTCCCAGTACGGCGATCGCGGCCCAGCGGCGGACTCTCAGCGCGGTTCGTGGCATCGACGGTCCCTCAATGTTCCTGTGCGGTCCCGGGGATGCGGCAGCGGAGGCGGCGGAGCCCCGGGAGCGACCTCCACCACAAGGCGAAACCATACACATGATTATCATTTCCATTAAAGTCGGCAAGGTTGTCGACGAGACCCGCCGGCCAACACCGGCCACCACTGCCCCGCCGGCCCCTCCGGCCCCGCCCACCCCAGGAGTTCGCCATGCCGCACACCCCACGCCCCGCTCCCGACGCGCCGCCCCGCCTCCTGGTCGCCGACCAGGTCGCGGGGCGGATCAGCCTGCTGGACCTCCCGGACGGCACGGAGCGGGCGGAGCTGAACCACCGGCACCTCGCCGAGCACGCGGGTTTCCTCGCCCTGCCGGGCGACCTCACCGCCTGCGTGGACGACCGGGCGGGTGAGCTGCTGGTGCTCGACCCCTACGGCCCCGGCGCGGGCCGGCCGCTGGTCCGGCGGCGGATACCCGTGGCGGTCCCCGCCGAGCACCTGGCGGCGGATCCGGGCGGGCGGCACCTCGCGGTGACCACCGGCCTCGGCCGCAACGAGGAGGCCTGGACCGGACTCGTGACGGCCCTCGACCTCGGCGCACCGGACGGCGCCGTCGCCGTACGCGTACGGGGGCGCACCGGTGAGCCGGGGGTCACGGTCCTCGGCGGACCGTCCCCGCTCGTGGTGCTGCGCCACCGGGAGCCGGGCGAACTGCTGACCTACCGGCACCGGGACCTGATGCGTTCGGCCCCCGCCTGCCCGCCGGCGATCCCGGTCCGGCGGATCGCCCTGCCGGACGACGACGGGCACGGCGACGCCCACGACCCGCTCACCGGGCGGGTGTTCGCCGCCGCGGGCTCGGGGGTGCACCGGGCACGGCGGGAGGGGGACGGCCTCGCACCCGAGGCTCCGCTGCCCTGGTCCGCCGACGGGCGCTCCGGCGGGCGCGGCTACTACCTGCGGCTCGACCCCGTGCGGCGCGTGCTCTGGTCCTGCGTACGCGGCGGACCGGGCGACCCCGGGCAGTGGCCGGACTGGTCCAACGACGCCTGGTGGCACCACCTCGACACGGGCGTCACGGGGCGGCTGGACCTGGGCCCCGGGCTGGTCTTCCGGCTCGCGGTGACGGCCCGCCACATCGCGTACACCCGGGTCCACCCGGACGGCGACGAGCTCGTCCTGCTCACCGCGCCCCCGGCCGCCGGAACCCGCCCCGAAGTCGGTGCGCGGCTGCCCCTGCCCGCCATGTCCGGTGCGCCACGGCGCGGCGGAACACCCTGGGACGGCGTGCAGCGGCGGGCTGTCGCCGCCTCCCCCGGCGGGGGTCTGGTCGCGGTGAGCCGGGGAGGGCATGGGGAGGTCCACGTCTTCGACGCGGACCGGGCGGCCCAGGTCACGACCCTGACCGTCCCGACGCCCCTGGACGACGGCGGCCATCTCGCGCTCGTCACCCCCGGGGACGGAGCGCACGCCGACCCGGTCGGCCGCTGAGAACGACGTCGCGGGTGGTGACGCGGCGGGACCGCCGCGCCACCACCCGCCGCCCCTGGCGCGCTCAGCCCCGGGTCACCGGGACAGCGGCCGGCGTGTCACCAGGAGGACTTGGTGACGCCCGGGAGGAATCCCGCGTGGGCCTGCTCGCGCATCCGGACCCGGGAGAGGCCGAACCTGCGCAGATACCCCCGGGGCCTGCCGTCGACGCTGTCCCGGTTGCGGACCCGTGTGGCACTGGCGTCGCGCGGCTGACGCCGCAACTCCTCGACGGCGGCGACACGCTCACCCTCCGGCGTACCGGGCCGGCGGATGATCTCCTTGAGCTCGGCCCTGCGGGCGGCGTAGCGGTCGACGATCGTCCGGCGCCTGTCGTTCCGCGCGATCTTGCTCTTCTTCGCCATCAGACCTTCCCTCCCCGCGCACGGATCCGCGCGACCGCGGCTTCGATGCCGATGCTGTCGATGGCCTTGATCGCCCGAGCGCTCAGCGTCAGGCGCACATACCGGCCCTCACCGGGCAGCCAATACCGCTTGCGCTGGATATTCGGGTCGAACCGGCGGGACGTCCGGCGGTGCGAGTGGGAGATGTTGTTGCCGAATCCCGGCTTCGCGCCGGTCAGTTGGCAATGGGCGGACATGAAAGTTACCTGCCTCTCCTTCGACGTATCCATTATTGAAAATGGAAACCATTGCCATATAGTAGCGCCCATGGCTCACAACGAAGTACGCCCGATCATCAAGCTCCGCTCCACCGCGGGGACCGGCTACACCTACGTCACCCGCAAGAACCGGCGGAACGACCCCGACCGGATGGTGCTGCGCAAGTACGACCCGGTCGCCCGCCGCCATGTCGACTTCCGCGAGGAGCGCTGAGGCCCGCCCGGCCCCCGCCCGCCTCCCCCGAAACACCCAGCACACCCAGAACACCCGGCACACCCGCCTCCCCAGGCACCCCCCTGAAGCCCAACCCCTAGGACACCGCCATGAAGCCCGGAATCCACCCCTCGTACGGCCCCGTCGTCTTCCGCGACAAGGCCGCCGACTTCGCGTTCCTGACCCGCTCGACCATGACCAGCGACCGCACCGTCGCATGGGAGGACGGCAACACCTACCCGGTGGTCGACGTGGAGATCTCCTCCGCGAGCCACCCCTTCTACACCGGCACCGCCCGCGTCCTGGACACCGCCGGACGCGTGGAGCGCTTCGAGCGCCGCTACGGGCGCGGTGGGGACCGGTGAGCGAGCGCCGGACGAAACTGCCCGTCGTCATCGTCTGCGGCCTGCACTCCGAGGCGCGCCGCGAAGTGGTGGAAGGGCTGCTGCGGGACGTTCCGCACAGTGTCGCGCTGCACCACGACCTGTCGACAGCCACCGGTGGAACGGTCCGCCGCTCCCTGCGGGACGCCGGTGGTGAGCTGGCTTCCGGCGAAGCGCCGCTGGTCAACGAATGCACCTGCTGCGCCCTGCGCGAGGACCTCGTCCCCGAACTCGAACGGCTCGCGGGGGACGGGCTGACCCGCCTCGCCGTCCTGGAGCTCTGGGACTCCGTCGAGCCGAAGTCCATGGCCGAGGTGATCGCCGCGCACACCACCGCCGCCGAGGTGACCAACGTGTTCGCGGCGGTCGACCCCACCCTCGTCCTGCCCTGCCTCTCCAACGGCGACGATCTGGCCGAGGCCGGTCTCGCGGCGGCGCCGGGCGACCAGCGGACCATCGGCGACACCTGGGCCCGGCAGGTGGAGTACGCACCCGTCCTGGCCGTGGCGCCGAGCCCGGCGGCCGACGACGAGGACCGGGCGCTGATCCGGCAGCTCAACCCGACGGCCCGTCAGGCCGCCTCTGGTTCGGCAGAGTTGGCGCGCCTCGTGTTCGCCGGATTCGACGTGGAGGCAGCGGACGCGGGCCAGCACCCGGCCTGCGCGCTGCTGCCGCAGGAGGCGGAGGAGGCCGGGGTGGGCACGCTCGTCTGGCGGCGGCACCGGCCCTTCCACCCCGAGCGCCTCCTGGACGCGCTGGAGGACCTGAGCTGCGCGGCGGCCCGCAGCCGGGGCCGGTTCTGGCTCGCGGACCGGCCCGACACCCTGCTCTCCTGGGACGCCGCGGGCGGCGCTCTCTGCGTGGAGAACAGCGGGCCCTGGCTCGCCTCGCTCCCGGACGCCGCCTGGTCGATGGTGCCGCCCTACCGGCGGGCGGCCGCCGCGCTGGACTGGCATCCCGAGCACGGTGACTGCTGCCAGCACCTGGTCTTCGTCTCCCCCGGCCTCGACCGCGACGGCCTGACCGGGCTGCTGGACTCCTGCCTGCTCACGGACGAGGAGTACGGCTCCGGCCGGGAGGCGTGGAAGAACCTGCCCGCCGCGTTCGACGCACTCCTCGACCCGGTCCACTGACCCCGCCCGTACCGCCCGCTCCCCCGGTTCCGTACCCCGTGAACCCGTAACCCCGTCCCCACCGACCGCGCACCCTCCACACCGAGCACACCGAGCACACCGAGCACACCGAGCACACCGAACACACCAAGCACACCGAACACACCAAGCACGAGGAAGCCTCATGGCACGTCAGCAGGACCCGCGCAAGCCGCTCAAGAGCCGGCCGAACCCCCTGGTCGCCGCCAGGATCACGTACATCGACTACAAGGACACCGATCTGCTGCGGAGGTTCATCTCCGACCGGGGGAAGATCCGCAGCCGCCGGGTCACCCGGATCAGCGCCCAGCAGCAGCGTCAGATGGCCGCGGCCATCAAGAACGCGCGCGAGATGGCCCTGCTGCCGCACTCCGGATCCGCGACGGGCAAGTAGCGCGCGACGCCCCCGCCCTCTGGAATGCACCCTGCGGCGGGGGCGCGCCCGCGGCCCGGGACGCAACACGGCGGCAGCCCGGGAACCTCGGACGCATGGGCAGCGGCATCCCCGGGGAGCGAACCGACCGGGGCGGGTCGCTGCCGGCCGCGGCGGGAACGGCTGGGGCGACCACATGGCTCCCGGTCGTCGTGGACGGGGGGCGTGTGCGGGGCACGCCGGGCGGGGCGGGACTCCGGACGCGGTCGGCGGGACGGTGCGGTGCTCCGTCACCCCGGCGTCGGCACGCCCCGGTGGATCAGAAGGCGAAGACGGCGTTGTCGTTCATGCTGCCCGCCATCTCGCAGGCGTTGCCGTACGTGGTGCTGAACTCGACCGGCTTGCCCTCCCAGACGCCGTGGGCGGTCACCACGACCGGGTCCCACTGACGGGTACAGGTCCGGTTCGACGGACCGGCGGTCAGTTCGGAGAACTCCCCCTGGACCGCGGCCAGTTCCTTGCAGGCCGCAGCGGGAGCGGGGTGTGTTCCCTCGGCGGTGGGGGCGCAGGCGAGCGTGACGGCCCGCTCCACGGTGGCGGTCAGCGGGTCGTCTCCGCGGGCGACGGTGAGGACGAGCGCGGAGGGTGCGTAGAGGCTCTGCCCCTTCGCCGGTGCGGCCTGCGCGGTGGCGGTCGCGAAACCACCGAGCAGAAGGGTGCTCGCCGTGACGATTGCGAAGATGGCGTGATGATTGCGTCGCATCGGTGAAACTCCTCGGTCGGGTGCCTGATTGCGGTCAGGAGTCTTACGCACGCGGAAAGTAAGCGCACATCGACGGCCAGCTTCCAGCCGCGGACGGACGTTCGAACCGACCGAATGGTCATTCGGGCAGCTCAGAGGCCTCGCGCGAGTCGTCCAACATATGGACAGACCCTGGCGGTTCAATCCGAAACAACCGCCTGACCTGCGGATACGCCGGAATGATCCTATGCACCGAACCGCCCCTTCGGCCGGAAAGTACCGCCACCCGAGGGGCATCGCGCGAGACCGAAGCCCGGCCGCACCTCGACAGCGGCCGGCGCCCGGCCGCCGGTCGGTCACCCCCGGCCACCCTCGACCGGCGAGCGCCCGAAGGTCACACGGAGGACACAATTCCGGATACCTCTTGACCAAGGAAATTTAGGTGAGGCTAACCTCACCCTCGTGATCGCTCCTGCCCTCGACCGAGAAGACCCACCGCCGCGCCGGCGCTCCACGCCCGCTGCCGGTGACCCCGCCATGACCGCCGGCGCCGAGCCCCGCGCGGCCGTGTCCTGCGCGGCGCTCGAACCCGGCGCCGGCCTCCACGCCCGCGACATGACGATCGCGTACGACCGTACCGACGTCGTGCACGGGGCCGACCTCCGGCTGCCGCGCGGTCGCGTCACCGCGCTCATCGGGCCGAACGGCAGCGGGAAGTCCACCCTGTTGCGAGCCGTGGCCCGGCTGCACAAGGCCCGTACCGGCACGGTGACCGTGGCGGCCCAGGCCGAGGACGCCGGGCCCGTCGACGCCCTCGCCCTCTCGCGCTCCGACTTCGCCCGCCGCGTCACCCTGCTCGCGCAGAGCCGGACCGCGCCGGCCGGTCTCAGCGTGCGCGACGTGGTCGGATTCGGCCGGCACCCCTACCGGGGCCGGGTCCGGGGGAACGACCCGGACGGCGCCCGGATGGTCGAGCACGCGCTGACCGTCACCAACCTCGCCGAGCTCGCCGACCGCGGGGTGGAGAGCCTCTCCGGCGGGCAGTTGCAACGCGTCTGGTTCGCCTGCTGCCTGGCCCAGGACACCGACGTACTCCTTCTCGACGAGCCGACGACCTATCTCGACCTGCGCTACCAGGTGGAGATCCTCGACCTCGTCCGCGATCTCGCCGACACCCACGGTGTCACCGTCGGGGTCGTGCTGCACGACCTGGACCAGGCCGCCGCCGTGGCCGACCAGGTCGTTCTCCTCTCGTCCGGGCGGATCGTCTCCGCGGGCACGCCCGCCGAGGTGTACACCCCCGAGCGGCTCAGCGACGCCTACGGCATCCGCATCGATGTCGAACCCGACTCCGCCACCGGCGTCCCGCGCACCCGCGCGGTCGGCCGCCACCACCTCCGTTCCGAAAGGCCCTGAACTCCCTCATGAAGAACCAGCACCTGACGTGGCCCGCCCTCGCCGCCGCGGCCGCGCTCGCCCTCACGGCCTGCGGCACCACCGAGGCACCGGAGAAGGAGTCCGCCGGGGACAGCGCGGTGACCGTCACCGACTCCCGCGGCAAGAAGATCACGCTCGACGGGCCGGCCAAGCGTGTCGTCGGCACCGAGTGGAACGTCGTCGAGACGCTCGTCACGCTGGGCGTCCAGCCGGTCGGCGTGGCCGACGTCAAGGGCTACACCGCGTACGACAAGGCCGCGCCGCTCACCAAGGGCGTCAAGGACATAGGCACCCGGGGCGAGCCCAGCGTCGCCACCGTCGCCGGCCTCAAGCCCGACCTCATCATCGCCACCACCGACCTGTCCGACTCCGCCATCGCGCAGCTGTCCAAGGCCGCCCCGGTCGCGGTGGTCCGCTCGGCCGACGCGAGCCGGCAGATCGACCAGATGACCGACACCGTCGAACTCATCGGCCGGGCCACCGGCACCGAGGACAAGGCCGAGTCCGAGGTCGAATCCTTCCGCAAGGCGGTCGCGGACGGGAAGAAGAAGCTCGCGGACGCCGGTTTCGACGGCGAGAAGGTCGCCTTCGCCGACGGCTGGCAGGAGGGCAACCAGGTCTCGGTGCGCCCGTACACCAAGGGCTCGCTGCTCTCCGACGTGAACACCGAGCTCGGCCTCGTCGACCCGTGGAAGCTGGAGGGCGACAAGGCCTACGGCCTGGCCGCGACCGATGTCGAGGGCCTCACCAAGATCGGCGACGCGCAGTTCGCCTACATCGCCAACGACTCCGACGGCGGCGACCCGTTCGCCGAAGGCCTCAAGGACAACGCGGTGTGGAAGTCCCTCCCGTTCGTCAAGAACGACGAGGTCCACCGCCTGCCCGACGGCATCTGGATGTTCGGCGGCACCGCGTCGATGCGCGAGTACATCGACGCCCTCGTCGGCGCGCTGACCGCCTGACGATGAGCACACGCACCACATCCGCCCCGCCCGCCCCCGTGAAGACGGTGGCGGGCGCGGCCGGTCCGGCCGGGGGCGGGTCCCCGGTGGCGGCCGGCCCGCCGACCCGCCGCGGCAGGATGTTCCTCCTCACGCTCGCCGCGCTCCTCGCCCTGGCCGCCCTCGCGACCGTGCACGTGAGCCAGGGCACCGCCGCCGTCGATCTGCACACGCTCTGGCAACTGGCCACCGGGGCCGCCTCGGACCGGAGTGCCGACGAGCAGACGGCCGCCGTGGTCCTGGACTCCCGGCTGCCCCGGCTCGCCGCGGGGCTCCTCGTCGGCTGCGCGCTCGGCGCTGCGGGCGCGGCCCTCCAGTCGGTGTCGCGCAACATGCTGGCCTCCCCCGACACACTCGCCGTGAACGCGGGCGCGTATCTCGCGGTGGTCACGGTCGCCGCGTTCGGCATCACGCTGCCCGCGCTGCCGGCCGGGGCCACGGCGTTCCTCGGCGGGCTGCTGGCGGCGGGTGTCGTCCTCGGCCTGTCGCGGGCGGGGGCCGGACCGATCCGGCTGGTGCTGGCGGGGTCGGCGCTCACCCTCGCCCTGTCCGGGCTGAGTGGAATGCTGCTGCTCCTGCGCTCCCAGCAGACGACCGGGCTGTTCGCCTGGGGCAACGGTTCGCTCGCCCAGATCGGCATGCAGTCCATCGACCGGCTCGCCCCGGTCGCGCTCCTCGCGTTCGCCGGGCTCATGCTGCTGGGCCGGCGGCTGGACATCCTGGCCCTCGGCGACGACGGGGCCGCGGTCGTGGGGGTGAGCCCCCGGCTGACCCGCAGCACCGCCGTCGTTCTCGCGGTGCTGCTGGCGGCGGTGTCCGTGGCGGTCGCGGGGCCGGTCGGCTTCGTCGGCCTGTGCGCGCCCGCCGTGGTCCGGCTGCTCAGCACGTGGATCCCGGGCCTGGTCCGGCACCACGCGTTCATCCCCGCGTCGGCGCTCGCGGGGGTGCTCGTGGTGCTCGGCGCGGATGTGATGCTGCGCGCGGTGTTCGGCGCCCAGGCGGGGGCCGAGGTGCCCACCGGCATCGTCACGACCTGCTTCGGCGCGCTCGTGCTGGTCTTCATGGCCTACCGGTCGCGCGACATGGGCACGGACAGCGGCTCGACGGCGTTCGCCCGGCTGCGCAGTCGGCGGGCGTTCGTCCTCACGCTGGTGGCTACGGTCGTGGGGCTGCTCGGCGCGGTGATGGCGGCGACGCTCTTCGGCGACGCGACGCTGCTCCTGGGCGATGTGGGCAACTGGCTCACCGGCCGGGCGGGGCAGTTCGTCGGTTACGTCCTCGACACGCGCGTCCCCCGGGTCGCCGCGGCCCTGCTGGCCGGTGCGGCGCTGGCCGTCGCGGGAGCCGTCGTCCAGGCGGTGTCGCGCAACCCGCTGGCGGAGCCGGGCGTCCTCGGCGTCGTCAGTGGGGCCGGGGTGGGGGCGGTCGCCGTCCTCACCGTCGTACCGCTGGCGAGCTTCTGGCTGATCGGCGGCTCCGCGCTGGCCGGTGCGACGGCCGCCGCCGCGCTGGTGTTCGGTCTCGCCGCACGCCGCGGGCTGGAACAGAACCGGCTGGTGCTGATCGGCATCGGCGTCCAGGCGGGCGCGGGCGCGTTCGTGAGTCTGCTGATCGTGCTCACCGACCCGTACAACGAGACGAAGGCACTGGCCTGGCTGGGCGGATCGACGTACGGGCGGACGTTCCCCGAGCTGATCCCGGTGCTGGTGGGCCTGGTCGTCGCGCTGCCCGTCCTTGCGCTGATGCGCCGCGAGCTGGACCTGATCGGGCTGGACGACGAGACGCCCGCCCTGCTCGGCGTACGGATCGGCGCGACCCGGCTGGCGCTGCTGAGCCTGGCCGTCCTCCTGACGGCGGGTGCCGTGGCGGCGGTCGGCGTGATCGGGTTCGTCGGCCTCGTCGCCCCGCACGCGGCACGCGCCCTGGTGGGCCGGCGTCATGTCCGGGTCATTCCGGTGAGCGCGCTCCTCGGCGCACTGCTGGTGGTCGTGTCCGACCTGGTCGGCCGGGCGGTCATCGCCCCGGCGCAGATCCCGGTCGGACTGCTGACGGCCGTGATCGGCGCCCCGTACTTCATCTGGCTGCTCTGGCGGTCGCGGCGCGAGGGGTGAACACGGAGCTGCCCGGGGCGACTACATCTTCGTCGTCCGTCTCGACGGCTCGCTGCGCGCCATGAGCGTCGACGACCTGGAGGTGATCGAGGGCTACCCGGGTCACACGTCGCCGGCCGAGAAGAAGCCCGTGCTGATGGCGGGCGAATTCGACGTCGGTGCGGCCGGTCTGATCACCCGGGTCAGGAACTTCTCCGGCCACTACATGCCGCAGCAGAAGGAAGGATTCACCTCGCTCAAGGACATCACCCAGGCGGCCTTCCTGGGGCACGGCTGGGTGCTCCCGGACAAGGCGTGGACGCTTTACGTCGAGAAGAACCCCTGATCCGCTCCCGCCCCGCAGGGGACGGCCCACGTCGGCCGTCCCCTGCGGGCCCGACCCGCACGACGACTCCTCCCGATACGGTGTCACCGATGGATCCCTCGACCTGTCCAGGCCCCGATGTCCTCCTGGCACGACTCGCGTGGGCTGGACGTCAGCCCTCCCCCGAGCATCCCCCGAGCGAGGCGTACCTGCACGACATCGCCGTACGGGCCGGTCTCCGTGACCACGACATCTTCCTCGTCGCCGGACTGCCGCTGCCCGAGGGCGCGCTGGACCTGGAGGGCACGGCGGGCGGTTGGGTCCCGTCGCTGGTGCAGCACGCCCTTGCCCTCTCCCCCGCCGACCGGCAGCGCCTGCGCACACGCGCCCGGACGTCGGCCGGGCAACCGCGTCCCGCACGGACCCTGGAGCGGCCCCCCGCCGCCCCCGGGCCGCCGGGCTTCGGCTCACTGCTGGTGCACATGCTCGCTCTGCGCAACCTGATCCCGTCGGCCGGCGCCGAGACCAATGTGCCTGATGTCGGGCGTCTGCAAGGCGGCCTCGACCATCCGAATGGTCCGCGACGGCGTGGAGGAACTCGACGCCGAGCTTCTCGGCGGTGTCGCGGCGGTGCTCGGCGTGCCGGTCGCCGTGCCGGCCGCGCTGACCGGGGTGAGCGCCCCGGCTCAGAGCGCCGGGCTGTCGCCGGAGGTGGCGGACGTGGCGGCGCTGATCTGGAAGGTGCGGCACCTCACTGAGCAGGAGGTACGTGAACTCTCCGACTGGACAGAAGAGCTGAACCGCAACTGAGGCGCTGGGGCACGCGTCGGGCGCGTGCCGTGCCCGCGATCGTCCGCCGATCGCGGGCACGGCGCACGTCCGTCGCCCCTGAGGTCGCTCAGACCGCGAAGCGGTGGTGCCCGGAGCCGACGGCGAAGACCGCGCAGCCGTCCTCCATCCGCAGGAAGCGCTCACCCCCGCTGACAGAGGAGTCCGTCCAGCGGTCCCGGCAGTCGCGCGAGGTCCAACGCCTGTGTCAGCGCTCGCGCATAGTGCTCCTTGCGGCCGCCGATGGTCCCCATGAAACGCCGCAACTGCGCCTCGACCGTCCGCTCCCGCTGGGCCGGCTGCCGTTGGAAGATCCGGAAGGTACGCAGGTCTCCCTGGTCGTCGATGACCTGCTGGACGCCGTCCGTGCCGAGCGCCCGGATCAGTTCGTCCTCCAGGGTCGGCACGGCAGGTGAAGAAGCCCAGCGCCTCCAGGTCGTCGGCGGTCGGGACGGTGCCGAAGCCGGTCCGCTCCAGGCCCTGGCGGAAGAAGCGCTGCTCCGCCGCGTCGCACAGGCCCGCGGGACGGACGTCGAGTCCGTCGGGCCCCAGCAGGCGCAGGAAGCGGGTGATACCGGTGGCGCCCCCGAGCGGCACGACCAACGACGCCCTCGGCGGGCGCCGGCGTGTCCCCGTCTCCCCCGGCCCAGGTGATGACCGTCTGCCGGAAGCGCGTCGCTGTGTCCACGGGGGCAGTCTCGCACGGTGATCCGCGGGTACGGAAAGGTTTTTCCGGTACGTCGCCGAGGGCTTCCCCGGGTACGTCAACGGGGTGCGGGAGGCCGCCGCGCCAGGTACAGCCCGACGCCCAGGGCGAGCGCCAGCACACAGCCGGCGAAGGTCAGCCCGGCGTTCCTGAGCCCGATCCCCAGGGTGAGGGCCCCGACGCCGACCACGGGCAGGGAGATGCCCAGGTAGGCGATGACGAAGAAGGCGGACACGGTCGCGGCCCGGTGCTCGGCCGGCGCGGCGGCGCTGATTGCCGTCACCGCGCTCCGGAACGCGAGCCCCTGGCCGAGACCGCCGCACAGCGCACCGGTGACGAGCAGGGGAAGCGAGGCGCACAGCAACGAGGCGCCCACCAGCAGGAGTCCGGCGACCAGCACGAAACAGCCGCCCGGCAGGGCACGCCGTTCCCCGACCCGTCCCATGAGCGCCTGCCCGGCCGTCGAGGCGAGGAAGACGGAGAAGACGACGAGTCCCGCCAGGGCCAGGTTGTGCACGTCGAGCGTCTCGGACACGAACGCGGGGGCGACCGCCGTGAAGAGGCCCAGCAGGGAGAACCCGGCGAAGGCGGCCAGCGCCGAGGTGGCGAACACGCCGCGCATCGCGGGCGGGACGGCCAGTCCCTGAGGGCGCAGCCGCACTCCCCGTACCCGGGATGAGGCGACCGTCTCGGGGAGGAGCCAGGTCAGCACGGCGGCCACGGCGATCAGCGCCAGGTGCACGACGAGGGGAGCCGCAGGGGCCAGGGGGCGTACTCGGCGAGCAGCCCGGACAGCAGCGGGCCGCACCCCAGGCCGCCCATGTTGGCGGCGGTCGCCGCCAGTCCCGCCCGCGCCGCGCGCCCCGGCGGGGCCAGTTCCATCACGGTGACGGTCGCGGCGCCGCTCAGCAGTCCGGCGGCGAACCCGGAGAGGAGCCGTCCGGCGAACAGGGCGGGGAGCCCGCCCTCGAAGAGGAAGCAGAAGGCACTGGCCGCCGAGAAGCCCAGGGCGGCCAGGAGGACGGGCCGGCGCCTGGCCTCGTCGGAGACGTTCCCGGCGAGCAGCAGGGTGGCGATCACGCCCAGGGCGTAGACGGCGAACACCACCGTCACCATCAGTTCGGAGAAGCCGAGCTGTTCCCGGTAGAGGCCGTAGAGCGGTGTGGGGAGGGTGGTGCCCGCCATGCCGATGGCGAAGACGGCCGCCGCGGCCGGGTAGCCGAGGCGCTTCCTCCGGTGGGCGGAGCCTGGCGTCCGGCTCATGCGTCGGGCGGAGGGTCCGTCGGGGCGGCGGAGGTGATGTGGGTGAGCGTGCACAGCCAGCGGCCGTCACGCCGGACGAAGACGTCCGTGACCCATTCGTCGGAGTCGAAGCGACGGCCACCGTAGTGGGCGGTGTTCGTCATCCGCGCGGTGACCGTGGCGGTGTCCTGGTGGACGCGGACCCTCGACGGGCTGATGGCTCGCATCGCCGAGTGGGTCAGGTCACCGGACCCTACGTAGCCGAGGAACGTTTCGCGGTCCGTGATGCCGGACTCGGAGACGATGACCCATTCGTCGGCCTTGAAAGCGCCGATCCGCGGCACGTCGTCCGAGACGATCGCGGCGGACCACTCCTCCACCAGGGCGACGAGCCGCGCCTGAACCGCAGGGTCCCGGGCGTCGGTGTCGTTCGGCGGGGGCCCGGATCCGGCTCCGCTGTCTTCCATTGTCCGAGCGTAACCGTGGGGTGCGCGGGGCGCAGTTCATGGGCGGACGGGTGGGCGGCCGCCCATGGACCGAACGGGCACGGGGCGATACTCACGGGGCCGGTGGCTCCTTGTGCGCTACGTGGACGGGCCGCCCTCGTCCGTGGCGGCCGCGTCTCCGGGTCCTCGGCCCGCGGGCCGGTCGGGCAGCTCACGGCAGCGGACCATGAAGGACCGCTCGAAGACGATGACGGTCTCTCCCGTCGACTTCGTTCCCGTCGTCTCCACCGTGATGATCCCCTGCCCCGGCCGGGACCGGGACAGCCGTTTGTCGAGGATGCGGCTCGTCGCGTAGAGGGTGTCGCCGACGAAGACGGGGCTCTTCAACCGGACCCTGTCCCAGCCCAGGTTGGCCACCGCCCGCGCCGACAGCGCCTGCACGGTCATCCCGCCGACCAGGCACAGCGTGATGCCGCTGTTCACCAGGACCCTTCCGTACTCGGCGCCGGCGCCGTAGTGCTGGTCGAAGTGGAGCGGGTGCTGGTTCATCGTCAGCAGGGTCAGCCAGGTGTTGTCGGCCTCGGAGAGGGTACGGCCCGGCCAGTGCCGGATCACCATGCCCGACTCGAAGTCCTCGAAGTCCCCGCCGTGCTCCTCGACGTACTCGTTGTCCTTGACGTGACGCAGGGTCATGCGGCATCTCTCCGGTGATGTCACTTGCATAAGGGGCGGCGCGGACGGGCGCGCCGGTGCGAAGGGCAGAGCGTGCGGGGCGCTGCCGTCAGATCGCCACCATCACGTTGTCGGAACTGCTCGTTCCTCCTCGGACACTGACGATCCCGGCGGAGCCGTCGCCGAAGAACCGGCAGAACAGTCCGGCCGGGCGGCCACCGAATATCAGGGGCCCCAGCACCGGGGCGACATCGACGTCGTACGGCTCGTCGACACCGTCGGCGATCAGCGCGACCCGGCAGGTCTGCGGCTGTACGAACTCCTGCACCACGCTGGTGCGGCCCTCGACGGCCTCGGCGACGGCAGTCTCCCAGGCGGACTGTTCGGCCTCGCGGCCGATGACGACCTGTTGCCCGCTCTCCCCGAGGGCGGCCTTGAGCACCAGCAGCTCGCGGTTCTTCAGCACGAACGGCAGCAGGTCGACCTGCCGGCCCTCGCGGTCGGTCCTGCGCTCCGAGAGGATCCGTGTCCACGGCAGGTACCGCTCGATGAGCCTGCGGTCTCCCTCGGTCATCCAGGGCCGCCCCTCCGACAGCAGCCCCATGGTGAGCTTGCTGTGCAGGAACGTCGAGGTCTGGGTGCCCACCAACAGGCAGCCGTGGTCCAGGGCGTCCTGGACCGGTGTGGTGTCGAGGCCCGCGTCGAGCCAGTCCGGAATGGTGAAGTTCCGCAGTCCGACCGGATAGCGCAGATGCGGGGCGCAGTCCCACGCCTCGGGCAGCTCCTCCGGTTCGAAGAAGCGTGCGGTCAGGCCGTGGCTGTTGTAGTAGTCGGCCTCCATCTCGAAGTACCGCCGCTCCACGCCGGTCACCCGGGCGCTGCCGACGACGGCCACCCTCGGTGCCACCGCCGACTCCGCGCTGAGCGACCGGAACATCTCGGCGCGTACGGCGAAGGGGCTCGGCGACCGGAACGGGACCCGGCCCTCCTCGTCGGCGTGGAGTCCGCGCCACACCGCCAGACGGCTCTGGGTCTCCACCACGCCGCCGAGCGCACCGCTGACGTTGAACTCCAGGAACTGCGGCCCGTCGGGCCCGATGACCAAGTCCGGGCGGACCACGGAGTCGGCGTACCGCTCCTCGACGAACGGGTCCCGCACCCACAGCCGGTCCTCGGTGGCGGGCATCTCGTAGGCGGTCAGCCGGTCGGCGGTGGTGTGCCCGCTCTCCAGGGCGGTACGGCGCAACAGGTCGACCAGCGCGACGCTCGCCCGGAAGATCTCGGCGTAGGCCGCGCGCGGGATCGCCATCGGCGCCGCGGGAAGAACCTTCTGGTGCGGCCAGCCGGTGTCCCGGAGCTCGTGCCGCAGCATCTGCCGGATCGTGTCCGCCGGCGCGGCGGGCCGCAGCCGGTGGCGGCCGAACCACGGGTGCGTGTTTCCCTGACCGAGGTCCTCATGCGTGTCCATCCGACACTCCCTCCTTGGTTGACGGAACGGCGGGCGGGTCGCCGGTTCCCTGCTCGGCCGTAGGGCGCTCCTCGAACAGCGCCACCGCGGCGGCGGTGTCCTCGATGGCCAGGCCGACCGTACGCAGGACCGAGGTCCGGCCGGTGACGGCGACCTCGCCGCTCACCAGGCTGCCCAGTTCGTGCAGGTGCTCGGCCTTGATCAAGCCGTCGGCCAGTGCGGCCCGGATCTCCCCCGCGCCGTCCAGCGCGGCGGACCGGTCCTCGACGATGGTCACGGCATCGGCCAGCAGGGCCGGGGCGAGCTCGACGGCGTCGGGGTGGGTTCCGCCGATCACGTTCACATGCGCTCCGGAGGCCACCCAGTCCGCCTCCACCACGGGTGTGCCGTCGCCGGTCGAGGTGGCCGTGCAGATGATCGCCGCGTCGGTGACGGCGTCCCTCGCGGTGTCGCGGACCGTCACGCGGACGGGGTGTGGTGCGGTGTCGCGGATCCAGTCGGCGAACTTCTCGGCCCCGGCGCGCGTGCGCGAGTGGACGCGGACCGTACGGATCGGGCGGACCGCCGTCACCGCCCGGAAGAGGGCGCGCGCCTGGACTCCCGCGCCGATCACCGCCAGGTCGTCGGCGTCGTCGGGGGTGCACCAGCGGGTCGCCAGTGCGGCGACGGCGCCGGTGCGGACGGCGGTGAGTTCGGCGCCGTCCAGGAGCGCGGTGATCTGCCCGGTCTCCAGGTCGGTGAGCGCGACGATCCCGTGGATGAGCGGCAGCCCGCGTACCGGGTTGTCGGGGGTGAGTGTGGTGACCTTGACGCTGCCCACCGCGCGCTGCTCCCAGACGGCGGGGCTGACCAGGAGGACGCGCCGGTCGCCGTGCTCGACGACCGTGCGGGCCGGGGAGCGGGTGCGGCCGGCGGCCAGGTCGACGAACATCTCGCCGAGCACGTCGACGACGCGGAGCATCCGCCGGGTTCCGGCCATGTCGGCGGCCTGGACCATCACCGGCGCGGTCACGCGGTTCCACCGGTGCGGCCGAACCGGCTCGTCCAGGCGTCCTCGCGCGCCACCGTGGTGCGGGCCAGCCGGGCGAACGGCGGGCCGACCATGTTGCCGTCCAGGACGGCGATCCCGCCGTCGGCCGCCGTCACGGCCTCCACCACGCGGCGGGCCTGTCCCAGCTCGTCGGGCCGGGGCCGCAGGAGGCGGTTGATCACGTCGAGTTCGCCCGGGTGGACCGTCGCCTTGCCGTGGAAGCCGAGCGCCCGCGCCCGGGTGGTCTCCTCGGCGAGGACCGCCGGTTCGGCGAGCCGGTAGTTGGCGGTGTCGACGCACGCCGTGCCGTACCGGGCGCAGGCCATCGCCATCGCCTGCCGGGCGGCCAGCATGGCTTCCCAGGTGATGTCGACACCGAGTGTGGCGGCCAGGTCGGCCGAGCCGAGCACCAGGCCGTCGGCGGAGCGCGCCATGGAGTCGATGCGGGTGACCGCCTCGGCCGTCTCCACCGTCACGTAGATCTCGGGGGACGCGCCCGCCGAAGCCAGCATCCGGCGCAGCAGGTCGACCTCGTCCGCCGAGGTCACCATCGTCATCAGGACGATGCCGGGCCGCACCGGGCTGTCGGCCAGCATCAGGACGTCCTGGACCCCCGCGAGGCTGCCGAGCTCGTTCATCCGCACGGCGACCTGTCCCGGCCTCGGCGTCTTCTCCAGCGCGGCCCGGCAGACCGTGCGGGCGGCCTGCTTGTCGGCGGGCGGTACGGAGTCCTCCAGATCGATCAGGTGGACGTCCGCGTCGTACGACCAGGCCTTCACCACCTTGTCCGGCGACAGGGCAGGCGTGTAGAGGATGCTGCGCGGAATCGCCCTCGCCGCCCCGGTCACCGGGTCACCGCCGCGGGGAGCCCGGTCGCCGGGCGCGCCCCGGCCTTGATCAGCGCGGTGCAGAGCCGCTCGATCTGTTCCGCACTCTGGCCGGCCCGCAGCATCACCCGCAGTCCGGCGGTACCGCGTGCGACGATCGGGAAGAACACCGGTGAGGTGTAGAACCCGGCCGCGAAGACCTGTTTCGCCGCCTCGACGACCGTCTCGTCGCCCATCGGCACCACCCGGATCGGGTAGGTGCTTTCGGCCTGCTCGGTCAGGACGAGCGAGTCGAACAGCGCGATGTTGGACCGCAGGCGCCCTTGCAGCGATGTGAGTTCCTCGGTGCGGTGGATCTCGGCCGAGGCGAGTGCCGCACCGACCGCGGCGGCGTTCATCTTCTGCGAGTAGCCCAGCGGGCCCGCGAACCGTTCGATGAGCCGGCGTGTCTCCTCGGGGTAGCCGTCGAGCAGGATCGCCGTGCCACCGGCTCCGAATCCCTTGGTCAGGGTCGCCACGGTGATGGTCCGTTCGTCGAGCACCGGGGCGTGCGTGCGTACGTAGCCGATGCCGCGCTCGCCGTACGCGGACAGCGAGTGCGAGTCGTCGTAGAAGACCATGAGGTTGTACTTCTCCTGCAGTTCGGCCAGCTCCTCGACGGGCGCGTAGCCGCCGAGGCTGTCCGAGCCGTCCACCACGTAACAGACGCGTTCGTAGGTGCGGCACATGTCCTTGAGGAAGTCGAGGTCGTGATGGCGGCAGGTCACGACCTCGCTCTCGTCGGCGCAGCTCGGCTTGGCGTTGGCCAGTGAGACATGGGCGTTCTTGTCGAAGACCATCAGCGGCTTGGTGCCGTTGCCGAGGTGCCCCGACGCGATCATCGGAAGGAGACCGGTGCTGGCCGCCGCGGTGGAGATCGCGCTGATCACCATCGCGCCGAACAGCTCGCCCAGCGACTCCTCCAGCTCCAGCAGCACCGGTGTCTGGACGCGGGTGCGCGGGATGCAGTGGTCGAGCACGCCGAAGCGGCGCAGCGAGGCGACCGCCCCGTCGATGACCTTGGGGTGGGTGTCCAGGTCCAGGTAGGAGCAGACCGTGAAGTTGACGAACTCGTGCCCGTCGGCCATGTGGAAGACGCCGTCATCGAGGTCGCCGACGATGCCGGCGACCCCGTTCTCGTAGGACGCGTTCCAGAAGGCGTTGCCGATCCCGATGAGTTTGTCGTTGTTGCGGTACCGGTGGGTGGGGGTGATGGTCCTGCGCTCGCTCATCGGGAGTTCCCCTCGGTGGGCTTGTAGCTGTAGACGCCCTTGAGTCTCCGGTAGGCGTACGTGTACAGGGCGACGCCGAGCACATGCGGCCTGCGGAGGATCTTCTTGGACTTGAGCCAGAAGTTGACGTTGATGTTCATCTCGCCCAGCGACTCGGCCTGGTGCCACCAGCCGAGCGGCAGGTAGAGCATGTGGCCCGGTTCGAGGACGAAGTCACGGCGCTGGGCCAGCTTGGCCGCGAGCCTCGGGTAGCGCGACAGGTCGACGTCGTCGAGGTCGACCACCTTGGACTTGTCCCCGAACCCGCGAAGGACCGACCTCGGGTAGTAGTCCCGCACACCGGGTGGAGCGATGATGAACCGTTTGCGGCCTTCGAGCGCGATGTTGAAGTTCTCGAACTCGTCGAAGTGGTTCTTGGTGAACACGCCGCGGTGGCTGATCCACAGGTTGGCCGCGTACAGGCTGTCGGCGTAGCCGAAGAACTCCTCGGCGTCGAAGCCGATGACGGCGTTCACGTCGGCCGGACTGCTGCGGATGTTCGACACCACCCGGTGCCAGGTGTCCGAGCTGGTCAGGTGTCGCTCGTCCGCGAAGAACTCGCGGAGCTTGATGTCCCGTGTCTCCCAGCGCCCCGGGTGGTTCTTGTCGCCCGGCTCGCTGAACAGGGTGACGGTCATCTCGGCGAGGCGCGCCGCCACTTCGTCCCGGCCGAGTCCCTGCACGTCGGCCGGCAGCTTGATCACCACGGGGCGGTCGGCCCGGTACAGCCCCTGGGGGCCGATGGCCAGGAATGCGTCGAACGACATGCGGGTGACCTCCACACCCGCTGTCCCGTTCGACTCGGGCACAGCTTCCGGAACTGCCATGTCGTTGGTCCTCCCTCTTCACCGGGTCACATGACTCGTCAGCCCTCGGTCTTGCGGCCGCTCAGCTCCGCCACCACGTCCACGATCAGGTCCTCCTGGCCGGCGATGGCCTGCCTGCGGCCGAGTTCGAAGAAGACTTCGCGCGGGTCCACGCCCGCGGCCCCGGAGAGTTCGACGACCCGGTGCTTGAATCCGGAGAACACTCCCGCCAGGCCGCTGACGATGCTCATCGAGGCGGTCACCGGTGGTGCGGGCATGAGTTCGCGCTCGGCGAGGTCGGCGGCGTCCAGCAGCGCGTACAGGTCGACGCCCGTGGTGAACCCGCTCCGCTCCAGCACCGGAACCAGCACCTCCAGCTGGGTGTTGCCCGCCCCCGCGCCGAAGCCGCGGGCGCAGCCGTCGATGATCAGCGCGCCGGCGTCGGCGGCGGCCACCGAGTTGGCGACGGCCATGCCGAGATTGTTGTGTCCGTGGAAGATCACCGGGACCGTGTCGACCGCCTCGACGATCGCGCCGATCCGCGCGGTGACGTCCGAAGGGAGGAAGTGGCCCGCGGAGTCCATGATCCCCACGGCCTGTGCCCCGTATCCGACGGCCTGTGCGGCCTGCTCGGACAGCTCGTCCGGGGAGGCCATATGACTCATCATCAGGACGCAGTGGGCTTCGGCGCCCGCGTCCCGCAGGAAGCCCAGATGGTGCTCGGCCAGGGACGTCTCGGTGGCGTGCACGCCGATGCGGAAGACGTCGACCCCGTGGGCGACCGCCCGTCGCAGGTCCTCCGAGGTGCCCCAGCCGGGCAGCATGAAGGTGCCCAACCGGCTGTGGCGCAACGCCTCGCGGACGGTCGTCAGCATCTCGTCGTCACTCGCCGCGGCCTGCCCGACCTGCAACGAGGAGGCGCCCAGACCGTTGCCGTGGCCGACCTCCACCACGGGAATCCGCGCCGCGTCCGCCGCTTCCGCGTAGCGGCGCAGTGCGGTCAGCCCGAGCTGGTGCCGGACGGCGTGCTGGCCGTCGCGCAGCGTCGGGTCGTGGATCACCACGTGCTTCACGAGGTCACCCCCATCCGCGACGCCCGGCCCGGCCGGGCCGCGTACTGCTCGGCGACCATGACGGCGGCGGCGTTGATGATGTCGAGGTTCCCGGCGTACGGAGGCAGGACGTCACTGTGCGCCGTGACCTCAAGGATGACCGTCACCACATCGTCGACCGCGGTGCAGGCGACGACCTCGTACCCGGGAGCGAAGGACCGCACCTGCTCGGCCGCTCGGTCGACGACCGCTCGCACCGCCGCCGGATCGGCCTCGGCCGTGCGGGCACGGATGGCGGTCCGGAAGGTGGCCGGCGGTACCGCCGGACTGATGTTGAGGATCACCTTGACGTCGCTCACGCCGGAGAACGTCGTCACGGCGTGGCCGGTGGCCGCCACGTACTCGTCGAGGTTCAGCCTGGTCGCGCGGCCCGCCACGTCACTCGCCACGGTCGAAACGACCTCGATGTACGTCACCGGGAAACGAGCCGCGAGCGCGTGCACGACCGGAACGGACGCCTGGCCGCCGCAGCTGATCAGATTGACGTTGCGCGCGGCCGCCGCCGATACCCCGGTCACGGTGGGCGCCACCATCTGCCCGACCTTGCTGGGGGTCAGGTCGATCACCAGCGTCCCGAGCGGCTCCAGCAGCGGCCAGTGGTCCCGGTGGGACGCGGCGCTGGTGGCGTCGAAGACGACGTCGAACGGGCACGCCGCCGCCAGTACGGCCTCGATGCCGGCGGCGGTGGTGGCGCAGCCGAGGCTCTCGGCGTACCGCAGGCCCGCCGACTCCGGATTGCGTCCGGCCACCAGCCGGCAGTCCAAGGTGGGTGACCGGTCGATCTTGCTGACCAGATCCCGCCCGATCGCCCCGGTGCCGATGACGGCGACCGTCACCGATTCGACGACGTCCGGACGGGCGATCTTCAGGCCCGTCGCGAGACTCAACGTATGCCTCCGGGGCGCCGGAGGTGGCACACCCGCGGATGACGTGAGAGGCGACAGCGGGTGCCGGTCGCAGGTCTCGCCGCATCGGGTTCGTAGGTTCTCATGAACGTTGTTCCCACCCTTCCATCTGCGCGCGGCTGCTCCGTGGCAGCCCTGGCTGCGGGCAACCGGGTGCCTCGCCGGGATGTCCGTCCGTTCCGGACCGTGCGCCGAAGCGGTCGGTCACGATGCCTCTCCCGACGCCTCTTCCGCAGACCCGGCCGGCCATTGATGCCGGCAGGCCGCCGAGGGGCGAGGAGTCGGTGAGGCGAAGCGCGGTCGCGCGGTCGGAGGACGAAGAATCACCAGCCGCATGCCGTCGCGCCGAAACGATCGGCCCTGAGCACGAACCGGAGGCTCGACGCAGTGTGCCGAAGCCCCGTTGACGGCATGTCCTCCCATGCATGCACGCCGCTGACCGCCGATTCACCCGCCCAGCGGCGGTGAACATATCAGAAGACCGCAGGACGCAACCCCCTTCATTCGCACACGGATTGATCTTCCTGGGAGGCGCCCGGCCGGTTCGTCCCCGGCACTCGATCGACGGGCATGCGCTCCCACCCGTCGGACGTGATCTCTCCCTCGACTCCGCCGCGGACGCCGACTACTCTCGGGGCCCCGTGCACCTGGCTGTACGGGCCCCGGCGAACGACGACGGGCTGGTGGGGGCGTCGACGGCGGGGCAGCGAATCGAAGGGGGAGGCAATGTACTGCCGGCTGCGCTGCCACGCGCTTTCATGACCGCGTCGACGACTGACAAGGCCGGCTCGCAACGGCCGCTTCTGGGACGCGACTTCTCCCGGCTGTGGTGGTCCGCCGCCGTGTCCTCGCTCGGTGACGGGGCCACGATCGCCGCCGCGCCCCTGCTCGCCACCCGTCTGACCGACGACCCCCGCCTGATCGGTGCGGCCTCGGTCGCCTTCACCGCGCCGTTCATCCTGTTCGGCATCCCGGCAGGGCTGCTGGTCGACCGGATCGACATCCGGGCGATGATGGTGCGCGTCGACGTCACGCGGGCCGTTCTGCTGGCGGTGCTCACCTTCGGGATCCTCGGTGGCTGGGGCGGGTTGCCGCTGCTCTACGTGTGCATGTTCCTGCTCGGCGTGGGCGAGGTCCTCTGCCGCAACGCGGCCCAGGTGCTCGTTCCCTTCATCACCCCGCAGGCCGGGCTCGCCACCGCCAACGCCCGCATCATGGCCGCGCAGGAGGCCGGCACCGGCTTCATCGGCCCGCTCGTCGGCGCGCTGATGTTCGGTGTGGCGACGGCCCTGCCCTTCGGCGTGGACGCGGCCACCTTCCTGTGCTCCGCCGTCCTGATCAGCCGCATCCGCCGCACCCGGCCGGTGGAGCGCGGACCGGACAGGGCCGGCGTGCTGTCGGACATGCTGGCCGGCGCCAAGTGGCTGTTCTCGCATCACCTGCTGCGCAGCCTCGCGCTGGTGTCCTGTCTGATCAACCTCGCCGGGAGCGCGATGCTCGCCGTGCTGGTGGTGCACAGCGGGAAGGTGCTCGGTCTGGGTCCGTTCGGGTACGGCGTCCTGCTCGCCTGCCAAGCCGTGGGAGCCGTCCTGGCCTCACGCTTCGCCCCCGCGCTGACGGAACGTCTCGGCCGGGAAGGAGCGCTGGTGGCCACCGCCGTCCTGATCACCACGAGCGAGACGGTGCTTGCCGTCGTGCCGTCGGTGTACGCGGCCGGTGTCGCCCTCGCGATCTTCGCGTGCGGGACGGTGACGTGGAACGTCGTCGTGGTCGTCCTGCGGCAGACCCTGGTGCCGCAGCACCTGCTCGGCCGGGCGAACAGCGTGTACCGGCTCGTGGCCTGGGGCGGACTGCCCGTCGGTGCGGCGGCCGGCGGCATCGTCGCCGCCGAGGTCGGCACCCGCGCCGTGTTCGGCGCCGGCGCGGTGGTGATGGCGGCGGTCGCGATGGGGCTCCTCGTGGGCGCCCGCCGCCGGTGGATCTCCCGCGCCGAGCAGACTCCGCGACCGACAGGGACGGACTGAGCGGGCAGCCGTCCGGCACGCCTCGGCGCGCCGGCCCCGTAAACGAACACGGCACCGTAACCGAACGTGGCACCGTAACCGAACCCGAAACGGCACCGTACCGAACACGGCACCGTACCGAGAACGGCACCGTACCGAGAACGGTCCACTCCGGAAGGACACGCAATGACGACCACGAGTCCGCCCAAGCTGCCCAGGCCGCCCAGATCGCGGTTGGGCCACGCGTACGGGGAGCAGCTCGCGCGGAACGCGTCGACGGGCCACCCCGCGGCCGCCGCCCTGGCATCCGCCACACTGAAGCTCGCGTACCAGGACCGGTTCCTGAACGGCCCCGCCTTCCTCAGCGAGAGCGAACTGCGCACCCTCGTGGGCGACCTCCACACCGTCTACGCGCTGCTGCGCTCGCTCCCGGAGCGTGGGTTCGGCGGAAGCACCACGGCGCTGGCCGCGGCGGTCGGCATGGACCCCGTGCAATCAGCGCTGATCACGCGGAGCGCCCGGACCGGGCAGCTCCTCCCGCTGGGGCGGGCCGACCTCTATCACGACGGTTCGGGGTTCAAACTTCTCGAATTCAATATCACCAGCGCGCTCGGCGGCTTCGAGAACGCGGACATCAACCGGGCGATGCTGGCGTACCCACCGCTCGAAGAGTTCGTACGGCGGCACGAACTCCGCTACGAGGACACGCTGGGCCACATGGTGCGGACCATGTACGCCGAGTGCGCCGCGAACATCCCCACCGACCGGGCACCCGTCGTCGCCGTGGTGGACACGGTGGAGAACTTCGCCGTCGTGGGACCCCGGCTGCGGGTGTTCGCCGCGAAGCTGGCCGACTACGGGGTCGAGGGGATCGCCTGCGACCTCGGCGAGCTCACGTACCCGAACGGCCGGCCAACGGCCTCGGGCCGAACCGTCGACGTCGTCTTCCGGTACTTCCTGCCCGAGGACCTCACCGACCCCACCGCGGCGGCCCAGCTGGAGCCGCTGCTGACCGCGGTCGAGCAGGGCAGGCTGGGGCTGTTCAGCCGACTGGACGCCGAGCTGTACGGCAACAAGGGCACCCTGGCGATGCTCTCCGACGAGCAGTACCGGGACCTGTTCGATGCCGCCGAACTGGACTGCCTCGACCGGCTCCTGCCATGGACGCGGTACGTACGCCCACGCGCCACGGATCCTGGCGGATCCCGGGTCGACCTGCTCGCCCACGCCCTGGGCCACCAGCACGAGCTGATCCTGAAGCCGACGCTGCTGCACGGCGGCAACGGAATCATCGCCGGCTGGGAGGTCGACCCGGCGGCGTGGGAAAGCAAGGTCACCTCGGCGATGAACGGCCCGTTCGTGCTCCAGCGCCGTGTACGTCCCGCCGCCGAGCCGTTTCCCGACAGCGTCGGCGGCCTGCGGGAACTCTTCCTCAACTGGGGCGTCTACGTGGGCGCACGCGGCGTCGGGGCCGACGGATACGCGGGAGGTTTCGTACGGGGCAGCACCGATCCAGCCGTGGGGGTGGTCAGCATGGGTGGCGGCGCTACGGTCGGCTGCGTCTTCCACGGCGGCGACTGCTGATCTCACGCGGCCGAACCCGGTCCGGCGGCGGGGCGTCACCCGCGTGATGTCGTGATCTTCGGGTCGCGCTCTGATCCGATGCTCGGGAACTACGAGGAGGAAACGGTCAATATGGTCGCGCCCGTTGTCCTGGTCCGCGGTGCCAGCAACCGGCCGGGCGCCTCACGGCGTACGCGCCTCGCGAGCGCGGGGCCGGAGGAAGCGTGGAACTCTACGTGCCCTTTGGGGGCAATAGTCCGTTAGGGGTGGCGCGGACGCACTTGGCGTCCCGAACGGAGGGATGTTTGATGTCCACGAAGCGCGTTGCCCGCCGCCTGCTGGTACTGACAGCCACGGCGGCCACCGGCACGGCTGCGTTGAGCGGTCCGGCCGTCGCGAGCACGAACATCCTGGCGGTCGGCAAACGCCGCTTACGACACCACGATGATCAACAAAGACCGTGACGTCACGGCGGTTGGCGGGACGACCTACAGCAGCGGGGCGGGCAACGGTCTGGTCCAGCTTCCGGTGAACAGCCCGCAGAACCGCGGTGGCGGAGGCAGCCTGCTCTTCTCGGACCACGCACTGAAGACCGACGTCACCGCAGTGGTCTGGGAGCGATGAGCTACCGGCGGTTGAAGGGGTCCCTGGCCAGGATGCGGACGTCGTCCCTGGTCAGGATGTGCCTGCGGCGGAATGCTTCTGCGGCTGGTCTGGCGTCCGGTGCTGTGTCGGGTGCGGTACGCGGTAGCGATCCGGTCAACGGCTACCAGGTACTGGAACAGGTGGTGCAGCTACCGGTCAGCACGTGGCGATACCACTGGGACCCGCCACACGTACGCCACTTGGGCCCCATGGCGCAGGACTGGTGGAAAGCGTTCGGAGTCGGTGAGAACGACCGGACGATCTGCTGCACCGACGCCAACGGGGTGGCCATCGTCGCCATCCAGGCACTGCACCGGGAACTGACCGAACTACGAGGTGAAGTCGAGGCCCTACGAGCCGAGAGTCCACGACAGACACACCCAAGGCATGCACCTGCACACATGACATCCGAGAAGGCCGCAGACCAAGCGTAGGAATGCCCTGCGTACCAGCTGCACTGCCCAGGGATGCCGACTCACCAGAACAGGTGCCAACTGATCCGAGCATTCTCATGACGTGCAGCCTCTGGGTGGCTGCCCCGGCGGGGAGCCGCCGTCCTCTCAACGAGCGCTGGTGGTGCCGACGGACCCGTAGGTCCCGGAGTGCGGCGGGGCGCGCGGGGGCGCGGCGGCCGGCGGGGAGGCAGTGGACGGCGCGGTCGACGCCGACCAGGAGGTCGCCGACGGGGATGCCGTAGTGGGCGGAGAGCCTGCCGACGCCGGGCCGGCGACCAGGCGGTGGTGCCGGCCTGCTTGCGGCTGATCTGGGTCTGGTTCAGTCCGAGCCCGGCCGCGAGGTCGGCTTGCCGCTCACCGGTGAGGTGCATGAGCGCGGCGACGGCGAGCCGCAGAGTGGCTCTTTGCTGGGCATATGCGTACTCCGCATCAGGTACGCATCGAGATCGGGTGTCGCCCGGCATCGCGTACAGCAAGTTCCTCGTCAGCGCAGGTGAGCGGCGAGTCTTCTGTCTCAGCTGGCAGCCCTCCCACCTGAACACGCCGCCCGACGTCCCGGACGCGGACGCCGCACTCGCCCACACCATGGAGTTCTGGGGGGGGACTGGGTCGCACGGTGCACCTACGACGGCCCGTACCGCGAGGCGGTGGTCCGCGCGCTCATCACGCTGAAGGCGATGACGTATGCGCCGACCGGGGCGATCGTCGCCGCGGTCTGGGCGTGGTGGCTGATGGCGACGGTGGCTCCGGCCCCGGCCAGGGCGGTGGCGGCGCCGGTGACGAGGGCGACGCGCCCCTGGAGGGGCCGGTTTGCGAGGGGGCGGTCGAGGAAGGGCGTGGTCATGGGGCCTCCACCGGTGCGGGCGTGGCGAGCGCGACGGCGTCGTGGTCGGTGAGCGGGACGCTGTCGAGGTGCTGGGCCTGGGCGAGCTTCGCGATGAGCAGCAGTAGGTCGTGCTGGGTGAGGCGGTGGGGTGGGATCACGCCGAGGATCCGGAGGGTGAGGAAGGGTCGTTCACGCCCCGGTCGAGATGTACCCGGTAGAAGTCCATGGACCCGACGGCCGCCTCGTCACCACCAGGACCTGCATGGAGAACGGCTACCTCCCACCGTTCCACTTCCCCGCGTAGTGCTGTGCATCCACATCAACCGAATAATCCACAGGGTCCCGTTGCCACCGGAGCCGGCGCGCTGAACGCCCTCCCGCTCATCCTGCGTGTCAGCGCTCCTACGCATCCTTCACCGCTGGCGGCCGCGCGTCCCTGGGGACAACAACGACCTCGCAGCCATTGGTCGATCGCCAGTCGAGAGGCGCCCCTGCGCCCTTGCGCGCCCGCCGGTACGTCAGGGCCATGTCCCGCTGGAGCTTTCCCGTCCGGCCCGATAGTGGTACGCCACCACAGCCAGCCGATCCAAGATGTCCGCTCCTGGAGGAGCGGCGACGCAAAGGCGTAGGCCGCGGTGGTCATCTCCGCCAACGCGCTGGCGAGTTGCTGCATGTCGCCCAGCGACACCAGGTCCTGCCTGATCGAAACCCTGGCCGCACGCACAGCGCCGCGTACGACGGCCGCGTCGAGCGTGGCGACGATGAGCCCGAGCAGGGCCCGGACCGCGATCACCGGGAGGCCCCGGTGGACTGTCACGACTTCCTGCCGAACCAGTCAGACATTCATCCCTCTCCTTCGTCAGCTCCAAGGCCTCTGGTGCCGTGGGACGTTCACTTCTGGAAGAAGCTCCCCACAACGCGCTCCTCCGATCGCCCGCAAATTCACCAGGAACAGTTCCACGCGTTGCTGCCCTCCAAGACGGACGACGCTTCGGCGCCCCGTGTCCATCGTGATCGTCTACACGAAGCCAAGGCACCGCTTTCCCGAATGTTCCTCACCTGCTTCTGAGTGGCCATCTCCGCGGCCAGGACTGGCGGCATGTCGGGATCAATGACCTCGTGGACTTCATCCGGCGCCTTCGCAACCGCGGCGCAGATCCGACGGCGCTCGCCCTCCGGCCAACAAACCCCGTGCCGGACAGCCTCGAAGAAACAGGGCTACGAATTCCGCGCGGACACGACACACTGAGCTCTTTCCAACCTGACGGTGTGGACGGGTGTTTGGCTCGCTGTACGAACAGGCGGAGCTCCTGGTAGACGGGTTCACGACCAAGATCCCCTGTGCCGACCAGGAGCTTGGGGTGCTTGTCCACCCATCGGCCATCGATCTGCCCAGCACGCGTCTGCGCAACCTCGCTCAACAGCCGGCTGCTCGCCGTCGCGAGATCGGCACCCGATGGAGGCGCGTCACGCCGGGTCGCCAGGCCCTCCTGGTACTGGCCCACCTGCGCTGCGACGACACCTACGCCCAACTCGGCGCCGGATTCGGGATCGCGACGTCCACCGCTACATCCGCGAGGCGGTAGAAGTCCTGACCACGCTCGTGCCGAGCCTGGCGAGGTCATGCGGACCGCGAGCAGGACGGCCTTCGTGTTCCTGGACGGCACCCTGCTGCCGACTGACCGGATCGCCGCCGGCCGCCCGTACTACTCCGGAAAGCATCGGCGTCACGGCATGAACGTCCAGGTCCTGACTGATCCCTTCGCCCGCATCGTATGGGCTTCCCCGGCACTGCCCGAATCCACCCACGACCCGACCGCCGCCCGCGTCCACAGCCTCGTCGAGGCCCTGGCCGAGGCCGGAGGGGACGCTGGGCCGACCGTTCCTGCCAAGGCGTCGGCCCCCACATCCGCTTCCCGATCCGGGGCCGGAAACTCAAGCGACGACAACGGCACCAGGACACAACCCACGCCAAGATCCGATGCGTCGGCGAACAGACCATGGCCACCCTGCTTGGCTTGGTCGAGCCGGAGGACAAGGTCGGTCAGTGGGCCAGCGGTCCCTGGACGTCCTCCGCGAGTCGGCCGAGGACCAGGCAACGGGCGTCAGGCTTACCAGTAGTTGGCCGGGGTTGCCCACGGCCTCGGAGTACCGGACCTGCCGTGCTCCGGGCGACCACCTTCCGGCAGGCTATGTGGAACCGGTGGGCACGCTGCTGCCGAAAGGGACTGGGCTTGATCCGCTTTGACGGACATTCGAGATCAGGGGTTCGTCCCCGGGAGGATGTCCATCATGGAGAGCATGGGGAAGAAGAAGCCTCGCC
>NZ_JBIDBC010000033.1:0-75903 GCF_043202835.1 Streptomyces sp. NPDC048142
GCAGCCACCTCATAGACGGCTGCCTCACCGAGACCGGCCTGACCATCCGACCTGCCTGATCAGCAGCACGACATCCCGAGTTCAACCTCAGTAACCGGCACTCCTGGTCTACGTTCCGCACCGAGACGGGAGGGACGCACCGGTCACGCCTGGGCATACGCGGAATTCAGAGAGCCTCCGCCATCTTGAAGTAGCAGGTCAAAGGGCTGGTGTGACCAGCTTTCGGGGTACCCGTGCTACTGAGCCGAAACGCTTTGAGTTCAGGCTCGTTGATGGTGTGTGAGTGATCTGGTAGGGGACGCGCGGACGTGGTCGCCGAACGCGCAGGAAGCCGTGCGGTTGCTGGCGGTTTCCGCGTTGGTGGAGGGCCGGGACCGGGTGGAGGTAGCCGCCCTGTTCAAGGTGTCGGTCAAGCCCGTGGACAACTGGTGGGTGAGGTGGCGGGCCGGTGGCCGGGACGCGCTGCTGTCGCGCCCGCGAGGCCGCCGCGTGGGCGAGCATCAGGTCCTGTCCGAGGCCGAGCAGGCGGCTGTACGGCAGGCCGTCCTTGATCACATCCCCGCTGACCTGGGGCTTTCGGGTCATCTGTGGACGCGGGGGCAAATAGGCGAGCTGATCTTCAAGCTGTACGGCGTCCGCTTCACCGAGCCCGGGGTGGGCAAGTACCTCAGGCGCTGGGGGCTGACCTTCCAGCGTCCGGACAAGCGGGCGGTCGAGCAGGACCCGGAAGCGGTCCTCCTCTGGCGCGAGGAGACCTGGCCGGCGATCCGGGCCAGGGCGAAGGCGGAGAACGCCGAGGTTCTCTTCGCCGACCAGGTCGGTGTCCGCTCGGACCAGATCACCGGCCGCACCTGGGGCGCCAAAGGCTCCACCCCCATCGTCCGCCGGACCGGGAACCGGTTCTCCGTGAACGCGATGTCCGCGATCAGCACCCGTGGCCGGATGCACTTCATGGTCTTCACCGAGTCGTTCGACGCGAAGGTGATGTGCCGCTTCCTGGACCGGCTCGTCGGGCACTTCGACCACAAGGTCCACCTGATCGTCGACCGGCACTCGGCCCACCGCTCGAAAACCGTCCGGGCCTGGCTCGCCGACCACCAAGACCAGATCGAGCTGCACTTCCTACCCTCGTACTCACCCGAACTGAACCCCGACGAGCTGGTCAACGCCGACCTGAAACGCAGCCTGCCCCACACCCACCGGGCCAGGAATCAGGCCGAACTCGCCGCCGAAACCCGAAGGTTCTTCCACAGACGCCAGCGTCAGCCACACATCGTGCGCGGCTACTTCGGCGGCCCGCACGTCCGCTACGTCCTGGACAAGAACCCCATGAGTTTCTGATCAATAGTGCAGGTTGACCTCATGGCGCTCTATCGCCTTTGGGGGCGGCCCGATGTCGGAGTGGACTCGCTGGCCGAGTGGCTGTGTTTCACTTTCGCACTGCCCAGCGGAGAAAAATTCACCTGCCAGCGAGAGGCTTACAATCCACCTACGCCCGGGTTTCTCCTCAGCGTGACCAAAACGCTCTTCTCCGCGGAGGCGGCAGGGCAATTGATTGACGCGCTTGACATCCCAGGAGTAGTTACAATCGAGCTGAGTCCAGAGGTAGGAGAATAAAAGAGATTGCGAAGCGATTCGCCGGTTGAACCGGCGAATCGCTTCGAGTTTCGAGCATCAGAATTCGATTCTCGCACCAGGATCTATTCGAGCGTCATCGGCGACATATTACAGGGGAGATCGCCGTGAGCCGGGCCCTCGCGGATGCCCAAGGATTGAGCCTGGGCGACAGCCTGCCCTACCGCTGGAAGCGCGATGCGCCAGCGCGGATCGTCGGCCTGATGGAGAGCCCGCAGGCACACGCCTCCTACACCTACCTCGCTGCCCCCGGACAACTGCAGGCATGGCCCAGGACCGGACGCGACAGCACCAATGTGGTGTCCTCGGACTACGGACTGCTCCTCGCAGGTGACACCGAACAGATGGATATCGCCCAGAGCATCATCAGCCAGAAGGGGATGCAGCTCGAAACCAGAGAAGGCATCGCCGCTTCCCGGGCAATGATCGAACGCGAGTCGGCGCTGCTACTCGCTCCCGGTATTGTAGTGCTCGGAGTCATCGCCGCTGGGGCGTTTGCCTTGCGGATGCGGCGAACTCGCGTTGAGTTCGCGATCCTCGCTGGCCTCGGAGTCGCGGACCGTGACCTGCGCTACGCCGCCGTTTCCGGAGCGGTATCTGCCAGCGCGATTGCGGTTCCCGCTGGATGGGCAGCCGGGAGCATTCTCGCCCTTGCCATGCGCTGGGCGCTGCCCCGCGTCACCGACAAGGACATCGCTCCCTACGACCCGCTCCTCACCGGGGGCCTACTTACCGTCTTGCTGTCCGCGGCGGTGTCGGCCCTGGCGTTCACGAAGTGCTTGGACATCCCCTGCGGAAGCGGGTCAGAAAGCTTCCCGTCGGGGCACTTGCCGTTGCGAACAGGTGTGATGACAGCGGTCGCCGGCATCCGGTCAGTGATCGTGGTGAGGCGGGCTCTGAAGGTGCGAGCCTGTGAGGCCGGCGGCGGGCCGGATAGCGGGGTCCCGGGGGCGATCTCCCCTGTGACGGGGGCGCCGGGGGCGCCTTGGGGCGCGGCGTTCGGGCGCGTGGGGCAGTTCGCGGTGTCGCGTTCGCGTTGGACGCGGTCGACGAGTTGTCTGACCTCGAGCGCGGCGAGGGCGCGAGCGTCGACGAGGGTTTTGGCGCGCAGCGGAATGCTGTACCGGACGGGCCGTCCGCCGTTGGCTCGGGACTGGGCCTGGGCCTTGGCCCTTTCCTGCGCGGCCACGGAGGAGTAGACGGCGCCGGCGCCCGGGTTGGCGCAGCGGAGGCTGCCGGAGACGCGTTCGCCGGTGACGGGGAACGTGCCGTGGCTGCTGGTGCACGAGCCGGCGGGCCGGCCGCCGATGGTGAAGGTGGCGCTCAGTACGGCGGTGACCTTGCCGCCGGTGACGCGCTGCTCTCGGGCCTTGGCGGAGATCTGGCCGGTGAAGCTCTGATCGACGGAGCAGCCTCCGGCGCCGCAGCTCAGCTTTCCCGAGCCGTTGAGGGTGAAGTTGATGCCGCGGTCGGTGGCGTCCTTGAGCTGCTTGGTGCGCTCGAGCAGGTCGTCGAACATCGGCTTGACGTCGTCGCCGGTGAGGGGCGTGAGGTCCATGCCCTCGGCCTGGCCCCCGGCGAGCGGTCCGGTGGTCACGCGCGGGATCTCGGTCGGTGTCTCGCCGTTGCGGTACTGGTCGAGGGCCTCGCGCGGGTCGTAGGACTCCAGGCGCAGCACACGGTGGGGCAGGTCCTTGGTGACCAGGAGCCGGCCGGCCGGGGTGTTCGCGGCGCGCGCGGGTGTCCCCTGCACACTGCGGGGCCGTTCCTCGGCCCGGGACGCCGGAGTCGGGTTCTTCGCCACCTCGGCCAGGGCCTTGGTCAGGACGTCCGCGAGCTTCGGCGGGGGGAGGGTGCGGTCGAGGGACTCCTTGACGAGGGTGGAGCCGTCGTCCAGGCCGGCCATCCACGCGCTGGGCTTCTCCCGGGCGCCGGACTCCGCCCCGGGTCCGGGGGCGGGGTTCTTCTGCCAGCGCAGGAACGTCTTGCCGCCGACGCTGAGCAGGTCCCGGTCGTGTCGGCTGTTGCCTGAGCCGGCGGTGCCGTACTTGCTGCCGCCGGCGGTGACGGTGATCTCGTTCTCGGTGATCCCGAAGGCGGAGGTGTCCTTGTAGCGCAGGCCCTCGGCGGTCGCCAGGTTCTCAACGGCCTCCTGGAAGGGCTTGAGTTCCTGACGCGGCGTCTGGTTCTGCTGCGCGGTCCCGTCAGAGCCGCCGCCGGACCGTTCGGGGCTGTTGCGGCCGCCGACGAGTCCGGCGCCGGTCACCACCAGGGCACCGATGACCAGCGCCAGGACGAGGGTGAGAGCGCCGCCCAGCATCAGCCAGGCACGCTGTCGTCCCGGCCGGGTACGGGCGTGCTGGAGTCCGGGACCGTCCGGCGGCGTCGGCGGGTAGGCGGGTGGCGGCGGTATGGCCGGCGGCGGTGGAGCCGGTGCGTGGCCGTCCGGGGGAGGGGTCGGCTCGTCCATCTGGTGCCTCCTTGGGCTGAGTGGTACGTCGCCTGGTGAACCGTCGTTCTTCCGTAGGGAGGGAGTGCCTCTGACGAGGCCGCCGCCGGGGTTCTCGCGGCGCCGCTTCGTGGGACGGCGCGGCTCAGGCGACGGCGGCGCAGATCGTTCCTCTGCCGCCGTGGATCTCCCAGGCGTAGTCCAGGCCGCAGTTCCCGACGGTGCCGGATCCGACGCTCGTGATCCGCATGATGAAGTCGTACTTGACTGGCACCCTCCTCGCGTTGCAGTCCCAGATGGTCATCAGGTTCGCCGTGTCCGGGCGCCGGTCCTTCGCGGTGGCGAGGAAGCACTGGCCCGTACGGAACTGCCGCTCCAGGCACAGCACCGTGCGCGTGAGGTCGTCGTTCGTGTGCGACCAGGAGGTGCGCCCGCCACCCGACTCGCACCTGTCGGAGTCGGCCACCCCGGTGACACGTACGTACGCGGTCAGCCAGCCGCACGGCACGGTGTGCGGGGTGTCCTTGCTCCATCTGTCATAGCCGTCGTCGTGGACGTTGAGGCAGTTCCCGCGCCGAACCGCCGCGAACGCCCTGTCGCGAGGGTCCGGCTCTCGGGGCGGCGGCGGGGTGTAACTGTTGTCGACCGAGCCGTAGCCGCCGGTGCTGCTCCCGCTTGTACGGGTGTTGGTGGGGGCGGGGTCGGGGTCAGGGGCGGGGGCGGGGGAGCTCGACGGGCTCGCGTTGTCGTTCCGCTCAGGAATCAGCCCGTTCTCCCGGGCGTACGCGAACCCGCCGATGACCGCGGCAAGCAGCAGCATGAGCCCGGTGAAAGCGGCCACCGACCGCAGCGCCTCATGCCTGCGTTCCGCCTCCTTACGCCTGCGCTCGGCTTCCTCTCGCCTGCGCTCCTGTTCCGCCCTGCGCAGCTGTTCGCGCCGCTTCGCCTCCTCACGTTCGCGCTGCGCGCGCGCCTGCCTCGCACGCTCCTCTCGTCTCTCCTGCTGCACGCGCTGGCGGAGTTCCTCCTGGCGGCGCCGCAGAGTCTCCGCGACGTACCCGAGTCTGGCCCGACGCTGCGGGGTTCTGGCGGCGTCCCGCAGCTGTGTGTACGCCTCGCGCTGTTGCGTGTAGGGGCGGGTGGGCAGCGCCGGCAGTACCTGGGTGAGCAGTCGTTCCGTCGCTGTCTCGTTGCTGGGGGCGGTGTCCCGCAGGCGCCGGCCCTCGGCCTCGTACCCTTCGATCAGGGCCATCCAGTGTGGTGGCAGCGATTGTTCACCGCCTCCCCGAGGGACGGTCCGGTCCAACTCCGTCAGGAGGTCGGGGAGGTGCGGGCGCTTGGCGGGCACGGCGGCCAGGCAGGGTCGGATCAGCGGGGCCAACTCCCTGGGCATTCCCTTGAGCGTGAGGTCGTTGTTGTCCACGAGGGCGCGCAGTTGGAGCATGTTCTCGGTGACGCGGTAGGGCGGGCGACCCACGGCCAGGTAGAAGAGCGTCGCGCCGAGTGAGTACACGTCCGATGCCGTGGTGGACGCCTGACCGCGTGCCTGCTCCGGTGAGCTGAACGCGAGAGTGCCTAGCGTCAGGGCGGTCCGGGTGAGGTCGTACGCGTGGGAGATGCCGAAGTCGATGAGGCGCGGGCCCGCCGCGGGTAGCAGGATGTTCTGCGGCTTCACATCCCGGTGGATGACGCCTTCGTCATGCAGGGCGATCAGGGCGCGCGCGGCGCCGGCCGCCACCCAGCGGACGGCGGGGACCGGCAACGGGCCCTGACTGTCGACGAGTTCGGAAAGCGGGGGAGCCGGTATGTAGTCGACAGCCATCCACGGGCGGGCGTCCGCGAGTCCCGCGTCGCGTACGCGCGCCGTGTAGACGCTGTCCACCCGACGGGCCAGCTCCACCTCGCGTGCGAACCGCTTGCGGTCGCCGGGGCTCACCGTGCCCTCTGCGATCGGCGTCTTGATCGCGACGAGGTGGCCGCCTTCGCCGGGTCTGCCGGACCGCCCGAGATAGATCCGTCCCATTCCGCCGGAGGCGATCCGCCGCTCGATGCGGTACGCGCCGAGCTGCCGTGGGTCGTCCGGACCGAGTGGCAGCAGCCGTGTACTGGTCATCACGTCCCCCTTCGGATACTGGTACGGCGCCCCTGCCGCCGGAGCCGGGCCGGGGCAGGAGCGGAGGGTCATGGGCCGCCCGCGGGTCGGTGGCGCCGAGTTCCTTCATCACGGGCTCTTGTTTCGCCTAGCGCTGACAGGAGGCGATGATCAGGAACAGCACGAGGCACGCCAGGCCGAACAGCGGTACGCAGCCGAGTGAGTTCGGGTTCTTCCGGTTGATCTCCACGCTGCCGCCCGGGACGAGTCGGGGGTGCCGGTCGGCGTAGTGGGCGACCGCGAGGTCCTCGGCCTCGGACTCGGTGGTCCACCGGGTGGTGAAGCCGCATTCGCCGCATCGGTAGCGGTACGCCATGTCAACTCCTCGATGCCGCAGGTGCGATGGTGCGTGGGTGCGATGGTGCAGGGGGGTGTGAGAGCGAGGGTGCCGCCGGGAGGTCCGGGGAAACAGGTCAGGAGACCGGCCACAGTGCCACCGGCCAGTTACGGCCGGTGCGGGACGTGGCGCGGGCCGGCGCCCGGGTGCGGCGGGACGCTCCGCGAGATCCCCCGTGTCCCGCGGGGCGCCCCACCCGCCGCCGCGTCAGTACCGCTTCGGCGCGTCCTTGCACAGTGCCGCGTCCAGCAGCTCCGCGAGCTGCTTGGTCGGTGTGTTGAGCTGGAACAGCGTGTTGGTCACGACGGACGCGTGGCGGCCGTCCTTGGTCACCAAGGTCTGCGTGAGGTAGCCCGGTACGCCGCCGTTGTGGCCCCAGGCGACGGTGTCGCAGGACAGCTTGAACTTGCCGATGCCCAGTCCCACGCCGCCGTCGCCACCCGGCTCGGCCTTCCACACCCTCTCCATCTCGGCCAGGCTCGCGGACGAGAAGACCTCGCCCGAGGTGATCGCCCGGTAGAAGGTGGTCAGGTCCTCCAGTGTGGAGATGACCGCTCCCGCGCTGCTGTAGAGGGACGGGTCGTAGCTGAGAGCCGGGGTCCAGAAGTACAGGCCGCCGAGCCGGGCCCCGTGGTAGCCGTTGACCGCCGGGGCGGGCAGGGTGCGATCACCGGGCGCGGGGAAGACCGTGCGTTCCAGGCCCAGCGGGGTGATGACCCGGTCGGTGACGGCCTGGTGCACCTTCTGGCCCGTCACCTTCTCGATGAGCATGCCGAGCACGAGGTAGTTGGTGTTGGAGTAGGTGAAGCCCGCGCCGGGCGCGGAGACCGGCGGGCTGCTGAGCCCCTTGCGTACCGAGGCGGCCAGGTCGTACGTGCCGTCCGGACTGGGCTTGGGCGCCTGGGTGACCGGGTACGGGTTGTACGCCGCCAGGCCGCTGGTGTGCTGGAGCAGGTGGCGGACGGTGATGCGGGTGCCGTCGTAGCCGTTGCCGGAGACGACGCCGGGCAGGTAGTCGTCGATCATCGCGTCCAGCGACACCTTCCCCTCGTCGACGAGTTGCAGCAGCACCGCCGCGGTGAAGGTCTTGGTCTGGCTACCGACGCGGAAGTGCTCGTCGGACTTGATGGGCCGCGTGGAGTTGACGGTGCCGGTGCCGACGGACAGGGTCCAGGAGCCGTCACCGTTCCCGGCGTGGACGGCCGCACCCGGGCCGGCGGCGGCCTGGAACCTCTTGAGCGCCGCGAGTGTGGCCGCGTGCTCCTCCTCGGCCGTTGCGCCGGCCTGGGCTGCCGCCGGGCCCGACAGGGCCAGTATCGTCGCGCAGACGGCGCCTGCGACGACGGGAAGCCTCGCCCTGCTCCACTGCTTGTGCTTTGCCATGGTGGTGGCTTCTCCTCGATGAGCGGCTCGAAGTGGGTCAGTTGGTCGCGGCCGCCGCGAAGGCGGCTTCCAGGCGCGGCACGTGGTCGGCGAACGCCGGGGCCCAGCAGCCGTAGTTGTGGCCGCCGTTGCAGGTGGGAGCGAGTGACTTCCCGTTGCCGTAGTCGACAAGGCGAATGGGGATGTTCAGCTGGTCCAGCCGGGACTTGACGGTGCGGGCGGCGCGCGCGGTCCGCGCGTCGATGACGTCCCCGTCGCCGGTGTAGAGGGTGACCGAGGTGTCCGCGAGCCGGGCCAGGTTGGCCGGGGCCGCGGGGTCGTAGGCGCGCCAGAGGCGGTCGGCGCCGAACACCGGGTAGGGCGAGCCGAAGATGGCGTCGCTGTCGACGTACGGGCCGTAGTCGGGGCACCCGCTCGCGCTGCTCACCGCGCACCAGGCGCCCGGCAGGTTCAGCTCGGTGGCGACGACCGTCGCGCGGATCTCCGCCATTCCGAAGTCGAGGCCACCGGACAGCGCGGCGACGTGGCCGAAGAGGTCGGGTCGGGCCTGGGCGTAGTGCAGGGCGCCGGAGCCGCCCATGGACAGACCGGTGACCGCCCGGTGCGCGCGGTCGGGCAAGGTGCGCAGATTGGCGTCGATGAAGGGGACGACCTGCTCCAGGTGGAAGGTCTCCCAGTTGGCCGCCTTCAGCACGGTGTTCTGCATCTTCCAGTTCGCGTACCAGCCCTTGCGCCCGCCGTCCGGAACCACGGTGATCATCTTGTCGGAGCGCAGAGCGGGGGCGGCCGCGGCGTCGTTCACGTTGCCGCCGCCACCGTGCAGGAAGTATGCGACCGGCCAACGCTTGTGCGGGTTCGCGGCGTAGTCCCGAGGCAGGAAGACGCGGATCTTGTGCGGGCCGGACACCTGTGGCGTGGTCACGGTGAGGGTGAGGTCGGTACCGGAGTGCACCTCGGTCGGCTGGGCGACCTGGAGGCCGAACCCGTCGGCGTAGTCGGGGATGGCGGGGGCGTCCGCCCGAGCGCCCGGGCCGCTGAGCGCGGTGAGTGCCAGCGCGGCCGCGAGTGCCGCGCCAAGGGCCCGCAGACGACGTGGAGTTGAGGGTCCCATTCGGGAGTGCTCCTTCGTGTGACGTGCCGGCGGGGGCCGCCGGTCCGTTGTCACGATGGCGTGCACGCGGTTCAGGGAACAGGCCAGTCGACCGGCCATGCGTGACCGGTCGTCACGCTACGCTCAGGACCACCGTATCCGTGCGAGGTGGGAGCCCCGAATGACGGACCAAGCAGGCGCGCTGCTACGCCAGTTACGCAAGCGTGCCCGCCTCACCCAGGAGCAGTTGGCGGAGCGGTCCACGGTGAGCGTACGCACCATCCGCAGACTGGAGACCGGCAAGTCCACCGACCACCGGGTGAAGACCCTGCACCTGCTGGCGGACGCTCTGGAGGCCCGGCCGGAGGAGCGCCGTCGGCTCACCGACACCATGGACCGGCCACCGACGGCCCCCGCGCCCGAGCCGGTCCCCGTCGCCGTGACCGGGCCGCCGCCCCCGCCCGCCTCCGCGCCGCCCGACACCCCCGCGCCGCGTCCGGTCGACGACGTGCTCACGAGCGCCGCCGACTCGTTGGCCAGGGAGGTCCGGCGGCGCTGGCGGCGCGAGGAGGAGCAGCGCCGGGTCCACGATCCGTTCCCGCTTCCGGTGCGCTGGCAGCCGGCGCCCGCCTCCCTGACGGACCATCCCGAGAACGTTCAGCGGCTGGAACCGGGCGCCACCGCCGGGGGCGTGGACCTGAGCGGTGACGTGCGCAGTGTGGCGGAGACCTACCGGCGGATCGGGTCCGGGCGGTTGGTGATACTCGGCCGGGCGGGCTCGGGGAAGTCGGTGCTCGCCGTCCGCTTCGCCCTCGACCTCCTCGCGGCCCGCGCGCCGGCCGATCCGGTGCCGGTGATCGTCAGCCTCGGCTCGTGGGACCCGGCCACCACCACCGTGCGGGACCTGCTGGTGGGCCGGCTGCTACGGGACCACCCCCACCTCGCCCGCCGGGTCGCCGGTGGAACGACGCAGGCCGCCGCGCTGGTCGACGCCGACCTGATCCTGCCGGTCCTTGACGGGTTCGACGAGATAGCCCGGGGCCTGCGCGACGCGGCGCTGGACGCGCTCAACGACACCTCCCTGCCGCTGGTCCTGACCAGCCGCCGGCACGAGTACGAGCAGGTGGTCACCGCGACCCGGGCACCCCTGGTGTGGGCCGCGGGCATCGAACTGGCCGACCTCACCGTCGAGGATCTCGCGGCCTACCTGCCCCGCACCGCACGACCCGTCGCCCACGAGGTCCGCCGCGCCACGGGGGGTGCCACGGGCAGCGGCACCGGCGTGTGGGACGAGGTGCTGGAGGCGTTGCGAACCGGTGACACCCCCGGGGCCGCCCAACTCGCCGACGTGCTGCGCACTCCGCTGATGGTGATCCTGGCCCGGACGATGTACAGCGAGGCGCCCGACCGGAGCCCGGCCGAACTACTCGACACCACACGCTTCCCCACCCCGAGCGACCTTGAGGAACATCTGCTGGCCGGCTTCGTACCGACGGTCTACCGGCGCCGTGCGCCCGAGCGGTCCGAGGACGGTCGGCGGCAGCGGGAGTGGGACGCCGAGCGTGCCCGGCACTGGCTGGGCTACCTCGCCCACAGCCTCAGTCAGGGGGACGGCGGCCGGCAGGATCTCGCCTGGTGGCGACTGAGCCGCAGGCTGCCGACGGGGACCCGCGTCCTGCACGTCACCCTGACCTCCGCCCTGTGCATGGCCACCGCCACCTGGCTGGTGGGGCTGGTCGCCCAACTCTGGCAGTCCGTCGAGTGGTTCGGCCCTGCGATCGTACTGGTCCAGGGGGCACTGGTCGGGCTGATCGCCGGGGTGGCCTTCGGGCTCGTCTACGCCGTGATGGCAGCCCTGGACCGGGTCGCCCTCCAGCCGTCCCGGGTACGGCTCAGACTGCCGGCCGCCGACCGGCGGGTGGCCCGTCGGCCGCTGCGCGCGTTCACCGCCCGCTTCGGGTTCATGCTGCTGGGCGGGGCGGTGCTGGGCATCGGGTACGCCTGGGCGCACGCGCTGCTCCGCGCTCTCTACCTGGGGTCGTCGCTCTCCGACCCCGGGGTGCTCCGCGGCGTGCTGATCAACATGCTGGTCTTCGCGCTGATCTTCGGCCTGTCGGCCGGGCTGGTCTTCGGGCTGCTCGCGACCTTCGAAGCGCCGATGGACATCACCGCGGCGGCCACGCCCCTCCGGCTGCTGTCCGCCAACCGCGCGACCGCCGGACACCAACTTCTGGTACTCATGCCGGCGGTCACCCTCGGCGTCTGCCTCTGCGGCTTTCTTGTCGTCGGCCTGTTCCAGGACCTCCTCGGGCCGCTGGTGTGGCGGCTGGCGGACGCGGTCCTGCTCGGCGCGGTCGGCGGACTGGGCGGCGCGTCGTCCTACGTGCTGGCCTTCACCGCCTGGGGGCAGTGGCTCACGCTGTCCCGCGTCTGGCTGCCGCTGACGGGCAGACTGCCCTGGAACACGGTCGTCTTCCTGGAGGACGCCTACCGCCGTGGCGTGCTCCGCCAGACCGGCGCCGTCTACCAGTTCCGCCACATCCGGCTGCAACGCCACCTCGCCCAGTCCTACCGGCCGTCACCTCCGCCGGTGGACCAGGCGACGACGACCCGCCCGAGGTTGACGCGGACGTGAGTGTCGGCCAGGCCCGCCCCCGGGCCGTGGCCTGCGCAAGCGACCCGGACGTTCAGTTCGTCGCGGCGGACAGGAGGACGTCCACGAGTCGGTCCGCCGCGTCGGGGCGGCCGTGGGCACGGGCTCGCTCCGCCATGGCCTGCCGTCGGGCGGGGTCGGTGAGGAGCGGTGCCAGCGCTTCCCGGAGGCGGCCCGGTGTCACCTCGTCGAGCAGGGCGACGGCGGCGCCGGCCTCCTCCAGATGCCGGGCGTTGTGCGCCTGCTCGTTGCCGGCCGAGGAGGCGAGCGGGATGAACACGGCCGGGCGGCCGAGGGCCGTCAGCTCGGCCAGCGTCCCGGCGCCGCTGCGGGAGACGACGACGTCGGCGAGCGCCAGCACGTCGGGAAGTTCGGGTCCGACAAAGCCCGTGAGGTGGTAGCGGCCGGCCAGCGCCGTCGATAGGGCGGACGCGTGTCGGCACAACTCGTCGACGTTGTCGGGGCCGCACTGATGGACGACGTTCGCCCGCTCCAGCAGCCAGGGCAGTGAGTCCCGGACCACTCCGTTGATCTGCTGGGAGCCCTGGGCGCCCCCGGTCACGTACACGGTCGGCAGTCGGCGGTCGAAGTCGTGCAGGCCCAGCTCGGCGACGGCCTTGTCCGGGTGGCCCGCCAGGACCTCCGGTCGGATCGGGTTGCCCGTGACGACGGCCGCGCCGCGTGCCGCCTCGGGCAGCAGGGGCAGCGTCGACTCGGAGGAGACCGCGATCCGCGTCGCGGAGCTCGCCAACTTGCGGTTGGCCAGGCCCAGGCGCACGGTCTGCTCGTGGAGCACCAGCGGGCGCCGGCACAGCCGTGCCGCCAGGCCGGTGGGGACGGCGCCGTACCCGCCGGTGGCGAGCACGACGTCCGGCCGGAAGTCCGCGACGAGCTTGCGGGCCTGCGCGACACCGAGCGGCACGCGCGCCATGTCCCGCACGTTCGACGGGCTCACCAGCTTCAGCGGGTTGGCCGACCGGCGGATCTTGCCGGTGGCCGAGCCCCCGCCGACAGAGGTCGGCGGGGGCTCGTCGTGTCTCCTGCCAGGAGCGTTTTCTCTCACACACATCTCACCAACAGAGTCGACGTGCCTGGACAGAAAGGGCCTGACCTGGCCTTATACGGCTCAGCTGGACCGACCGAGGCCCCACGAGACACGATTCACAACCTGTGCCACGTCGTCCCGAGCGAGGGACCGATCACGAGGACCGGGGCGTCCTCGGGCCCGTCGAAGCGGTACTGCATGGATTCCGTCGGCTTGTCACTCACCGTTCCCACGCTCCCACATCTCTCCGGGCCGCCGACCGGCGGGGGGCGGGACGGGGGCTCCACCGCGTCGAGCAGTACGGAGGCGGAGCACGGCACGCACAGGTGCCCCCCTTCGCCGACCGGCACAGAAAGGGGGCTCACCCTATGCGAACGCGAATACGAGAGAATTACCCGAGCATGCGGGAGGCGGCGATCAGCCGTTGCCGGATGAAATACTGGTACATCACTTCTCCGGACTCCTTTCTACCGGAGCGCAGGGGATTCCGGCTTCCCGTACCGGAGCAGAGCGGCGCACAGAGCACCGAGACTCAGAACACAGAAAAGTGTCCGGAAGATGTTCACCGGCACCCATACCGATTTGAAGTCGTCGATCACCGCATGCACGTCCTGGGCGGACGCGGGGTCGCCGAGCGCCGCGAGGTCCGCGTTGAGGGGAAGGTTGACCGCGACGGTGACGACGAGCACCAGCAGATAGCAGAGTGCCGCGGCGGCCAGCGGCAGGGCCACCGCGCGGCGCTTGCGGCGGAAGGCCACGATCGCGGCGGCGACCGTGAGCCCCAGCGTGGCGAGGAAGACCAGGCCGAACAGCGCGCTGCCGTCGATCGCCGCGTTGAACCGCTGCATGGCCGCCGCGTAGGCGGCGTCGTCCAGCTCGGCCAGGCCCGGCATCACGGAGATGTCGTAGGCGAAGAACAACCCCGCCATCAGCCCCGTGCAGAGCACGGATGCCACGAGGAGCGGCGCGGTGATCCGGTCGCCGGCGGGCGGATGCCCGCCGGGCCGGGCCGGGCCGGCCGGGTACGGGGTGGCACGGGGAGGGTAGTGGCTCATGTCGCAGTCCTGTCGATCGGATGGACTCTCCCAGGCGGTGGCGTACGGTGCACGCGGCAGAACGGAGCGTGTACGCGGTGCGCGATCATCCCAGCAGGTCAGGGCCCAAAGGTCCATATCTCACGCGCTCACGCGCATACGCGTACGTCACCCCCGGCTGTCGGAGGAGGCCGCCAGGCACTCCTCAAGGAACGCCAGCGCCCGTGCGTGGTAGAGCGGGGCGGCCAGCCCGAGGCTGAGGTTGTGTCCGGCCTCCGGCAGGCGTTCGACGGCGGGGCGGCGCGTGCCCGTGAAGCTCGCGGCCACCGCGGCCAGTTCGTCCCGGTCCAGCCGCCACCAGCCCTCGTACGCGCCAAAGGTGAGCCGCACCGGGCAGCGCACCCGGGCGGCGGCCGCCGGGAACCGGGCGGGCCACCGCCCCGTCTCCTCCTCCTCCTCCGCGGCCGGAACCTCGCGGAGCAGGGCGCGGCTGGCCCGGAAGGTGCCGCCCGGATAGAGGCGCAGCGGACCCCAGTTGAGCTCTCCCGCCCCACCGGCCAGCGTGTCCGGGAAGTGGGCGGCGGCCGGTGCGTAGTGCCAGCCACAGCCGTTGAGGTCGAGCCCGAGCAGGCGGCCGGCGGGGGTCGCCCCGCTCCAGGGCTCTCCTGCCAGGTGCAGGGCGGTCTTGCCGCCGTCGGAGTGTCCGAGCAGGAAGAACCCGGCCCCGACCGGGTGGAGTTCGGCGTAGCCGGCGAGCGATCGGCGCAGCTGCCGGGCCTGTTCGGCGAGCGGCAGACCGTGCGGGAGGGCGGCGCGGGAGAGACCGTAGCCTGGCCGTTCCACCGCGAGGACCGTGTGGCCGAGCGAGGTGGCGAGGGCGAGCAGTGAGGTGTGCGGGGCGACCGGTCCGGCGAAATAGCCGGGTGACATGGCCCGGCCGTGGACGGCGACGAGCACGGATCTGGGCGCACCGGTGGCCGGTTCGGCCCGCCAGGCGCCGAGGCGGTGGCGGCCGTGGCCCAGCACGATCTGCTCCACGCCGCTCAGGGCGACGTCGTGCCCGGCCGCGGTGACGTCCGCTGTGGCCACCGACTCCGTCGGCGCGGCGCTCACGCGGGCACGTCCTCGGCCTCGCCGGCGGGAGCGGCCGAGGCGTCCGGCCGCGCAGCCGCCACGTCGGCCACGGGGGCGGGGTGCGGCAGGACCGAGGGCACTTCGGCGGTCAGCGGCACCACGACCCGCCCGGTCTCCTCGGTGCCCGCGGCTCGGTGTGCGTCGAACTCGGCCAGCCAGGCGTCCACGCTCGGCGCCCGCAGCAGCGCGGTCCCCATGAGCAGGCCCCGGTAGCCCTCGGCCAGCAGACCGGCGGCGGTGGCGGGGTCGTTCACCGCGCTGGCGCTGACGGGGCAGAGCGTGCCGGCGGCCCGTACGGCGGGCAGCAGCGCGCGGCTGCGGTCCAGGTCCCCGGCGTCCCGTTCGCGTGCGGTGATGTCCTTGTTGTTGACCGCGACGACACAGTCCTGCGGGTTCGGCAGCCCGATCGCCTCCTCGGCGCCGGTGATCTCCACGAACGGGGTCAGCCCGTGTGCCCGGCATGCGCGGGCCAGGTCGTGCAGGGACTCCCGGGGCAGCAGCGCCGCGGTCAGCAGGACCGCCGAGACACCCGCGCGGGCGGCGGCGGTGACCTGGTCGCGCCGGGTCACGAAGTCCTTGAGCAGAACCGGGACGTCCACGCGGGCGGTCACCTCGTGCAGCATGGCGGCCGACCCGCCGAACCAGCGGCCGGTCACGACGGACACGCACGGGGCTCCGGCCCGCTGGTAGGCGGCGGCGATGTCGCCGGGGGTGCGGCCCCGCAACAGGTCGGCGCCGTGCGCGTCGCGGGACTTCACCTCCATGATCACGGGGCGCTCCGCGCCGAGGAGCGCGGAGAGGAAGGACTGCGTCATCGGGCTTTCCTCACGAAGTGGCGGGCTTCTCCTGCGGGGTGGGGGACGTCACGGCGCAGGGGCGGGCGAGCCGGTCCAGGCGCGGTCCAGCGCGGCGACACGGGCCGGGTCGAGTGGGCCGCCGTCTCCACGGGCGGCGTGGTCGATGTCGACGCCCCGGAACCCGGGGTGCGCGGCGAAGGCGTGTCCCGGTGCGTCGGCCTCGCCGAGGCCGCCCGCGAGGATGAACGGCCGGGGCAGGGCGGGCAGCAGGGCCTCCAGCGCCTCGGCCGGGACGCGGCGGCCGGTGCTGCCGACCGCTCCGCCCCGGGTCGCCGCGTCGACGAGGAACAGGTCCGCTCCGGCGCGGGCGTACGCCGTGAGGAACGGCCGCTCGACGCACGCCCCGTCGAGGACGTGCACGGCCTTGACCAGCACCGCGTCGGGCACGGCCGCGCGCAGGGCGGCCACGGCCGCGGGCGGCTGGTAGGCGTGGAGCTGGATCCAGCGCACCCGGGCGGCGCGGGCGGCCGCGGCGATCCGTTCGGCGTCGTGCAGGAAGGTGACGAGCACCGGCTCGGCCCGGCCCGCCGTGCGGACGGCGTCGGCCAGTTCGGTCAGCCGAGCACCGGTCAGATCGCGGGCCCCGTTCTCCACCCCGTACCAGAGGCCGACGAGATCGGCCCGTGGTGCCACGGCGGCGGCCTCCTCGGGGGCGGTGGCTCCGCACACCTTGAGCAGCGGCCGGGGCGGTCCGGCCGGGGCGCTCATCCGCCGAGCCCCAGGGCCGAGGCGACGTGGTTGTACTGGATGTCGTTGGTCCCGGAGTAGAGGGTGCCCGCGACCGCGGCCCGTACCTCCTTCTCCAGGCCGACCTCGGTGAGGTAGCCCGCGCCGCCGAAGACGCGGATCGCCGAGAGGCTGGTGGAGAGGGCGGCCTCGCTGGCGAGGATCTTGGTGATGGCGAGGTCGGCGGTGACGTCCTCGCCCGCGGCGAGCCGCTCGGCGGTGTCGTAGAGCCACTTGGCGGCCGTCTCGGTGCGGATCTGCATGTCGACCACGCGGTGCGAGACCGCCTGGTAGTCGCCGATGGGGTGGCCGAAGGCCCGGCGTTCCCGGGCGTAGGCGACGGTGCGTTCCAGCCGGTGGCGCATCTCGCCGAGCTGGACGGTGAAGCCGAACAGGATCTCGCGCTTCATCACGTGGTCCAGGACGAGCAGTCCGCCGCCGACCCGGCCCAGCACCCGGTCGGCGGGTATCCGGCAGCCGTCGAGGTGGAGGGTGGACAACGGGGCGGTGCGCAGGCCCATCTTGGCGGTCGCCCCGCCGACGGAGAGGCCGGGGGTGTCCCGGTCGACGAGGAAGGCGGTGGTGCCGAGCGGTCCGCCCTCCGGGCGGGTACGCGCGTAGACGACGAAGACGTCGGCGATGGGGCCGTTGCTGACGAAGGCCTTGCCGCCGGTGAGGACGTAGTGCGTGCCGTCGCGCTCGGCGCGGGTGGTCATCGCCATGGCGTCGGATCCGCTGTCGGGTTCGGTGATGGCGTGCGCGCCGATCAGCTCGCCCGAGCAGATGCCGGGCAGATAGCGCTCGCGCAGGGCGTCGCTGCCGAAGGCGGTGAGGGGTACGCCGGTGCTGGCCATCGACGTGGTGGCGCAGAAGTTCAGCCCGGACTCCCGGCAGGTCTCGCCGAGGGTCTCCAGGACGTGCAGGGTGGTCAGGAGGGACTGGCCCGCGCCGCCCCACTGCTGAGGGAACGGCAGCCCGAGGACGCCGCTGTCGGCGAGGGACCGCCAGCGGTCCGGTTCGAACGCGGACCGGGCGTCCGCCTCGACATGTCCTTCGCTCAGGATCTTGCCCCACTGGGCCATGCCGGCGCAGAGCGCCTGCTGATCCGCGTCGCGGTTTCTCATGGCGGAGCCTTCCGTACGGGCCGTGCGGGTGGCCTCGGTCGATGACGGACGGAGAGGTGACGGCGGTGTCCCGTCGTCGGATCGGCGGGCGCCCGTGGTTCAGGCGCCCGTCGGGTGAGCGGCTGTGCGGCCTAGTAGGCGGAGGAGACGCCCTCGGCCAGGCTGTGCACCTCGTCGCCCTGGAGCGCCGGGGCGAAGACGCAGACCAGACGCAGGTCCTCGTACGGCGAGGCGATCAGGAAGTGCGGGTCGTTGTTGTCGAGCGAGTAGAGGACGCCCGGCGTCAGCGGATGACTGGTGCCGTCGAGTTCCACCACCTCGCCGGAGCCCTCGATGCAGTAGCAGGTCTCCAGGTGGTTGCGGTACTCCAGGCGGGACTTGGTCCCGGCCCGCACGGTGGTGTCGGTGACGCTGTAGCCCAGGCCGTCTGCGTCCAGGACGAATCTGCGGCTGAGTCCGTTGCCCCAGTCGACGGTCTTGACGGTCTCGATGTTACGGATGAGCACGGGTGTCCTCCTTCGGACGGGCGGTGTGGGGGCGGCCGAGGGCGACGACGAAGGAGCGGTAGCCGTCGACCGGGTCGGACCCGGCCTCCCGACTCCGTTCCAGCGCGGCCACTCCGGCGGAGCCGACGATCGCCGCGTCCGCACCGCTGCGGGCGACGGAGACGAGATCCTCGGCGGTGGACACCCCGAAGCCGACGGCTATCGGGGAGGCGGTGAGGTCGCGCAGGGCGGCGACGGACGGCGCCAGACCGGCATGGCCGCCGTCGGGCGTTCCGGCGCCGCTGCGCCCGTAGCGCGCGACCAGGTAGAGGTATCCGGTGGCGTGGGCCGCCGCCTCGGCGACGGTGGCCGGTGCGCTGGACGGGTAGCAGGTCGTGACCTCGGGCAGGCCCGCCGCGCGCAGCTCCTCGTGGTGGGCCGGCCGCAGCCGGGGCGGCAGGCCGTGGGCCAGCAGGGCGTCGGCGCCGCTGTCCGCGACGGCGCGGGCGTAGTCGGCGGGCGCGGCGGTGCGCAGGCTGTGGCTCCAGTCGGCGAGCACCGCGATCCGCAGCCGCTTCAGCCCCGGCCGTACGGCGGCGACGAAGGCCAGGGTCTCGCGGAGCCCGACGTCCTGCGCCAGCGCCCGGTCGGCGGACCGGCGAACGACGGGCCCGTCGGTGGGCGAGTCGGGGAAGGGGACGGCCAGTTCGAGGCAGTCGACGCCCGACTCGTCCAGCAGCGCGACGAGGTCGGTGAGGACGGGCAGCGGCGGGTCGCCCGCGTTGAGGAAGACCGCCAGGCCCAGTTCCTCGCGGGCGCGGGCCTCGGCGAAGAAGTCAGCCGGCACGGTCCGCCCCCTTCAGCCGCTCCAGCAGGTCGAACGCCGCCCCGTCGTCGAGCGCGGCGCCCGCCTCGGCGACCGCCTTCGCCCAGTCGTCGCGGTGGCCGGACGCCAGGGCGAGCGCGGCCGCGTTGAGCTGGAGGGTGGCGCGCAGAGGACCGCCCGCCCGGCCGGCGAGAACGGTTCGGAAGTGCTCGGCGGCGGCGTCCCGGGGGACGGGGGCGAGATCGTCGGGTGACCCGTCGGCGGGGACGAGATCGCCGGCGCGGAGTGTCAGCGTGCCTCCGTCGGGAAGGTGGATCGTGTTGTCGCAGATGCTGAGGAGTTCGTCGGCGCCGAGCGGGTTGGTGACCAGCCAGGTCGCCGGGGCGCCCGGCCGGGACGCCACGGCCCGCAGGGAGGGCGGGATCCGGCCCCCGCTGACGCCGGTGACCTGGGCGGCCACCGGGACGGCCGCGAGGAACGGGCCCAGGGTGTTGAGGAACCGGCCGAACACGCGCATGGACGTCGGCACGGCCAGCAGGGCGAGCCGGGCCAGCTGCACGGGGTAGACGAACGGCCCGGTGAAGGCGATGCCGTGGGACTCCAGATGGCCGGACGCCTGGTCGAGGGAGGCGGCGAACGGGACGCCCAGCCGGTCCAGGAGGTCGACCGAACCGGTGCGCGCGGTGTGGGCGCGGGAGCCGGACTTGACGACCCGGACGCCGCAGGCGGCGGCGACCAGTGCGGCGGCCGTGGACAGGTTCACGGTGGGCGGGCCGCCGCCGGTGCCCACCACGTTGACGGTGCCGGGCCAGGGCGTCGCGGGCCGCGCGGGGCGCCGCCGGTCCAGCGCGTCGAGCAGGGCGAGCAGGCTGTCCTCCTCGGGCAGGGCCGCGGTGAGGGAGGCGAGGAGCGCCAGCGCGTCGCCGCGGTCCAGTGCTCCGTCGGCCAGCGCCTGCCAGAGTGCGTCCCACTGCTCGGGGCCGGCCGGGGCGCGCCGGTCGACCATCGGGACGAGGGCCGGGTGCACGGCTCAGCCTCCCGTGGCGGCGGTGCTCCGGGAGCGCGCGATGTAGGCGTCGATGGCGTTGACGCTGCGGAAGTTCTCGGGGTCGAGGTCGGTGTCGCCGACCGCCAGCCGGAAGTGGTGCTCGACCCAGGCGATCAGCTTGAGGACGCCGAGGCTGTCGAGCGCACCGTCGGCCAGGAGGTCCATGTCGGGCGGGAGTTGGGAGGGGGTGAGGTCGGGAAGGAACTCCCGGACGATGTACTCGCTGATCTGGTCGGCGTTGCTCACGGAGTGCTCCTTGGCGGGTCGCTCGTACGGGGTTCTCGGGTGGTGCGGGGCCTGCCGGCGGCTGCCGGTCGGTCCGCGGAGGGCGGTCGGGCCGGGTCAGGACGCGGTGGCGGCGGGTGCGGCCACGGTCCGCGCGATGGCGCGGCGGTCCACCTTGCCGGTGCTGGTACGCGGCAGGGGCTCGGTCACGGGGACGAGGAGACCCGGTACCCAGCCGCGGGCCAGCCGGGCGGTGCAGTGCCTCTTGAGGTCGAGGCTGTTGGCGGTGGAGGCGTCCTTCAGCCGTACGACGGCGATCAGGCGGCGGCCCTCGACCGGGTCGGGGACGGTGGTCACCCCGGCCTCCAGCACCTCGGGGTGTTCCAGCAGCACCTGTTCGACCTTGCCGGTGTTGACGGCGACGCCCCGGATCTTGACCTGGTGGTCCAGTCGGCCGACGAGCCGGAGAGTGCCGTCGGCGTCCCTCTCGACCAGGTCGCCGGTGCGGAACCACCAGGTGCCCGGGCCGCTGTCCGCCGCCGGGTCCAGGACGAACTTCTCGGCAGCCCGGCGCGGATCGGCGTACCCGGTGCTCTGGAAGGGCGTGGAGACCTCCAGTTCGCCGCGTCCCGGTCCGCTCAGCAGCCGGCCGTCGGAGTTCCGCAGCCTCAGGCGTACGCCGGGGAGCGGGCGGCCCAGCGGCATCGGGGCGGACTGCGGGTGGCTCCGGTCGACCTCGTGGATCAGGCTGTCGTTGGTCTCGGTGCAGCCGTAGATGTTGTGCAGCCGGGCGCCGGGGGCGAGGTCCACGAGGTCGGCGAGCGCCTGATCGGGCATCACGTCGCCGGTGAACGCCGCGTGCCGGACGGCCTCCAGCGGGCCGCCGCCCTCCACGCGGGCCTGGGCGCCGACCAGGGCGTAGAAGAGCGGGACCGCCTGGACCACCTCGATGCGGTGGGTGCGCAGCAGGCGGAACAGCCCCCGGCCGCCGGCCGCTGTCGCCGGGTCCACCAGAACCACCTGGCCGCCGTGGGCGAGGGTGGTCCAGACGTCCAGCAGGCAGAGGTCGAAGTTGAGCGGGGCGTAGTTGAGCACCGGGGTGGACTCGGCGATGCCGAAGGCGTCCGCGGCCCAGCCGGTGAAGGCCTCCACGGCCCGGTGCGGCAGCGGGACCGCCTTGGGGATGCCGGTGGAGCCGGAGGTGGTGAGGACGAGGGCGGTGCCCGGCGGCACCGCTCCCCCGCCGCGCTCCGGATCCCTCGCCGTGACGGCCGGCCCGGCGAGCGCGTACCGGCAGCCCGCCTCCGCCATCACCGCCGCGACGTGGTCGGGCGGCAGGGTGGGCGAGGGCAGCAGCGCGGGACGGCCCGTGGCCAGGCAGGCCAGGACGGTGGCGACGGTGCCGGGCGACTTGTCGTCGAGCACGGCGACCGTGGCCCCGGTGGGGACGTGTTCGGCGAGCCGGGCGCGGGCGGCGGCGGTCGCGTCGGCCAGTTCCCGGTAGCTGGTGGGGCTGCCGTTCCACCACAGGGCGGGGGCGTCCGGGGTCTTGTCGGCCCAGCGGAGCACGGATTCGGCGGTCTCGCCGTGGCGGCCGGTCCGGGTCATCGGCCCGCTCCCGTCCCGGGGCCCAGCCGGAGCCGGCCGCCCTTGACGGCTGCGCCGCCCCCGGACCGTACGGTGAAGGCGACGGTGTCCCCGGCGGCGGGCGTGAGGATGAGGGTCGTTCCCTCGCCGGGCAGGACCGGGCGGGCGAAGCGCGCGCCGATCGCCCGGACCCGGTCGACGTCTCCGTCCGCGTACCGCTCGGCGGCCTCCTCCACGGCGAGTGCCACGAGGCTCATGCCGTGGGCGATGACATCGGTGAACCCGGCCGACCGGGCGGCCTCCGGGTCGAGATGGACGGGGTTGAGGTCGCCGGCCGCGCGGCCGTAGTCGGCTATCCACTCCCGGTCGATCCCGAGGTCACGGCTGACCGTGTCGCCCGGCGTCTCCTGACGCACCGAGGCCGTGGGGACGAGCGTGCCGCGCGGTTCGGCCGCCCGGATGCCGGCGAGCAGGATGTGGGCGGTGAGCCGGGCCTGTTCGGCGCCGGTCGTCCGGTCGGTGAGCGTGGTGGTCAGGACGAGCCGGGTGCCCTTGGCTTCGACGCGTACGGCGTCCAGCGCGGCGGACGCGTCGAGCGGGGCGCCGGGGCGCGGCGGGTGGTGCAGTTCGATCTCCTGGGCGAGGTGGACCAGGGAGTACGGGCCATGGCCGGCGGCGAGGCCGGCGACCGTGCGCTCGGCGAGCGGATGGGTGAGGACGAAGGCGGCCAGAGGCCCCGCCCCGGGCCGGACGGGTGCCGGGCGGTCCAACGCCCGACGGGTGACGGTGCGGTAGCGGCGGGCGGCGTCCGCGTCGAGGAGCGGTGCGGACGGGTCGAGCGCGGAATCGGGCAGGGTCGTCATGCGGGGGCCACCACCAGACTGCTGTTGTGGCCGCCGAAGCCGAAGGAGTTGGTCAGCGCGGGGCCGGTGGGGACAAGCCGCGGGGTGCCGTGGACCACGTCGATCTCCATCTCGGGTTCCGTTCGTGTGTGGTTGGCGGTGGGCGGCACCGCACCGGCGTTCATCGACAGCACGGCGACCACGAGTTCGACGGCTCCGGCCGCTCCGATGAGGTGGCCCAGCACGCCTTTGCTGGCGGTGACCGGCGGACCGTCCGGCCCGAATACCTTGGCCAGGGCGATGGCTTCGGCGCGGTCGTTGTGCACGGTGGCGGTGCCGTGGGCGTTGACGTGGGCGATGTCCGAGGGGACGAGACCGGCGTCGGCGAGCGCGCCGGTCATGGCTTCGGCGGCGTACGCCCCGTCGGGGTGCGGGGCCGAGAGGTGGTGGGCGTCCGAGGTGGCGGCGTATCCGGCGACCAGGCCGTGTGCCCGGCCGCCCCGGGCGCGCACGTCGGCCGCCCGCTCCAGGACCACGAAGGCGGCGCCCTCGCCCATCACGAAGCCGTCCCTGCTCTCGTCGAACGGCCGGCACGCGGTGGCCGGTTCGGTACGGAGGGAGGCGGCGTTGAGGTTGCCGAACCCGGCGAGGGTGATCGGTGTGAGGGTCGCCTCGCAGCCGCCCGCGATCACCACGTCGGCGCGGTGGTCGCGGAGCATGGCCGCGCCGATCCCGATGGCATCGGCCCCGCTGGCGCAGGTGGTGGAGACGGTGAGCGCCGGTCCGTGCCAGCCCAGTTGGAGGGCGATCTGGGCGGCGGCCGCGTTCGGCATCGTCATCAGGGGCATCAGCGGGCGGACCCCGCCGGGGCCCTTCGCCGCGAAGTTGACGGACTCGGCGTCGCTGGTGGCGCGCCCGCCGACGGCGTTGCCGACGACGATGGCGCAGCGGGCGGCGGGCGCCTGCGGCAGCCCGGCGTCGGCGTGGGCGGCCAGCGCCGCGGCGAGCCCGTAGCGGGCGAAGGGGTCGAGCCGCCGGGCCGCCTTGCCGGCCAGCGCCTCCTGCCAGGGCAGGCCGTGGCCGGTGAGCTCGGGCACCCGGCAGCCGATCTTGATGCGGTGGCCGGTGGTGTCGAAGTGGGTGAGGCCGACCGCGAGGGACCGGCCCGCGGACACCGCGGTCCACAGTTCCTCGGTGGTGAGTCCGGCCGGGGTGACGGCGCCGATCCCGCTGATGGCGATGTCCGGCCGGGCGGAGCGTTCCGCTTCGGTGCGCATGGTCCGTGTGGTTCCTTCCCGTTCCGGTGACCGGCCGTCGGCCGTGGACGAGGTCGCCGCGCTCGCGTGGGGGCGCGGGCGGCGCCGACGGTGTCAGCCCGTCAGCAGGCCGCACTCTCCGGCGGCCTTGAGGAACGCCTCGGCGGCGAGGTCCACGTCGGTGTCCGTGTGCCGTGCGGTGACGGCGATCCGCAGCCGGGCCAGGTCGCGCGGTACGGCGGGGGTGACCACGGGCAGCCCGATCACGCCCAGGCGACGGGCGGTGGTGGCCAGGTCGTAGGCCGACTCGTCGCTGCCCGCGATGAGCGGCACGACGGCGGTCTCGCTGTCGCCGGTCCGCATGCCGCCCGCGGTCACCAGCTCCCGGAACCGGGCTCCGTACCCCTGGATGCGGGTGACGCGCTCCGGTTCGGCGCGCAGCACGCGCAGCGCCTCCAGGGCGGCGCCGGCCGAGGCGGGCGCGAGGGCGGCGGAGAAGAGGAACGGCCGTGCGGCGTAACGGAGATGGCCGATCAGCTCGGACGATCCCGCGACCCAGCCGCCCATGGAGGGGATGGCCTTGGACAGGGTGCCGAGCTTGACGTCCACTCGTACCCGCCGGTCGAAGTGCTCCTCCACGCCCAGTCCGGTACGGCCGATGACGCCGAGGGCGTGGGCCTCGTCGGCCATCAGGAGCGCCTCGTGGGCGTCGCAGACCTCGCGCAGCCGGGGCAGCGGCGCGATGTCGCCGTCCATGGAGTAGACGCTGTCGACGATGACCAGACGGACTCCGCCGGGGGCGGCGGCCTCCATGCGGCGGGCCAGGTGCTCGGTGTCGTTGTGCCGGAACCGGACCACGGTCGCCCCGCTGAGGCGGCAGCCGTCCACGATGCTGGCGTGGGCGTACTTGTCGACGAAGACGGTGTCGCCGGGGCCGGCCAGGGCTCCGATCGTGCCCACGTTGGCGGCGTAGCCGGAGCCGAAGACGATGGCGGACTCCCGCTCGGCGACGGTGGCGACCTCGTCCTCCAGCTCCTCGTGGAGGGGGATGGACCCGGCGAGGGCGCGTACCCCGTGGTTGCCGGTGCCGTAGCGGGCGGCGGCGGCCTGGGCGGCGGCGACCACGCGCTCGTCGCCGGCCAGCCCCAGGTAGCTGTAGCCGGACATCATCAGCAGGCGGCGGCCGTCGAGGTCGACGTAGGCGGTGTCGCGCTCGGCGGTGTAGGGGACGAAGCTGTTGCGGCGCTCGGGCTCCGACTCCAGCGAGGCCACGCGCCGCCCCGTCGCCTCCAGTTTGTGCGCGATTCTCCCCCACGCTGCGGATGCCATCGGCCGTCCTCTCATTGATGACTGCCATTGCACATAGGTGCAACGAATCTGATGCGTCTCGAATTCAACGGACCTCTCGCAATCGAGGCGCAACACGGGAGCAAGATCAAACAGTCATCGGAGGATTTGCCTGTGTCGGAGACCCTGATTCATCGGGCGTTAACTAATGCAACTTAATGGCGAAGTTGACACACACTCTTTTTGAACGAGAATGCTGTTTACTCAGTCGTGGAGAAGAGTTGACCAAGCCCCTTCCGGATCACCGCAGCCCTCCCACGGGATCCTCACGTACGCCACTCGGCCCACGAGCCACACGCTGAGGTCTACGCACGGAACCGCACGCACGCCAGACAGTCGACTTCCGTCATCCATGCCGCCGAGGAAGTCGCCGCAACCTCTTCTTGGGGGGATCGATCGTGCTCATCAGGCTTGTCGGCCTCGTCTCCATCGAACATGAATCCGAAGTCTCGCGGGTACTGGCCAGCCATCAGGCACAGATCGCCCTGGCCCGGCTCTGCCTGGAACGTCCCTCCGGCATAGGCCGGGAGCAACTCGCCGACACCATATGGCCGGACGGCCTGCCCAGCACCTGGGCCTCGGCATTACGCAGTGTCGTCAGCCGCCTCAGAGCCTCCCTCTCGGAGGGGGCTAGCGCCGAGCCGGCGGTGATCGCACACGGCGGACGCTATCTGCTGCGACTGCCGGAGGAAGCCCAGGTGGACGTGGAGCGCGCGGAGCAGGCCGCGTTCACCGCCGCCGTCGCCCACCGAGAGGGCGACCACAGCACCGCGCAGCGGCTCGCGACCACCTCCGTGTCCTTGCTGCGGGGCCCCTTCCTCGCCTCCCACGAGGGCGAGTGGGTGGAGTCCGTCCGGCGTCACCTCAAGGATCTGCGGGTCTCGGCCCTGGAGACCGCGAGCAGTTCCTCGTCCGCTCTCGGCGACACCCACCACGCCCTGCGGTACGCCGCGGAGGCGGTGCGCCAGGCTCCGTTCCGGGAGAGCGCCTACCGCTGCCAGATGACCGCGCACCGGCTGGCCGGCAACAGGGCCGAAGCCCTGCGGATATACCAGCAGTTGCGCGTCGTCCTCGCCGAGGAGCTGGGCTGCGACCCCAGTCCGGAGAGCGAGGCCGCCTACCTCGGTCTGCTGGACCGGAACCGGCTGCCGGGGGCTTCGCGCCGGACGGAGTGGGGAACGATGTCGACACACCGGCTGAGCTGATCCCCGGCACGGCAGTGGGGAGGGACGCGATCTCGCGTCCCTCCCCACTGCCGTGTACCGGCTCACATGATGGAGACACCGCTGTCGATGCTGACCACCTGTCCGGTCATGCAGTCCTGGTCGAGGAAGAGGGAGACGCTGCGGGCGACCTCCTCGACCGTGACGAACCGCGGGACGGGCGCCTTGCGCGCCATGTCCGACACGATGCTCTCCGGCAGCTGATCCGTCATACCCGTGATCATGAATCCGGGTGACAGAGCGTTCACCGTGACCCCGCGCCGGCCGCACTCCGCCGCCAGCGCCCGGGTCATCCCCATGACACCCGCCTTGGAGGCCGAGTACGCGGTCTGCCCCGCCGTGGCGATGAGGCCCGACGGCGAGACCACGTTGACGATCCGGCCCCAGCGCTGCCGCAGCATGGAGGGCAGCGCCACCCGGCTGGTGTGGAACGACCCCAGCAGGTTGGTGCGGATGACCTCGTGCCAGTCGTCCGGGGACTGCATGGCCATCAGAGCGTCCTTGCGGACGGCCCCGTTGTTGACCACCACGTCGATCAGGCCGAGCGCCGCCTCGACCTCCCGGTAGAGACGCTGGGTCTCCTCCCACGAGCCGACGTCCGCGCCGACGACGACCGAGTCGTTCGTCAGTTTCCCGCTCACCGCCCGGGCCTGGTCGGCCGAGCTCCGGTAGTGGACGGCCACCCGACAGCCCAGCGCGTCCAGTTCGACCGCCAGCGCCTGTCCGAGGCCGCCCGAGGCGCCGGTGACCAGGGCCACCGGCGCCTCGGGCCTCTTGCCCGCCTGCTTCGCTCCGCTCACGTGGCGCCTCCCCAGCGCATCAGGATCGATCCCCAGGTCATGCCCGCCCCGAACCCGGCGAGCAGGACCAGTTCCCCGGCCTTGATCCGGTCCGCCTCCAGGGCCTCGGTGAGGGCCAGCGGGATCGAGGCCGACGCGGTGTTGCCGTACCGGTCCAGGTTGATGATCAGGGACTCCGGACGCAGACCCGAGTGCTGCACCACGGAGTTGATGATGCGGATGTTCGCCTGGTGCGGGATGACGTGATCAACCTCCGCCGGAGAGATTTTCGCGCTCTCCAGCGTCTCGCGCACCGTCCGCACTGTGTACCGAACGGCGTTCAGGTAGATCTCGTTGCCCTTGATCTGGGCGAAGTGGAGCCCTTGCGCGACCGTTTCGGCTGTTGTGGGCATCCGACTTCCGCCCGCCGGCACCTTGAGTGCGTCCGCACACGATCCGTCCGCGCCCAGGTTCCAGGCCAGAACGGGATCTTCCGGGCCCGGCACGAGCACCACCGCGGCCGCTCCGTCACCGACGAGGATGGAGAGGTCCCGGTCGGCGGGGTTGGCGGTCAGGGTGTGCGTGTCCGAGCCGATCAGCAGGATCGGGCGGCGGTCCATGCGCAGGATGCCCATGGCCGCGACCAGCCCGTAGACGAAGCCCGCGCACTCGGAGTTGACGTCCATCGCCCCGCCGCCGATGCCCAGTTCATGGTGGACGAAGGCGGAGGTGGCGGGAGACGGCTGCTCGGGTGTGGCCGTGGCCACGATGAGATGGGCGATGTCGGCGCCGGTCAGCCCCGCCCTGGCCAGGGCCGCGCGTCCCGCGTCGGCGGCCAGGGACGCGGTGGTCTGCCCCGGGTCGACGGCCCGCCGCTCATGGATGCCGCAGCGGCTGACGATCCAGTCCTCGTCGACCCCGAAGCGTCCGGCCAGTTCGGTGCTGGTGACGACCCGCTCGGGCAGGGCCTTGCCCCACCCCGTGATGGCGAATCCACTCATGTGCCCGCCTCAGGCCTCGGCCGGCTGCGGCGCCAGGCCGACCAGCTTCGCGTACACGTCGCGCATGGTCGTGCTGTCGTCCAGGTCCGCGAAGAGAGACTCGTCGGCGGGGATGTCGGGGTGCTCGTTCTGGAAGTTGTACAGCCACTCCATCAGGTCCAGCGAGTCCACCCCCGGGATGTGCCGGATCGGCGCGTCGGGCGTCACCTCGGTGGCTCCGGAGACGGCGGCGAGCTGCTCCGAGAGAACCTCGACAGTCGGCAGTGCCATGATTTGTTCCTCTCTCAACGCGACGTACGGTCGTGTCGGCATGCAAGCCGCTCCTCGCAATCGGGCCGCAACAGAGCGGTCACACGCCGCTGTTGCGGACGGATTGCACAGGTCCGCTTGGCTCCCTCTCAGCACGGTTCAGGACCGGACAGCCGCAGGGCGCGCTCTGCGCCCGGTCGGCGCAAGCTGCGAGGAGAGGGCGAGGATGGCGACGATTGCCTCCCACACCGCGGAGCCGGAGGTGGACGCAGTCCGCCACCACTACGAGGTGGGAAACGAGTTCTACCGTCTGCTGCTGGGGCCCAGCATGATGTACAGCGGCGGCTACTGGCAGGAGGGCGAGGGCCTCACCGAGGCCCTGGACCTGGCCCAGGAGCGCAAGCTCGACGCGTTCGCCGAGCTGGCGGACGCGGCGGGCAAGGACCGGGTGCTGGACATCGGCTGCGGCTGGGGCACCCTGATGGACCGGCTGACGCGGAAGCACGGCGTACGCGAGGCGGTCGGCCTGACGCTGAGCCGTACCCAGGCCGACTTCATCGCGGGACTGGACAACCCGGCCCTCACCACCCGGGTGGAGAGCTGGTCGGAGCACAGCGCCCCGGGCTCGTACGACGCGGCGTTCTGTGTCAACGCGCTGGAGCACTTCGTGCCGTCCAGCCTGTCGCCGAAGGAGCGCACCAAGCGCTACCGGTTCTTCTTCCAGCAGGTCCACGAGGCGCTGGTGCCGGACGGCCGGTTCGTCCTGCACACGATGACCGCCGAGGCCCAGCCGATCGGCCGGAAGATCCTGGCGGACCTCAAGTTCCTCCAGCGCTCCGAGTTCGCAGGCATGCACATCCCGCACCTGCACGAGCTGGCCGCCGCCGCCGAGGGCCTGTTCGAGGTGGTGGAACTGGTCAACGAGCGTGAGGCGTTCGCCCGGGCGTGCCGTGCCTGGCTGGTGCTGCTCGCCGAGCGGCGCGAGGAGGCCGTGGCGCTGGAGAGCGAGGAGGTGGTGGCCCGCTTCGAACGCTATCTGGACATCTTCGCGTACACGCTGGAGGACCGCTTCTTCAACAACTTCCGGCTGACGCTCACCCGCAAGGGGTGACCGGGATGGCTCAGGCACCCCTGGACCCGGCCCGCGATCTGCGGGTGGCGGTGATCGGCAGCGGCTTCTCCGGGCTCGGCACCGCGATCCGGCTCATGCAGCAGGGCATCGACGACTTCCTCGTGTTCGAGCGGGCCGACGAGGTCGGCGGCACCTGGCGCGACAACACCTACCCGGGCTCCGCCTGTGACGTGATGTCGCACCTGTACTCGTACTCGTTCGCGCCGAACCCGAACTGGAAGAGCACCTTCGGCAAGCAGCGCGAGCTCCTCGACTACCTGCGCGACTGCGCCGACCGGTTCGGGGTGCGCTCGCGCATCCGCTTCCGGCACGAGCTGACCGAGGCCCGCTGGGACGATCTGCGCAAGCGGTGGCTGATCTCCACCACGGGCGGCGACTACACCGCCCGGGTCCTGGTCACCGGCACCGGCTACCTCAGCGAGCCGGCCATCCCCGACGTCCCCGGTCTCTCCGGCTTCCAGGGCGAGGTGTTCCACTCCTCGCGGTGGCGGCACGACCTGGACCTCACCGGCCGCCGGGTCGCCGTCATCGGCACCGGTGCGTCCGCGATCCAGTTCGTCCCCGCCATCCAGCCGGAGGTCGGACAGCTCGACCTCTACCAGCGCACCCCGCCCTGGATCGGCCCGAAGAACGACAAGGCCAACAGCGCCCTCCAGACGAAGCTGCTGACCTCCGTCCCCGGCTACCAGCGCTTCCGCCGGAACTTCAACATGTGGGGCCGGGAGATCCTGGCCTTCGTGATGGCCCGTCCGGCCGTCGCCGGGAAGATGCAGAAGATGGCGTCCGACCACCTCAAGAAGAGCGTCCCGGACGAGGCGCTGCGGGCCCGGCTCACCCCGGACTACGTGCTGGCCTGCAAGCGGCTGCTCTTCTCGAACACGTACTACCCCGCGATCCAGCAGCCCAACGTGGAGCTGGTCACCGACGGCATCGCCAAGGTCACCTCGGACGCGGTGGTCACGGCCGACGGCCGGGAGCGCCCGGTGGACACCATCGTGCTCGGCACCGGGTTCGAGGCGGTCCGCCGCCCCATCGCCGAGCGTGTCTTCGGCCGGGACGGCACCGGCCTCAAGGACACCTGGAACGAGGGCATGAGCGCGCTGCGCGGTACGGGCGTGGCCGGGTTCCCGAACCTGTTCATGCTGCTCGGGCCGAACACCACACTGGGCCACTCCTCGCAGGTGATCATGATCGAGGCGCAGATCGCCTATCTCCTCGACGCCCTGAAGACGATGGACGAACGCGGTCTGGCCGCCGTGGAACCGCTGCCCGAGGCCCAGCGCGCCTACAACGACAAGCTCGACCAGCGGCTGGACGGCACCGTCTGGAACGCCGGCAACTGCCGCAGCTGGTACCTCGACGAGCACGGGCGCAACCCGTCCATCTGGCCGACCTACACCTGGCGCTTCCGGCGGGCCACCAGCCGGTTCGACCCCGCGGAGCACCGGCTGAGCACCAGCGAGGACCTGCGGGCGACCGTGCCCGCCGCTTCCTGAACGCCGCACGCGTGACCGACGAGACATGGAGTCCCTCCCCGTGAACCTGCACACTCCTTCCCGAAGAGCAGTGCTCGGCACCGTCGGCGCCGCCGCCACGGTGATCGGCTGGAACGCCACCACCGGCAGCTGGGCCCACGCGGCCGATCCGGCGCGCCGCCCCGGCGACCGCGTCGTGGCCGTACCGCCGCTGGACGGCACGCTCACCACGGACACCAGCCAGTTCGGCTCCTACAGCCACGACTTCGGCCGGCTGGTCAACGGCACCGTGCCCTGGGCGGTCCTGACGCCCGGCTCGGTCCAGGACATCGCCAAGATGATCCGCTACGCACGGACCAACCGGCTGAAGCTCGCGGTCAACGGCCGCAGCGGCACCGGCGGCGACCTGGAGTCCCACTCCTGCTACGGCCAGGCCGCCGTGCCCGGGGGCATATCGGTCGACGCCCGCGGCATGGCACGCATCCTGTCGACCGGCAGCGACTCCATCACCGTGGAGGCCGGGGCGACCTGGGCGGAGATCACCGACCACCTGCTGCCCCGCGGCCGCACCCTGCCCGCCCTGCCGGACTACCTGCCGCTCTCGGTGGGCGGGACGCTCAGTGTCGGGGGCATCGGCCTGACCATGGGCTCCGAGGGTCTCATCGCGGACACCGTGACCTCGATGACCGTGGTGACCGGCACCGGTGAGGTCGTCACCACCTCGAAGACCCGGCGCTCCGACCTGTTCCACACCGCGCTGGCCGGGGGCGGCCAGGTCGGCGTCATCGTCAGTGTGACGCTGCGGACCGTGCCGGCCGCCGAGCGGGCCACCGTCTTCAGCCTGTTCTACAGCGACGTCACGGCCTTCATGAAGGACTCGGAGACCCTGCTCGCCGACCACCGCTTCCAGATGCAGGGCGGCGAGATGGTCCGCAAGCCGGACGACTCCGGCTGGCGCTACAAGATCGAGGCGGTCGCCACGTACTCCGGCGGTCGCGTCCCCGACCGGGCGAGGCTGCTGTCGGGCCTGGAGGACCTGCGCGCCGAGGCGCACATCGAGGACTACGCGCTGCGCGACTACCTCTTCCGGCTGGACGGCTACGAGGCCTTCCTCAAGGAGGCCGGGCACTGGTTCGAGGCCAAGCCGTGGCTGAGCCTCTTCCTGCCGCGCCGGTCGGCCGCACGCTTCCTGCGCCTGGTGGAGAGCCAGCTCACCACGGAGAGTCTGGGCGCCGGAGTGCTCCTCACCTACCCGTACCCGACGTCCAAGATCACCGCGCCCATGGCGGTACAGCCGAGGGACAGGACCGGATACCTCTTCGACCTGCTGCGCTTCCCGAATCCGGGAACCAGCGACGCCGAGGTCGCGCGGATGGTCCAGCAGAACCGCTGGCTGTACGACCGGGCCGTGGAGCTGGGCGCCAAGCGCTACCTCGTCGGGGCGGTGCCGGACCTGACCGCCGCGGACTGGCGGCGCCACTTCGGCAGGAGCTACGGGGCGCTGTGCCACGCGAAGCGCCGCTTCGACCCCGGCAACGTCCTCACCCCCGGTCAGGGCTTCTTCGGCTGACCGAGCAGGGCCCCGGGCCGCTCCTGCGGGAGCGGCCCTTCCCGTTCATCCCGCAGGAGGAGGAGCAGTGAAGAAGTACGAGCTCGTCGACGAGGCCTTGCTCGCCGCCGGTCCTGACGCCGTCTGGGAAGCCCTGCTGGGCGAATTCGCGGGCGAGGCGCGGTGGTGGGTGCCCGACAACACCTTCGAACCGGTGGACGGCGCCCCCGACCGGGTCGGCGCGCTGACCCGGATCACCGTCCACACCAAGGGCGTCGACAAGGGCGGCAAGAAGCTCCGGTTCACCGCCCGCACCACCGTCGTGCAACGGGCGGAGCGGCTGGCGCTGGAGTACGTGGACGGGGCGTTCCGCGGCACCGCGGAGTTCACGCTCACCCCGCTGGAGGACGGCGGCACCCGGCTCGCGATGTCCTTCCGCGCCAGCCCGCAGGGCCAACTCGCTCTCCTCGCCAACCTGGTGGACGTCGGGGCGATGCACACCCGGGCCACCCGCGCGGCGTTCGGCCGACTGAACCTGCTGCTCGCCGCCGCCCCCTCGGCCGCGTCCGCCGCTCCGGCCGCCGGGGGGACACGGTGACCGCGCCCGACGCCGGTGAGGTCTTCCTCACCGCCGAGGACGGCGGGCGGATCGCGGTCTCCGTGCTGCGTCCGTTGGAGCACGGAGGCGACGAGCGTCCCGTGGTCGTGCTGGCGCACGGCTGGGGTGGCAGCCGCCGGATCTGGAGCCTGGTGACCGACCGCCTGCTGCGCAGCGGCTTCCCGGTCGTCGTCTACGATCTGCGCGGCCACGGCGCGTCGACCATGGGGTCCTCCGGGATGAGCGCGGATGCGATGACCGCCGACCTGGTGACGGTCCTCTCATACGCCGGTGACGCGCCGATCGTCGTCGGCCACTCCGGGGGCGGGTTCGCGGCGCTGTCGCTGGCGGCCGGGTCCGGGCCGGACGCCGGCCCGGTGGGCCTGGTGCTGGTCGCCTCGGCCGCGCACGACCAGGACACGCCGGAGAAGGAGGCCGCCATGATGGAGGCCCCGCTCTTCTCCTGGGCGCTGCGGCGGCCCGCGCTCGGGCGGCTCCTGCTCGGCCGGATGACGGGTACGGCGCTGGATTCCCGGCTCCGGGAGGTGAACCGCCAGGTGTTCGCGGGGACCGCGCCGACGGTGCGCGCCGCCTGCTTCCGGTCCTCCCGGGGCATGGACCTGCGGGCGGCACAGGCCTCCGTGCGGGTTCCGGCCGCGGTCCTGGCCGGGGAGAAGGACAAGGTCATCCGGCCGGAGCTGGGGCGGGAGCTGGCCGCCGCGCTGCCGGACGCCACGTTCACCCTGCTGCCCGGTGCCGGACACGTCCTGCCGCTGGAGAGCCCGGACGCGGTGGTCGCGGCGGTGCTGCGGGTCCACGGGGCGTCGGCCGGCCGGTCCCGGAGCGACGGGGCCGTGAAACGGACGGGCTCCCGGTGACCGGTGGCCCGCTGCGCTCCGCACCCCGGACCCGGCCCCAGGGTGCTCGGGGCGGGCGGCAGGCCGTGATCGAGCGGGTCGTTCCGGAAGGAGTCGCACGGGCGGAGGCCTTCGACGACGCGTTGCCCGGCCTGCCCGATCCCCGGGAGCTGGCGTTGCTGCGCGGACGGCCCGAGGCGACCGTCCGGCGGTTCGCCGCCGCTCGGGCCTGCGCCCACCGCTGTCTGGACCGACTCGGCGTCGCACCGGGCCCGTTGCTGCGTACGGCGGAGGGCGGCCCGGCATGGCCGGCCGGTGTCGTCGGGAGCATCACGCACTGCGCCGGGTACCGGGGCGCGGTGGCCGCGCGCGCCGAGGTGTGGGCGGCGCTCGGGGTGGACGCCGAACCGGCCCTGCCGCTGCCGACGGGGCTGCTGGGTCTGGTGGCGACGGACCCGGAGCGGCGCATGGTCGCCGAGCTGTCCCGGAGCAGCCCCGAAGTCCCCTGGGACCGGCTGCTGTTCAGCGCGAAGGAGTCGGTCTACAAGGCCTGGCACCCGGCCACGGGCCGCTGGATCGGGACGCTCGCCGTCGAGGTGGCGTTCACCGCCGACGGCCTGTTCACGGCCCGGGTGCGTCCGGAGCGTACGGAACCGCCCGCGGCGCGGCGGCGGCCCGCCGCGACCGGAAGGGGGGTGCCGCGACCGGTGGGTGGCGCGTACCCCTATCCGGGCCGCTGGCACGTCGGGGGCGGACTGCTGCTCACGGCCGTGGCCGTGCCGGGCTTCGCCACCCGTCGGCCGGGTATCTCCCGGCCGACGGCGCGGCTCAGCGTCTGAGCATCACCGTCCGGCCGTCGGAACCGGTGGCCGGGACCTGCCCCGAGCGTTTGCCCCGGCGGTACTCCTGCGGGCTGACGCCGCGCTCGCGTTTGAACGCGGCACTCAGCGCGAACGGCCCCGAATAGCCGACCTGTTCGGCGATCTTGGCGACCGAGAGATCGGGGTCGCGCAGCAGGTCGGAGGCGAGCGTGAGCCGCCATCCGGTCAGGTAGGACATCGGCGGCTCGCCGACCAGCTCGGTGAAGTGACGCGCCAGCTTCGCCCGGGACACCTCCACGGCGGAGGCGAGCGAGGCGACCGTCCACGGTTCGCTCGGCCGGTCGTGCAGCAGCATCAGCGCCCGGCCGACGACGGGGTCGCTCTGGGCCCGGAACCAGAGCGGCGCACCGGTGCCGGGCTCGGCCAGCCAGGACCGCAGCACATTGATCAGCAGCAGGTCGAGCAGCCGGTCCAGGACCACCTCCTGGCCGACGTCCTCCTGGTCCATCTCGGCGGCCAGCATGCCGATCAGCGGCGTCCGGGCGGCCGATGCGGGCTGCACCAGCAGGGCCGGCAGGCTGGCGAGCAGCCGACGGCCGACCTCGTTGGGCGCCTGGTAGGTGCCGCTCAGCATCACGGTGGAGCCGGAGCGGTGCGGCTCGCCCCAGGTCCGCACGCCCAGCGACATCGTCTCCGTGACGTCCTCGCCGTCGGTGGTGCTGCACCGCTGTTCGGCGGCGACCGTGACGCCGGGCGGGGTGGCCGGGTCGTCGGCGAGGGTGTACGGCTCGGGGCCGCGCAGGACCGCGACGTCGCCGGCGGCCAGCTTGACCGGCTCGCCGCCTTCGCGGAGCACCCACGCCGACCCGTGCAGCAGGGTGACGAGCGACAGCGGGGCACGGTCCTCGACCCGCAGGCCCCACGGGGGGTTGAACACGGATTTCAGCAGGAAGGCCCCCCGCGCCTTGGGACTTCCCAGCAGGCCGCTGAACGCATCCACCACAGTCACCTCATACCGTTTCGCCATCGTGGTCCCGCGAGTGGGTGCGGACCCGGCCGCCGACCACCGCACGGACCGGTCCGTGAAGCTCGGTCATGCCCCGGGCCTTCTGCCAACGGCCCGGAACCTGCGGCGGTTCCCGGCTCCCCGCTCGACACTTCCCGTCACCAGGCCCGGGAAACCGCCCGCCGCCGGGCCGCGTCGCCGAGCAGGACGAGAGCCCCCAGGCAGGCGGCCGTACGGACGGCGTTCGCCGTCCGCCACGGCCGCTCGTAGGCGGTCCTGGCAGCCGTCACCGCCGCCGACGCGGCCACCGGGGCGCCGCGGAGCCGGCGGTTCAGCGGCAGGTTGGCGCCGATCGTCACCGCGATGCTCAGGCCGTAGAGCACTGCGGCGGCCCCGGCGCGTCGGGCGGCCGCGCACCGCTCCGCGCGCCGGAGCCGGCGGGCCGCGACACCGGTGGCCACGAACACTCCGAGAAAGAGCGCCCCGAAGGACGCACTGTCGTCGAGGGCGTCGTTGACCCGGCGCATCGTGCTCACGAACGCCTCGTCGTCGCGGCGCGCCAGCGCGGGCATCACACCGACGTCGAAGGCGAGATACAGACCGGCCAGCAGACCGGTGCCGACGGTGGCCGCGAGGAGCACGGGGTCGGGTCGGGAGGAGGTGGGGCTCATGATGTCTCTCCGGTCGTTCGGTGGTGCGGGCCGCCGGCACCGGCGGAGGATCCGGGTCAGGTGGGTTCCAGCAGCCCGGTGACGGAGCGGCGGTAGCGCTTCGAGAGCAGCGTGCGGCCGATCAGCCGCACCGGGGTCGGCATCACCCCGTCCGGGTCGGGAAGTCCGTCCAGCAGCCAGGGCGGCAGGATCCGCTTGACGCCGAAGGGAGCCGCGGCCAGGACCCGGCGTTCCAGAGCGGTGAAGACGTCCGGCGGCACCCTGGCGAAGACCGGGAACGTCAGCTCCTCCTCCTCGTGCAGGTGCTGGTGAAGGACGGAGTCGAACATGCCGACGGGGCCGTCCAGCGCCTCGGCCCGGCCCGCCTCCAGGGCCCGGGTCACCCGGAGCATGGAGTCGTCGAGGGCCACGTGGTCCTGGACCATGAGGTGCGATCCGGCGGCGATCTCGGGGGCGTGCTCGATCAGACCCGGCCAGAGGATCTCGTCCTCGGTACGGTGGTGCCAGTCGACGATGTCCCGGAACTGCCGCCACCACTCCGCGACCGCCGGCAGGCCGCTCGATGTCAGCAGCGGTACCGCGGCGACCAGTCGGCGGGAGTCACGTCGCAGCGCGAGATGCGTCTGCGCGAATCCGCGGAGGTGGCGGGGCAGTGCGCCCACGCTTCTGCCCTCCCACGCCGGCCCGTCCATCGCGTCCCTCTTTTCTTCGGGCGTTCCGGCGCTGCGCTGCCGGGCTCCCGACTTGTCGGTATGTGGCAACACACGGTCCGCAGGGCAGTCCGCGGTCCGGTTTCCCGGTTCCGCGGACCACCGCTGCTCGTACGGGAGCTGTCAGGTGTTCCAGGCGCCGCCCGCGGCCGCCTCCTTGGCGTAGTCCGCGAAGTCCTTGGGCTCCCGCCCGAGCGCCTCGCGGACGCCGTGCACCACACTCGCGTTGCGGCCGTCGACGATCAGGGTGAAGAGGTCGGCGAACTCTTCCGGCTCGCCCAGCTCCCGCAGCGCCGCACGGTAGTCGTCGACGCTGACCGGGATGTAGGTGATGGTCCGGCCGGTGGCGGCCGACAGCTCGCGGACCACGTCGTGGAAGCTCAGCAGCCGCGGGCCGGACAGCTCGTACGTCCTGCCGATGTGGCGGTCGTCGGTGAGCGCGGCGACCGCGACGTCGGCGATGTCGTCGGCGTCCACGAAGGGCTCGACGGCGTCACCGGTCGGCAGCGCCAGCTCACCGGCGAGGACGGGGTCGAGGAAGAAGCTCTCGCTGAAGTTCTGGTTGAACCAGTTGCAGCGGACGACGGTCCAGTCGCAGCCGGACGCCTTGAGCGCGTCCTCGCTCGCGACCGCCCCTTCCTCGCCCCGGCCGGAGAGCAGCACGAGGCGCTTGACGCCCCGCTCCACCGCGACGGCGGCGAACCGTCCGATGGCTTCCTTGGCGCCGGGGAACGCCAGGTCCGGGTAGTACGTGACGTAGGCCGCGGAGACTCCGTCGAGAGCGGCCTGCCAGGTGTTCTCGTCCTCCCATACGAAGGGCGTCTCGCTGGAGCGCGAGCCGACCCGGGTCGGGCGGCCGAGCGCCTCCAGACGCTCGACGACGCGCCGCCCGGTCTTGCCGGTGCCGCCGATGACGAGGATGGGCGCTGGGTTCTGTCCGTGAGTGCTCATGACTCCATTAAAGTCTCCGTCCTGCAGACGGTGAATAGCTCACAGACTCAGTTTCATGCTTCATCGTCTCATCCCGGCGAAGCTTCACGTAGGTGCCATGGCGGCCGGCGGCGGCCGCTCAGCCGGTGACGGCCACGGCGACCAGGCCGAAGGCCGCGGCCGCGAACAGGGTGCGCAGCGCGTGCAGGGCGCTCCACCGGCCCTCGAAGGCCGTACGGGCGCTCCGCTCGTCGCCCCGCCCCTTCGACGACTCCAGCGCGTTGTTCAGCGGGACGTTGCCGCCCGAGGTGATCAGGTGCCCGACCAGGGCGCACCCGGCCGCGACGCCCATCAGGGTGGTGTCGCCGCCGGCCCGGCCGTCCGGCGCGACGAAGAACGAGGCCACGGGGAAGGCGAGCGATCCGAGGAAGAGGAGCAGGAAGAGCGGGCCGGGAACCTTGCGGTTCACCGCCCGCATGGCCAGGGTGAACGACGCGTCGTCCACTTCTTTGAGCGCGGGCATGACGCCCGACATGAAAGCGACCATGTATCCGGCGTACAGGCCGGTACAGGCGAGGGCGAGGATCTCCAGAACTTCCGGCATGGCGATCATCATCGTCACCGAGGACGCTCCTTCGCAGGACATCTTTGAGACGAGCCGGGAACGCGCGGCCGATTCTCGGCCTGCCGGCGACCTTCACACCCCGGCCACCCTCCGTCGGGCGGAGGGTCAGGGGGTCACTGCCGATACGACATAGACGACAGGGCTGGCCGGATCGGTCATATTGACCGTGATGTTCTGGGTGGGGCGCGGCTTCTTGTTGACGTGCGTGGTGCCGGCCCAGCGTTCGCCCGGACCGAAGGACCAGCCGGTGATCTTGATGTCCCGCTGACTGATGTCGACCGTGTCGGGCTTCAGCGCCGCGCGCCCGGTGCCCATCCCGGTCAGGAAGCGGTCCAGACCTGCGGAGGTCGTCCGGAACTTCGTGTACATCCGGCTGGCTTTCCAGTTGTTCGTCTCGTAGTACTGGATGCCGGCCCCGTTGCCGGGGATCGGGATCTCGAAGATCCGGCGCTGCATCTTGGAGGGCCGGCCCTCGCGGAGGCCCTGGGCGGCCGCCTCGGCCTCCTTGTCCTGGCCCGAGCGGCGGCTCTGGCCGGCCGAGATCAGCAGGTAGCCGGCCGGGATGCCGATCAGCAGCACGATGATCGTCGCGGTGATGAAGCGCCGCTTGAACACATGCCGGCGGTCCTCGGGCGGTCTGCCCTCGCCGTCGCCCGGAGACTCCGACAGGTTCTGCACCACGGGGTGCTCGGCTGCGATCATGATCAGGTGGTCCCTAAGGTGCTGCGGTGACGGCGTACTGAAGGGTGGACGCCCGGGAGGGCGGCTGCGCTTCAGTCAACGGTACGGGTGGACCGCGTGTTACGGATGGTGCTCGCCGCCTGGTCGTAGATCTGGGCGTACCGCTCGTACCGCTCGACGCGCCGCCGGTTGGCCCGGCGGAATCGCCGGGCGACCAGCCGGGCCAGATCCGCGGCGCCGACCATACCCGCCTCGGGGCCGAGCTGCGCCTTCGCGATCCGGGCCTCGGGGCGGTAGCCGCGGCCGGTGAGGTGGCGCTTGAAGGCGTCCCGGGCGGGGTTGATCAGCAGGTCGTCGGCGGCGCTGACGCCGCCTCCGATGACGAAGCAGGACGGGTCGAGCGCGGCGGCCAGGTTGGCGATGCCGACGCCGAGCCACTGGCCGATGTCCTGGAGGAGCTCGATGCACATCGCGTCGCCCTCGCGGGCCAGTTCGGTGATGAGCGGGCCGGTGATGTCAGGAATGTTCCCCTTCACCCGGTCCAGCAGATAGTGCGCGACCGGCGAGTCGGCGGCGGCCAGCTCCCTGGCCTCGCGGACCAGGGCGTTGCCGGAGCTGTACTGCTCCCAGCAGCCGCGGTTGCCGCAGGGGCAGCGGTGGCCCGAGGGCACGACCTGCATGTGGCCGAACTCGCCGGCCACCCCGTACTTGCCGCGCTTGACCTGGCCGTCCTCCAGGATCGCGCCGCCGATGCCCGTACCGAGGGTGATCATGACGAGGTGGTCCTCGCCGCGGCCCGCGCCGAAGCGCCATTCCGCCCAGGCGGCGGTGTTGGCGTCGTTGTCGACCATGACGGGGACGACGAGGCGGGAGGCGATGGCGTCGCGCAGGGGCTCGTCGCGCCAGGCGAGGTGCGGGGCGAACAGGACCTTGGAGCGGTCGGCGTCCACCCAGCCCGCCGCGCCGATGCCCACCGCGTGGACGTCGTGCCGGTCGGAGAGGTCCAGGACCAGCTCGACGATGGTGTCCTCGACGACCTTGGGGCTCTTGGACTTGTCGGGCGTCTCCGTGCGCAGCTGCTCCAGGATGTTGCCGTCGGCGTCGACGACGCCGGCCATCACCTTCGTACCGCCGATGTCGATCCCGACCGTGGGGACGCGGGGGGCGGTGAGGTGCGAGCGGCGTTCCTTGGTGCCGACGGTCTTGAGGACGGTGGCGCGGGCGGAGCCGCGGTGTGCGAAGTCGCGGTACGTGCTCATCGTCCCTGCGGGGTCTGGGGGGCCGGGATGCTGTCGCGTCCGGCGGCGGACGGCGCCCGCCGCGCTCGATTCTGCCACTGCCCGGCCCCGGGGACCGTCGGCCGGGGTCGGCCGCGCCGGGGCGGATCGCCGGTCAGGGTGTGTCGTCGGTCGCGGCGGAGCTGCCCGGGAGGGTGGGGGCCGAGGTGCGTTCCAGCTCGTGGCTGAGCTCCTCCAGCTCACTGCCGCCCGCCATCTGCCGGGTCAGTTCGTCCAGCGTGACGTCGTCCTTGGTGTGGCTGCCGGACATCGCGCCGCGCTTGAGGAGGACGAACCGGTCGCCGACGAGGTGGGCGTGGTGCGGGTTGTGCGTGATGAGGACCACGCCGAGGCCGGCGTCGCGGGCGGCTGCCACGTACTTGAGGACCACGCCGGACTGCTTGACGCCGAGGGCGGCGGTCGGCTCGTCCAGGACCAGGACCTTCGCGCCGAAGTGGACGGCGCGGGCGATGGCCACGCACTGGCGCTCACCGCCGGACAGGGTGCCGATGGGCTGGTCGACGTCACGCAGGTCGATGCCCATGCGGAGCAGTTCCGTACGGGTCGTGTCGCGCATCTTCCGGACGTCGAGGCGCTTGAAGGGGCCGACGCCGAGCGTGGGCTCGGAGCCGAGGAAGAAGTTCCGCCAGACCGGCATCAGCGGGACGACGGCGAGGTCCTGGTAGACGGTGGCGATGCCCCGGTCCAGGGCGTCGCGCGGGTTGGCGAGGGTGGTCTCCTCGCCGTCGATCAGGAAGCGTCCGGCGTCGTGCCGGTGCAACCCCGCGATGATCTTGATGAGGGTGGACTTGCCGGCGCCGTTGTCGCCGAGGACGCAGGTGATCTGGCCCGCGCGGACCTCCAGCGAGACGTGTTCCAGGGCCTTGATGTTGCCGTAGAACTTCGATACGTCGTCCAGCTCGACCAGCGGACCGGCGGTCTCTCCCGCAAGGTCTTCAGGGGTGGCCTTCATGACGTCGCCTCCGCGCGCTTGCGCACCCACGCGTTGAGCAGGGTGGCCAGGAGCAGCATCGCTCCCAGGAAGAATTTGAACCAGTCCGGGTTCCACTCGGCGTACACGATGCCCTTGCTGGTCATGCCGAAGATGATGGCGCCGACCGCCGAGCCGATCGCGGAGCCGTAGCCGCCGGTGATCAGGCAGCCGCCGATGACGGCGGCGATGATGTACGTCAGCTCGTTGCCGACGCCCTCGCCGGACTGGACGACGTCGTAGCTGAACAGCAGGTGCTGGCCGGAGACCCAGGCGGCGAAGGCGACGCCCAGGTAGAGCCCGATCTTGGTGCGGATGACCGGGACGCCGACCGCGCGGGCCGCGTCGGCCTCGCCGCCGACCGCGAAGATCCAGTTGCCGAAGCGGGTACGGAGCAGGATCCAGGTGGCGACGCCGACGAGCGCCGCCCACCACAGGATCGTCACCTTGAACTCGACGCCGCCGAGGGTCAGCGTCGAGGCGAACAGGGCCCGTGCGGACTCGAAGCCCTCCATGTCGCCGATGGCCTTGGTGGAGACGGTGCCGCTGATCAGCTTGGTGAAGCCGAGGTTCAGGCCGGTCAGCATCAGGAACGTGCCGAGCGTGATGATGAAGCTCGGCAGCCTGGTGCGGGTCAGCACGAAACCGTTGAACGCGCCGATGGCGAGCGTGACCAGCAGCGACACGAGGACGCCGACCCAGACGTTGGCCGTCATCTGGTAGCTGAACATCGAGGAGATCAGCGCCGAGCTGGTCACCATGACCCCGGCGGAGAGGTCGAACTCGCCGCCGATCATCAGCAGCGCGACCGGTGCGGCCATGATGCCGAGGACGGAGGCCGCGTACATCACGGTGCCGAAGCTGGACGCCTGGAGGAAGCTGTCGGCGACGATCGCGAAGAACAGGAAGACGGCTGCCGCGCCGACGACCGAGCCGAGCTCGGGGCGGCCGAGCAGCTTGCGCAGCGGTGAGGTGCGCACCAGCCGCTCGTCCACCTGCGCGGGCTTCTCCGGTGCGGCGGTGGAGCCGCTCATCGGGTGCCCCGCTTGGTGTAGTCGGCCAGGGCGTCGGCGTCGTCGGCGGTGATGATCTGCGGGCCGGTCAGGACGGGCAGGCCGCCGCCGAGGACGTTGCGGTTGTAGCGGTGGAGCCAGAGCAGGTCGACGGCCTGGTAGCCCTGGAGGTAGGGCTGCTGGTCGACGGCGAAGCCGAGCTTCTCGGTCTGGAGGCCGGTGGCGACCTTGGCGTTGAGGTCGAAGGTGTCGATCTCCGCCTTGCTGCCCGCCGTCTGCTTGGCCTGGACAGCGGCGTCGGCGAAGGGGGCGCCGAGGGTGACGACCGCGTCGATGCTCGTGTCGGACTGGAGCTTGGCCTCGATGGACGCCGTGACGTCGGGCATGTTGGTGCCGTCGACGTACAGGTTCTGCATCGTGCCGTCGAAGGTCTTCTTCGCTCCGGCGCAGCGCTGCTCGTGGCCCACGTTGCCCTGCTCGTGCAGGACGCACAGCGCCTTCTTGCGGTCCCGGCTGTTCAGCTCGTCGCCGACGGCCTCACCGGCGATCGACTCGTCCTGGCCGATGTGGGTCAGGGCGCCGAACTCCTTCGACTCCGCGGAGCCGGAGTTCACGGTGACGACCGGGATGCCCGCCTTGACGGCCTTGGCGACCACGGCCTTCATCGCGTCCGGCTTGGCCAGCGAGACGATCAGCCCGTCGACCTTCTTGTCGATCGCGGTCTGGACGAGCTGGGCCTGCTGGTTGGCCTCGTCGTTGTGCGAGTAGAGGAAGTTGATGTTGTCCTTGCGGGCCGCCTGCTCGGCGCCCTTCTGGACGATGTCCCAGAAGGTGTCGCCGTCGCCCGAGTGGGTGACCATGGCGAAGGTCCAGCGCGGTGTGTTCACCGCGGCCCGGCCCTCGGCGGCCTCGGCCGCGCGCTCTTCCGCCCGCTTGCCGCCGGTGCTGCTGCATCCCGCGAGGGAGGCGCCCAGCACCACTGCCAGCACGGCGCCCATCGCGCGTACCCCTGTCCGAACCCTTGCCACGACGCCGTGCCCTTCTACTGCTGCTCGCTGTGCTGCTTGACGGGGCCGGGGAGCGTACGGTCCCGGCCCGGCTGCCCAAGTATCCCCGAGCCCTGCCCGCTCCCGCCCGCGCCCCCGGACCGTCCGGGCGTTCGAGGACGGACCCCGTGCGCGGGGTGGGCCCGACGGACACAGGAGCCTGGGGCACGGGACCCGCCGAGCGCAACCCGTGTGCACGGACCGGTTCCGTCCTCGACACCGGACGGGAACACCGGACGGGCCGGGTTCGCCGCCGTCGACGGGCCGGACCGGCGCGCCCCACGGGCCGGGTCGGCTCAGGAGCGGACCAGCAGCTGGAACTCGAAGGCGTACCGCTCCGCCCGGTAGACGTGCGAGCCGAACTCGACCACCCGGCCGGTGTCGTCGTACGTGGTGCGCTCCATCGTGAGCAGCGGCGCGCCCACCGGCTCCTGAAGCGCCCGCGCCTCGCGGTCGTCGGCGGCGCGCGCGCCCACCGACTGGCGGGCGCTGTGCAGCGTGATGCCCGAGGCGCGCATCAGCCGGTAGAGGCCGGTGGCCTCCAGCTCCTCGGTGAGCAGGGGCAGCAGCCCCGGGGGCAGGTGGTTGCGCAGGAGGGCCACCGGTTCGCCGTGGGCGCTGCGCAGCCGTTCGACGAGGTGGACCTCGCTGCCCTCGGCGACGCCGAGGGCGGCGGCGACCTCGGCGGTGGCCGGCTCCACGGTGTTGCGCAGGACGCTGGTGGCGGGGCGCTGGCCGGCCGCCTCCAGGTCGTCGTAGAGCGAGCTGAGCTCCAGCGGACGGCGGACCCGGCTGTGGACGACCTGGGTGCCGACTCCCCGGCGGCGCACCATCAGGCCCTTGTCGACGAGCGACTGGATGGCCTGGCGGACGGTCGGCCGGGACAGACCGAGGCGGGCGGCGAGGTCGATCTCGTTCCCGAGCAGGGCGCCGGGGGCCAGCCGGCCCTGTTCCACGGCGGCCTCCAGCTGCTGTGCCAGCTGGAAGTAGAGCGGCACCGGGCTGGTGCGGTCCACGCTCAGCGGCAGCGGCTGATCGGCTCCTTGTGCGGTCACGGGGCGAGCCTAGTTCGATTGTCCGGACAAAGCCATGGCGTACCGGGGCGGTAACCCTGTCGATCGATACGGCCGCCATACGCATCGACGAAGCCACCATCCGCATCGACGCGACCGCCCTTTGTCAGGACAAACGCTTGACATGATGACCGGGCGAACGCCACCTTGGGGCCCATGCGCATCGGACTGATCGGAACGGGACGGATCGGCACCTTCCATGCGGAGGTGCTGAGCCGTCACCCCGCCGTGGACGCCCTGCTGCTGGCCGACGCGGATCCGGAGCGGGCGGCCGGCGCCGCCGCACGGACGGGGGCGGCCTCCGTCACGGTGGACGGCCTGTTCACCGGGGAGGGCGAGGCCGGGGGCCCGCCCGACGCCGTGGTGATCGCTTCGGCGACCTCGGCCCATGCCGGGCTCATCGCCCGTGCCGCCCGTGCCGGACTGCCCGTCTTCTGCGAGAAGCCGATCGCCCTGGACCTGCCCGGCACGCTGGCCGCGCTCGCGGAGGCCGAGGCGGCGGGCAGCGTCCTCCAGCTCGGCTTCATGCGGCGCTTCGACGCCGGGTACGGCGAGGCCAGGGCCGCCGTACGGGAGGGGAGGCTCGGCCGGCTGCACACCGTGCGGGCGGTCACCTCCGATCCCGCCCCGCCGCCCGCCGCCTACCTCCCGCTCTCCGGCGGGCTGTACCGCGACTGCCTGATCCACGACTTCGACATCCTGCGCTGGGTGACGGGCCGCGAGGTGAGCGAGGTGTACGCCGTCGGCTCGGACGCCGGACCCGCGATGTTCCGGGAGGCCGAAGACGTGGACACGGCCGCCGTTCTGCTCACCCTCGACGACGGGACACTCGCCACCGCCACCGCGACCCGGTGCAACGGCGCCGGGTACGACGTACGGATGGAGCTGGCAGGCGAGCTGGACCAGATCGCCGTCGGCCTGGACGACCGTACGCCGCTGGCCTCGGCCGAACCGGGGGGCCCCGGCGCCCCGGCGAAGCCCTGGCCGGGGTTCCTGGAACGGTTCGCCCCGGCGTACGAGGCGGAGCTGGACGCGTTCCTGCGCGTGGTCCGCGGCGAGCTGGCCAATCCGTGCGACGGGCGGGAGGCTCTGCACGCCCTGCGGATCGCCGAGGCGTGCGAGGTCTCCCGCCGCGAACGCCGGCCGGTGGCGATGTCCGAAATCCCCGGCGGCTGACCGGGAGCCGGGCCGCTGGGCGCCGGAACCCTCCTGCGCCGCGCCGTCCGGCTGCCGCTACCAGGCGACGGGGAGGCTCAGCGGTCCCCGCATCAGCATCCCGGTGCGCCAGGCGAGCCTCGCCGGGTCGGCGGTCAGCCGCAGCTCCGGGCAACGCTCCAGCAGCGACCGGAGGGCGATCCTGGCCTCGATGCGGGCCAGCGGCGCGCCCAGGCAGTAGTGGATGCCGTGTCCGAAGGCGAGGTGGCCCCGGGCATCACGCGTGATGTCGAAGCGGGACCCGTCGGGGTAGCGGGCGGAGTCCCGGCCGGCGTCCGACACCGCGACCAGGACCAGTTCGCCGCCGCCGGGAATCACCGTGCCGCCGACCTCGACCGGGTCGGTCGTGAAGCGGTACGTGGAGGTCTCGACCGGCCCCTCGAAACGCAGGATCTCCTCCACCGCGTTGTCGATCAGCGTGAAGTCGGAGCGCAGGGCCGCCAGTTGGTCGGGGTGGGCGAGGAGGTTGCGCACGCCGTTGGTGATGAGGTTGGCGGTGGTCTCATGTCCGGCGACCAGCAACAGCCGGGCCATACCGATCGGCTCGTCACCGGACAGCCGGTCGCCGCCCTCGTCGGCGGTGTGGATCAGCGCGCTCAAGCAGGTCCTCGCCCGGCCTCTCGCGCTTGTCGGCCAGCAGCCCGGCGATGTACGCGGTCATCGCCCGCGTGGAGGAGGCGCGCAGGGACGGGTCGACGGAGGAGACCGCCCGGCCGGACCAGGTGCGGAACTCCTCGCGGTCCAGGAACGGGACGCCGAGCAGTTCACAGATCACCGACATCGGCAGCGGGAAGGAAAGCGCCTCCACCAGGTCCGCCGAGCGGTCCGGAGCCGCGAGCATCGCGTCGAGCAGCTCGTCGGTCATCTCCTGCACACGCGGGACCAGTTGCTCCATGCGGCGCGGGGTGAACCCGCGGGCGACCAGCTTGCGCAGCCGCGTGTGGTCGGGGGCGTCGGAACCGAGCATCGAGGAGCCCTCGGTCACCTTGCCGACCCCGAGCGAGGGCGCGGCGCGGCTCCAGCGCTTGGAGAGCTGCTGGTCGGCGAGGAGGGCGCGGCCCGCCTCGTATCCGACGACGAGCCAGGCGTCCGCACCCTCGGGGATCCGCACCCGGTGGACCGGGCCCTTCTCGCGCAGGGCGGCGTAGACGGGATAGGGGTCACGGGTGAACTGCTCGCCGAGCGCGGCGAGATCGACTGGGGGTTCGGTGGTCAACGCGGTTCCCTTCTGGGTCAACACGGGTCCCTTCGTGGTCAATACGGTTCCCTTCGAAAGGAGTTGCCGCGCGGAAGGGAGGGGTGTCGACCGTGCAGGGGCCCGTGGTGAAGTCCGGCAGGCCCGAACAGATCGAGCACAGCCATCGCGGTCGGCCCCTCGCCCGGTCCGGTCCGGTCAGCGTAGGCCGCCCCCGCCTTCCCCGTCTCTTTCCCCGTCCACGCCTGTGTCCGCGTCGAGGAGACCCGCATCGTGGACCAACAGCGCGATCTGAACACGGTTGTTGAGTTCGAGTTTGGCGAGAATCCGCGAGACGTGCGTCTTGACGGTCGCGACGCTGAGGTAGAGGGAGCCTGCGATCTCCGCGTTGGATCCGCCGCGTCCGACGGCGACCGCGACCTCCTTCTCCCGCTCGGCGAGCTGGTCGAAACGCCTGCGTGCTCGGTCGGCTCGGTCGGCCCTGTCGTCGTGTCCGCCGCCTGCGGCGCGTGCCATCAACTGGCGGGTGACGGCCGGAGAGAGCACCGGGTCCCCGGCGGCGACCCGGCGGACCGAGTCGAGGATCCGGGCCGGTGGGGTGTCTTTCAGGACGAATCCGGCTGCCCCGGCCCGGATGGCCCGGAGTACCTGTTCGTCCGCGTGGAAGGTGGTGAGGACGACGACTTCGGGAGCCCCGGGCCGGCGACGCAGTCGCTCGGTCGCGGTGAGTCCGTCCATGACCGGCATCCGGATGTCCATCAGGACGACGTCGGGGCGCAGCCGCTCGGCCAGCTCCTCGGCCTCGGCGCCGTCCGCGCCCTCCCCGACGATGTCGATGCCCTCGTCGCCGCCGAGCATCAGGGTCAGTCCGGCCCGGACCAGCGGGTCGTCGTCGACGATCAGCAGCCGGACGGGCCGGCCGGGCGGGGGCGTGGGTGACGCCGGGAGTGTCGGGGACGCCGGGGTGTTCATGACGGCCACCGTAGCCAGCCGGGGCGCGGGCCCCGCAGGGCGGTCGTCCGGACAGGCATCGTGGCCGGCGTGCTCCGGGCATGCTTCGCGGCTGCGGTCGTCCGGCGATGCGCCACACTCGTAGGCGTAACACGGCGATGCGCCACATCCCCGTGCGTCACACCGCCGACGCACCCGCAGGCGTCACGTCGCGGGACGCCACCGCACCCGCACCCGCACCCGCACCCGCACCCGCACCCGCAGGCGTAACGCCGGGCACCGCCACATCCGCAGGCGTCACGTTGCGGGCCACGGCAGCCTGGCCCGGACCGCGAAGCCGCCGCCCTTCGTCGGGCCGTGCTCCAGGTCGCCGCCGGCGAGGGTGGCGCGTTCGGTGAGGCCGATGAGTCCCTGGCCGGAGCCGGGGACCCGTTCGAAGGGTTCGGTGGGGGCGGGGTTCTCCACCTCGACGGTGAGCCCCTCGCCGGGACCGCCCGTCACGGTGAGGGAGACCTCGGTGCCGGGCGCGTGCTTGCGGGCGTTGGTCAGACACTCCTGCACGATCCGGTAGACCGTGCGGCCGGTGGCAGCGGGGGCGTCCCGGGGGGCGGTGACCCGGTTGTCGACGACGACCTTCATGCCCGCGAGCCGGGACTCGGCGACGAGCGCGTCCAGGGTGGCGAGGGTGGGCTGCGGCCGGTGGCCCTCGTCGGTGTCGCCGGGCCCGCGCAGGACGCCGATGATCTCGCGGAGGTCCTGGAGCGCCTCGTGGGCGCTGTCCCGGATCACACCGGCGGCCCTGCCGACCTCGGCGGCGGGGGCGTCGGGCCGGAATTCGAGGGCCCCGGCGTGCACGCTGAGCAGGGTCAGCCGGTGGGCCAGGACATCGTGCATCTCGCGGGCGATGGCCTCCCGGGCCAGCCGCTGGGCCTGTTCGGCGCGCAGCTCCGCCTCGGCCTCGGCGCGGCGGGCCCGTTCGCGGAGCGTGAGGACGAGCTGCCGCCGGGAACGTACGGCCATGCCCCAGCTGAGCACCAGCAGGACCAGCAGAATCCCGAAGAGGACCGAGGCGGTGAAGGAGGCCGTCGGGTCGGGGCGCAGGGCGGGCTGGACGGGCGTGGTGGCCAGGGCGCCCAGGCCGACGAGCGCCACGGGCTTGAAGGGGCGGTGGACGGCCAGGCTGAAGAGGGCCACCAGCAGCGCCCCGGCGGCCACGGGTTCGACGGCGGCCACGACGGTCAGGGCGACGGCGAGGCCGACGGGCCAGCGCCGCCGCAGCCAGAGCGCACAGCAGGCCGCCGCGCCGACCACCGAGTCCACGAACACGACGACGTCCGCCGTGGTCTCATCGGCCTCGATCGTGGCAAGGGCCAGCAGGCCGATGCCCGCGGCGCAGAGGAAGGCCATGATGTCGACGGCCCAGTCCCGCACGGTCCGCCGCGTCCGGGTCCGGTCGCCGGGCAGCTCGGGATCGGCCATCGCCGAGGGAAGCAGCCAGCGGTACTCGGTGCGCGTCATATCGACAAAGTTACGCAGCGCCCCGTCCCTGAGGGGCGTCGCGGGGCCAGGCAGCGACCGAAGTCGCACGATCCGCTACTTTCGTCGCGGCGGACGGGACCGATGGCCGACGCGGCGGGCTCGGGTCGGGCGGGAGGCTCGGCCCATGAAGAAAATCGTCGAGACGATCGGCTTCCTCGTCTTCATCCAGGGCGTGGGCGGGCTGCTGTACGAGTGGACGGGCTGGTTCCGGCTGTGGACGGTGGTGCGGCACATCGACTTCCTCAGCGACCGCGCTCTGTTCGTCAACATCGTGCTGATCGTGACGGGGGCGGCCGTGATGATCGCCGCGGACGCGATCAAGACGTGACGGACACGTTCCGGATCCCGTACTGACGGACGCGGCCACCACCCGACAGCGGCGGGCCCGGCTCACGCTCCGGCACGCTCCCGGTCCGCGCCCCGCCGCCCCCACGCGGTGCCCGCCAGGACGAGGACCGCCCCGGCCGCACCGAGCAGCCCGAGCCGTTCCCCGCCGAGGCTGATGCCGACGGCGGCGGCCCACAGCGGTTCCGTACCGAGCAGCAGGCTGACCCGGGACGGCGAGGTGCGGCGTACGGACCACATCTGTACGAAGAACGCGAACAGCGTGCAGAACACCGAGAGGAAGACCAGCCCCGCCCACTCCCGGGCGCCGAAGTCCGCCGCCGCGCTCCACGGCGAGGCGCCGGTGCCGGGGACGGCGGCGAGGACGACGAAGACGGCGACCGCGCTCCCGAGCTGGACGGTGGTCAGGGAGAGCGAGTCGGCGCCCTGGACCGCCTTGATCCGGGCCATCGCCAGCACGTGGACGGTCCGGGCGAGGGCGGCGAGCAGCATCAGCAGATCACCGGTCGAGGGGCTGGTGAACCCGGCGCCCTGGGTCAGCAGGACCACTCCGGCGACGGAGAGCCCGGCCGCGGCGACGAACCCGGCCGACGGGCGCACGCGGGTCACGGCGGCCTCGGCCAGCGGTGTGAAGATCATGGTGAGGCTGATGATCAGCCCGGCGTTGGTGGCGGAGGTGTGCACCACCCCGTACGTCTCCAGCAGGAAGATCCCGCTCAGCACCAGGCCCAGCAGCCCGGCGCCCCGCCACTGCGCGCCGGTCAGCGCCCGCAGCCTGCGCCATCCGGTCACCACGAGCACCGGAAGCACGATCGCGAAGCGCAGGACGAGGACGGCGATCACGGTGTGGGTCGTGGTGATGCCCTTGGCCGCGAGGTAGCTGGCGCCCCAGACGACGGCGACCGCCAGCACGGGCAGATCGGTGCCCCAGGCGCGGCGCGGGGGCGCGAGGGCGGGCACGGCGACAGCGGACACCTGGATCTCCTGGATCTCCACGGAACGTGTTGTGGAGACCTCACTGGCTCGCACGCGAAATGATCACGCTACCCGGCAGGCTCCTGGGAAGGGAACACCTGTCTCAACGGTCGGATCGTTCCCGGGCATCGTCCGTGGTCAGGGACGCGCGGGCCGTTCGGCCGGGCGACGGAGGGTCCGTCGGCCACGCCGCCGCTCCCTAGACTGACGCCTCGATAACTCTGAGACACGGAGTGGTCACATGGCGTCGGTAAGAGCGGACGGACGGGTCGAGCGGGGGAACCAGACCCGGCAGCTGATTCTGGGGCGGGCGGTGCAGATCGCCTCGGTCGAAGGGCTGGAGGGCCTGTCGCTGGGGCGGCTGGCCACCGAGCTGGGGCTGAGCAAGAGCGGGGTGTTCGCCCTCTTCGGCTCGAAGGAGGGACTCCAACTGGCCACCGTGCGGGGGGCGGTGGCCATCTACGTCGACCATGTGCTGCGCCCCGCCCGGTCGGTGCCGCCGGGGATCGGGCGGGTCTGGCGGATGTGCGAGGCGTGGATCGCGTACTCCCGCGAGCGGGTGTTCCGGGGCGGTTGCTTCTTCTACGCCGCCACCGCCGAGTTCGACGCCCGCAGCGGCAGGGTGCACGACGCCCTGGCGTCCGCGCAGACGGGCTGGGTCACCTTCGTGGAGGAGACGATCGAGGAAGCCAGGTCCACCGGGGAGCTGGCCGGGGACACCGACGTGTGCCAGCTGGCGTTCGAGGTGATCGCCCTGCTGGAGCTGGCCAACGCCGAGTCGGTGCTCCAGAACAACAACCTCGGCTACGACAAGGCTGCGCGGGCCATCCTGGTCCGCCTGCGGGCGGCGGCTGCGGATCCCTCACTGCTGCCTTTACGGTAGGCGGGCCGGCGGCCGTCCCTGCGGTGGGCCCCGTCCGTCCGTTCCTGCGGTGGGTCCCGGGTGACCGCCTTGCGCCAGGTCCCGTCCGGCCGCCTCTGCGCCAGGCCCCGTGCGGCCGTCCCTGCGGTGTGCGACCCCGGCCGCCGTAGGTGTCCGATACCCGCCGGTACGCGGGCCCCGGCGGGCGTTTGCTGGGGGATGTCGTCGGAGCGACGGCATCCCCGATCAGCGAGGAACCGGCCATGTCCAGCACCCTTTCCACCACCGCTCCCACCCTCGTTCCCACCGGCCTTCCGCCCCGGGCCGCCCTGGTCACCGGGGGCAGCCGGGGCATCGGCGCCGCGACCGCGCTGCGGCTCGCCCAGGACGGCGCGGACGTCGCTGTCACCTATGTACGGGACGAGGCGGCGGCCCGTGCGGTCGTCGCGAAGATCGAGGGCTTCGGCCGCCGGGGCGTCGCCCTGCGCTGCGACGCGGCGGACGCCGACGCGGCCGCCGACGCCGTGCACCGGGCGGCGGAGGCGCTCGGCCGGCTCGACATCCTGGTCAACAACGCGGGCATCGGCGTCCTCGGCCCGATCTCCGGGCTCACCGGGCCGGAGGTGGACCGGACACTGGCGGTGAACGTGCGGGCGGTCTTCCTCGCCTGCCGGGCGGCGGCGGAGCGGCTGGCCGACGGTGGCCGCATCGTCTCCGTGGGCAGCGCCCTGAGCCGGTACGTGGGCGGGCCGGGTTCCGCCCTCTACGGACTCAGCAAGTCCGCCCTGGTCGGGCTGACCAAGCCGCTCGCCCGGGAGCTGGGGCCGCGCGGCATCACGGTGAACCTGATCCAGCCCGGGGCCGTGGACACCGATCTCAACCCGGCCGACGGGCCGTTCGCCGAGGGCCAGCGCGCGGCTAACGCCCTGGGCCGCTTCGGTACGGCGGAGGAGATCGCCTCGCTCGTCGCGTACCTCGCGAGCGCCGATGCGGGCTTCGTCACCGGCACCGAGATCGTCGTGGACGGCGGCCACGCGGCCTGAGCGGCCGCCGCCACCGGGCGTGCCCGACCGGCCGGCGTAGGGACGCTTCCCGGCACGGTCCCCCCGGCGGACCTGTACGCCATGGTCCCCCCGGCGGACCCGTCCGGCTGCCCCGCACCGGCCTCGCCCCTACGCTGGCCGGGACGGGGGGAGCGACGGGAAGGACAGGACCAGCGCATGTCCGGCACACCGGTTCACACGCTCAACGACGGCACTCGGCTCCCCGCGATGGGGCTCGGCACCTACCCGCTGGACGATTCGGCTGCCGAGGAGGCCGTCGCCGGGGCCCTGGAACTCGGCTACCGGCTGGTCGACACGGCCTTCACCTACGGCAACGAGACCGGCACCGGCCGGGGCATCGCCCGCAGCGGCGTTCCCCGCGAGGAGGTCCTCGTCACCACGAAGGTGCCCGGACGGCATCACGGGTACGAGGACACGCTCGCCTCGTTCGAGGAGTCACGGGCCCGCCTGGGCGTCGAGTACGTCGACCTCTACCTGATCCACTGGCCGCTCCCCCGCGTCGACAAGTACGTGGACACCTGGAAGGCGATGATCCGGCTCCGCGAGGACGGTCTGGTCCGCTCGATCGGCGTCTCCAACTTCACCGCCTCGCACCTGGAGCGGCTGGAGCGGGAGACGGGCGTACTGCCCTCGGTGAACCAGATCGAGATGCATCCGCTGCTCCCGCAGGAGGAGCTGCGGGCGGTGCACGCGGCGAAGGGCATCGTCACGGAGAGCTGGAGCCCGCTGGCCCGTGGCCGCGAGGTGCCGGAGGATCCCTCGACCGTGGCGATCGCTCAGGACCACGGGGTGAGCCCCGGTCAGGTGGTGCTGCGCTGGCACACCCAGCTGGGCGCGGTGCCGATCCCGAAGTCGGCGGACCCGGGCCGGCAGCGCGAGAACCTCGATCTGTTCGGGTTCGAGCTGACGGCGCAGGAGCTGACGACGATCGCGTCCGGGCGGCAGCGGCGGTTCGGCGGCGCCCCGGAGTCCCACGAGGAGTTCTAGGGCCGGTCGTCACCTTCCCGGCTGCCCGCCGTCGCCCGGCAGCCGGGAAGGTGACGACCGACCCCAAGGGCCGTCCCGCAGCGGGACTTCCCGGTCAGCGGTTGCGCGGGGTGACCTCCGCCATCCGGGACCAGCCGGTGCCCTCCACCTCGACGTTGATGATCTCGGGGACCTCGGCCACCAGTTCCGACATGGTCTCGATGGCTGCCTTGAAGTGGTCGGAGTTCACGTGCGCCTCGCCCGCCGCCGCGTCGGCGAAGGCCTCCAGCAGGACGAACTCGCTGGGGTTCTCCACACTGCGCGACCAGTCGAAGAAGAGGTTGCCGGGCTCGTTGCGGGTGGCGACGGTGAAGGCGTCCAGCCGGGTGAGCCATGCGTCGGGGTCGAGGGCGGTGAACTTGACGGCGATGAAAATCATGAGAGCTCCTGGTCGAGGACGTCCGAAGGTGCGGCGGCCCCAGCCTGCTCGCCACACCCCGACCAGGGTGACACACCCTCATGTAACCGGACCGACCGGGCACACCGCGCTCCCCCTGCGACCGCGGTGCGTCCGGCCCCGACCGCCTTCGTGATCAGCCGCCGAGCTCGCGGTGACGGGCCGCCAGGGTGGCGGCGCCCTCGTCGGTGAGCGATCCGAACAGCCGGAGCCGGGAGATGCCGCCGTCCGGGAAGATGTCGATCCGCACATGGGTGGCCCGGACGGTCCCGTCCAGGACGAAGCGGTGGTTGGTGTCGGGCTGGAGGCGGGTCCGGGGAAGGATCTCCGTCCAGTCGCCGCCCTCACCGTCCTGTACCGAAAGGCTCGCCCAGCCCGCGGAGTTGCCCTTGAGGCAGGCGGTGTCGATCTCGACGGCCCGGATCCCGGACCGCGCGGCGAGGCGGTAGCGGATCCAGTCGTTGCCCCGGTCGCGCCGGCGGCGGGTCTCCCAGCCGTCGTCCATCTTGCGTGAGCGGCCCGGCTGGATGGTGTTGGTGGCCGGGGAGTAGAAACGGTCGGAGGCGTCCTCGACCTGGCCGCCGTTCTCCAGGGCGGCGAGGTCGAACGTACCGAGCGCGCCGAGCCAGGCGGGGTCGGGGGCGACCTCTCCGTACACGCGCAGCCGGGCGATCCCGCCGTCCGGGTGCTGGTTGACCCGCAGGTGGGTGAAGCGCTGCTCGGCGTCGACGGCGAAGCCGTTGGCCGCGTGGCCGCCGACCGCCGTACGGGGGACGAGCGTCGTCCACTTCACGTCGGGGGCGAGGAGGTCCTCGGGCGACGGGGCGCCGGGCAGGGACACCGCCTCGACGGAGACCGCCTGCGGGTAGTTGCCGCGGAAGTGGGCGGTGTCCAGGACGATGCCCCGGATGACGCCGGGCGCGCCGAGGCGGACGAGGGCCCAGTCGTGGTCGGCGGCGGTGGGGTGCGGTTCGGCTGCGCCGACCCCACGTCGGCGCCGGGTCTCCCAGCCGTCCATGATCTTGCCCTTGTGCCCGAAGTGCTCCGGGTCGAAGACGGCGGGCTCGGGCTTCAGCAGGTTCTCACGCTCGGCGAAGAACTCGTCGTTGGCGGCGATGACCCCCGCCCCGAGGCGGCGGTCGGCCAGGTCGACGAGGTGGGTGAAGGGGAAGTCGGCGGTGCGGTGGTCGGCGTACGGGTCGCCGCCCGCGTAGGGGCTCGCGTCGCCGGTGAAGCGCGGTATCGCGGCGTCCGTCATGGTCAGGAGTTCCTTTCGGGCACGGTCAGTGGTCGCGTTCGCGGAGTGGACCGGTGGGCACGGTCAGTGGTCGCGTTCGAGTAGGCGGCCGGCGGGCCAGGTCAGTGGTCGCGTTCGAGGAGGCGGCCGGCGGGCCAGGTCAGTGGTCGCGTTCGAGGAGGCGGCCGGCGGGTTCGGCGAGGACGCCGTCGGAGGCGATGCGGACACCGCGCAGCCAGCTGGAGCGGACCACGCCGTGCAGGGTCTTCCCGGCGTAGGCGGTGACCTGGTTGCGGTGGAAGAGTTCGGCGGGGTCGACGGTGAAGGTCGCCTCGGGGGCGAGGACCGCGAAGTCGGCGTCGCGCCCGGCCTCGATGGCGCCCTTGCGGGTCAGCCCGGCCAGCGCGGCGGGGGCGGCGGACATCCAGCGGGCGACGTCGTCGAGGGAGTGGCCGCGCCTGCGGGCCTCGGTCCAGATGGCGGGCAGGCCGAGCTGGAGGGAGGAGATACCGCCCCAGGCGGAGGCGAAGTCCGGGGTCTTGAGGTCCGTGGTGCACGGGGAGTGGTCGCTGACGATGCAGTCGATGGTGCCGTCGGCGAGCCCGGCCCACAGCGCGTCCTGGTTGGCTGCCTCGCGGATCGGCGGGCAGCACTTGAACTCGGTGGCCCCGTCCGGGACTTCCTCGGCGGTGAGGGTGAGGAAGTGCGGGCAGGACTCGACGGTGACGCGGACGCCCTCGCGCTTGGCGGCGGCGATCAGCGGCAGGGCGTCGCTGGAGGAGAGGTGCAGGACGTGGACGCGGGCGTTCAACCGCTTGGCGTGGGCGATGAGCCCTTCGATCGCGGTGTTCTCGGCGTCGCGCGGGCGGGAGGCGAGGAAGTCCGCGTAGGCGGGTCCGGGGCGCTGCGGGGCCTCGGCCAGGTGGTGCGGGTCCTCGGCGTGCACGATGAGCAGTCCGCCGAATCCGGCGGTCTCCGCCATCGAGCGGGCCAGCTGCTCCTGGTCCAGCTCCGGGAACTCCTCGACACCGGAGGGCGAAAGGAAGCACTTGAAGCCGAAGACCCCGGCCTCGTACAGCGGGCGCAGGTCCTTGACGTTGGACGGGATCGCACCGCCCCAGAAGCCGGTGTCGACGTGCGCCTTGGGGGACGCGACCTGCTGCTTGATCCGCAGGTGCTCGACGGTGGTGGTCGGCGGGAGGGAGTTGAGGGGCATGTCCAGGAGCGTGGTGATGCCGCCCGCGGCGGCCGCGCGGGTGGCGGTCCAGAAGCCCTCCCACTCGGTGCGGCCGGGGTCGTTCACATGGACGTGGGTGTCGACCAGGCCGGGCAGCAGGACGTCGTCGCCGAAGTCCTCCGTGCGGGCGCCCGCGGGCACCCCGGTGTCGTACGGCAGGACCGCGTCGATCGTCCCGCCCGCGACGGCGACCGCCGCCGGGCGGGTCCCCTCGGGGGTCACGACGCGCGTCGAGCGCAGTATCAGGTTCACGTCCGGACCGGACACCTGTGCTCCTTCACTCCAGGAATTCAACGAACTGTTGAAGCTTTGGTGGAGTCTTCACTCGGGAACCGCCCCCGTCAAGACCCCACCCTCCGCCACGGGGACGCGCCGGGCCACCCCGGCCGCCCGACTGGAGGTTTCCACAAAGTAAAAGTCATATTTCGAACTGCGGAACGTAGCATGGGCCAGGAGAGGCGGTGCCGAGCCGTCCGCACCGACCGGCGGCACCCGGACAAAACAGGCCCTGACCGGCACGGACACCGACCGGGGAGCTGTGGGCCGCCCGGGAGCCGCCCGGTAGGCTGCTGCCTTGCCTTCCGCTTCGAAAGGACCGTTGACGTGCCGCCGTCCCACGCCAGCACAGCCGACTCCAAGCCCTCCGGTTCCAGCGGTGGGGTGCAGTCCCTTGAGCGCGCCTTCGATCTGCTGGAGCGGATGGCCGACGCCGGGGGCGAGGTCGGGCTGAGCGAGCTGTCCGCGAGCAGCGGTCTGCCCCTGCCGACCATCCACCGGCTGATGCGCACCCTGGTCGTCTGCGGATACGTACGCCAGCAGCCCAACCGCCGCTACGCGCTCGGCCCCCGCCTGATCCGGCTCGGCGAGTCCGCCTCCCGGCTGCTGGGCACCTGGGCCCGCCCCTACCTCAGCCGGCTGGTCGAGGAGACCGGCGAGACGGCGAACATGGCGCTGCTGGACGGGGACGAGATCGTGTACGTCGCCCAGGTGCCGTCCAAGCACTCCATGCGGATGTTCACCGAGGTCGGCCGCCGGGTCCTGCCCCACTCCACCGGCGTGGGCAAGGCGCTCCTCGCGCACACCCCCGCCGACGAGGTCCGCGCGCTCCTGGCCCGTACCGGCATGCCGGCCGCCACGGAGAAGACGATCACCACTCCGGAGGGCTTCCTCGACGCCCTGGAGCTGGTGCGCCGCGCCGGTTACGCGGTGGACGACAACGAGCAGGAGATCGGGGTGCGGTGCCTCGCGGTCTCCGTGCCGAACTCCCCCACCTCCGCCGCGATCTCCATCTCGGGCCCGGCGGGACGTGTCACGGAGGCGGCCACGGAGCGGATCGTGCCGATTCTCCAGCAGGTCGCGGGCGAGCTGTCCGAAGCCCTGGCGAGCAGCGGCACCAACGGCGGCTGACCCGGAGACGGCGGGGCCGGGGCCGGGATACCGGGCCCGCCTCGCCTCAGCCCCGGACCGGAGCCTGGGCCGGGGCATGGGGCTGAGCATGGGCCGTCAGCCGACCGTCGTCCATCGTCACCGTGCGGTCCATCCGGTCCAGGTGTGCCCGGTCGTGCGTGACCAGCACCGTGGCGGTGGCGCGCTCCCGGGTCAGGGTGACCAGCAGGTCGAGCACGGCCGCGCCGCGCTCGTGGTCGAGCGCGCTGGTCGGCTCGTCGACGAGCAGCACCGCCGGCTCGTTCATCAGAGCTCGCGCGATGTTGATCCGCTGGCGCTGACCGCCCGACAGCTGGTGCGGCCGCCGGTGCGCGTGGTCGGCGAGACCGACCGCGTCCAGCAGCTCCAGGGCCCGGCGACGGGCGCTGCGGGCGGGCCCCCCGGACAGGTGGCGCATCACCTGGAGCTGTTCGGCGGCGGTCAGCGAGGGCAGCAGACTGGGCTGCTGGAAGACGATGCCGACGCGCTCCCGGCGCAGGGCCGCCCGCCCGGCCCGGCCGAGGCCGGCGGTCGGCGTCCCGGCCACGACGACCTCGCCGGAGTCCGGGGTGACCAGGGTGGCGGCGGCCGCGAGCAGGCTGGACTTGCCCGAGCCGGACGGCCCGACGACGGCGGTGAGCGTGCCCGGGGGCACGTCCAGCGAGACCCGGTCCAGGGCGGTGAGCCGCCCCTCGCCGTCCGGGTAGGTGAGGGTGACGTCGGTCAGGGTGAGCGTCATCGGGCACTCCCGAGTGCGGTGAGCGGGTCGACGGCGGTGATCCGCCGGATGGACAGGGCGGCCCCGAGCGCGCCGAGGGCGATCATGACGGCGGCCGGGACGAGGACGGTCGCCGCGTCCAGGACGAACGGCACGGCTCCACCGCCGATCAGGGCTCCGGCCCCGGCGGCGAGGGCGGTGCCCAGGCCCGTACCGAGGGCGAGCATCACCACGGCCTGCCCCAGTGCGTCACGCAGGAGGTAGGGGGTCGACGCGCCGAGCGCCTTCAGTACGGCGATGTCGCCGCTGCGCTGGATCGTCCAGACAGTGAAGAACGCGCCGATGACGAGGGCGGAGATGGCGAAGAGGAAGCCGCGCATCAGTTGCAGCGACCCGTTCTCCGCCCGGTAGGAGCCGATGGCGGTGAGGGAGTCGTCGAGGGCGAGCGTGCTGGTGCCCGCCGCCTCGTCCCCCGCTTTCAGGTCGACGCTGTCCGTGGTGGTCAGGGCGATCACGGTCGCCTGTTCGGCGGGTCCGGCGCCGTCGTGGCCGATCCGCTGCCAGTCGTCGAGGGTGGTCCAGACGACGGGAGTGTGGCTGTAGGAGGCGTCCGTGGCGACGGCGGCGACCTCACGGTCGGTCCGGCCGAGCGCGATCCGGTCGCCCGCCGTGACGTCGAGCTCCTCGGCCGCCTTCACGGAGAGCACGACCCGCCCCGGGCCGAGCCCTTCCGGCCCGAGGGTGCCGTCCGGTTCGACGCCGAAGGCCGACACGGCGGCGGTCCGCTCACCGGCGGCGGTGGCGTTCAGGGTGCGGATGCCGACCGGCTGGGCGGCCTCGACCCCGGGCCGTCCGGCCCAGGCCCGCCAGTCGTCCTCCCGGACGGTCGAGTCGGTGAACGACTCCGCCCGCCCGCCGGGGGGCGCGGAGAAGGCCAGGTGGTCGGCGTCGAGACCGATGACGGCGGACGTGTTCTCCCGGGCCAGACCGGCGGTCAGGCCGGACAGCAGGCCCACCAGCAGCGTGATCAGCACCACGACCGAGCCCATGAGCGCGAACCGGCCCTTGGCGAAACGGAGGTCTCTCCATGCGACGAACATGGCTACAGCGTCGTCCGGCGCGGACGGGAAAACATCGCGCGGCGGACGGGCCCGGGATCAACCTTTCGGTTGACCGGACCCGGGAAGGCCGCGGCTACGCTGGACGGACCATGGATCCGCGTTCGCACACCCACGTCACGGCAGCCCTGCGGCTCTGTCTGCACGCGCTGCTGGCGGGGCTGCTGGCCCTGGTGGTGGTCCGCGCGGTGAGCGAGGACACGCGGCACCCGGCGGCGGTCGTGGTGGTGGCGGCGCTGATGGCTGCGCTGTACGCGGCGGGGGCGCTCGCCCCGCGCGTACAGCCCGGAAACCGGGCGGCGGCGGTGTGGCTGGCGGGTCTCGGCGCCCTGTGGGCCGCGCTGCTGGTGCTGTCGCCGGACGCCCTGTGGGTGGCCTTCCCGCTCTACTTCCTCCAGCTCCACATCCTGCCGATGCGCTGGGCGCTGCCCTCCGTCGTGGTCACCGCGGCCGCCGCGATCACCGGCTTCGTCGTGCACCGGCAGGAGATCGCGCCCGGCGCCTTCATCGGGCCGCTGATCGGCGCGGCGGTCGCCGTCGCCACCGTCCTCGGGTACGACGCCCTGTTCCGGGAGAGCGAACGGCGGCGCGAGCTGATCGTGGAGCTGGTCGCCACCCGCGCGGACCTGGCCGAGGCGGAACGCACCGCCGGGACCCTCGCCGAGCGCGAACGCCTCGCCCGGGAGATCCACGACACGCTGGCCCAGGGCCTGTCCAGCATCCAGCTGCTGCTGCGCGCCGCCGAGCGCTCGCTGCCCGAGGACGCGCCGGCCGCCGCGCATGTGCGGGCCGCCCGCGAGGCCGCGCAGGCGAATCTCGCCGAGGCCCGTTCCTTCGTGCGCGCGCTGACGCCGCCGGACCTGGAGCACGGTTCGCTGGCCGCCGCGCTGAAGCGGCTCTGCGTCCGTACGAGCGCACCGGACCTGACCGTACGGTTCGCGGTCAGCGGCACCCCGGTGGAGCTGCCGACGCCGTACGAGGTGGCGCTGCTGCGGACCGCGCAGTCGGCGCTGGCCAACACGGTGCGCCATGCGCGGGCCGGGCGGGCGGAGATCACCCTGAGCTTCATGGGCACCTCGGTGGCGCTGGACGTGGTGGACGACGGGCGGGGCTTCGACCCGTCGGGGGCGCCGGTCCACGACCGCGGCGACGGCGGCTTCGGGCTGCCGGCGATGCGGGCGCGGGCGGGATCGCTCGGCGGTGCGCTGAGCGTGGAGTCGGCGCCCGGCCAGGGCACGGCGGTGGCGGTCACCCTGCCGATGCCCGTCACGGAAGCGGAGCGTGCCGCATGAGCGTGAGCGGGGACCCGATCCGGCTGCTGCTCGCGGACGACCACCCGGTCGTCCGGGCGGGGCTGCGCGCGGTCCTGGACACCGAGCCGGACTTCCGGGTCGCCGGTGAGGCCGCCACCGCCGAGGAGGCCGTCGCCCTGGCGTCGGCGGGGGGCTTCGACGTGGTCCTGATGGACCTCCAGTTCGGTGCGGGCCTGCACGGCTCACAGGCCACGGCGACGATCACCGCCGCAGCGGACGGCCCCCGGGTCCTGATCCTCACCACCTACGACTCCGACGCGGACATCCTGGCGGCGGTCGAGGCCGGGGCGAGCGGCTACCTGCTGAAGGACGCACCGCCGCAGGAGCTGGCCGCCGCGGTGCGCACGGCGGCGGCGGGCCGCTCGGCGCTGGCGCCCTCGGTGGCACACCGGCTGATGGACCGGATGCGCACTCCGGCCGAGGCGCTGACCCGGCGGGAGCTGGAGGTGCTCCAGCTGGTCGGGGAGGGCCTGTCGAACCTGCAGATCAGCAAGCGGCTGTTCCTGAGCCAGGCCACGGTGAAGTCCCACCTGGTGCACATCTACGCCAAGCTGGGCGTGGACTCCCGTACGTCGGCGGTCGCGGCGGCCACGGCCCGCAGGCTCATCCGCCGCTGACGGGCCGGGTGCGTGGTGTCACCCGCGCGGGGGTTCTCCGAAGAGGTCGACCGCGTTGCGCACCTCGCGCAGGGCGGCGGCCACCGCGCTCAACGAGCCGATCGCCCCCGCGATCAGCAGCAGGGAACGACGCATCCGGGGAATCTCCGGCACACCGCTGACAGCCATCGCGTCCAGGGCCGCCAGCTCGTCCTCGGCGACCGACCGGTCCGGGAATTCGGCCCGGAGCCCGGCCAGTTCCCTGCGGAGCCGGGAGACGGCCACCCGCAGTTCGGCCACCCTCGGGTCCTCATTGCTGCCGGTCAGGCGCTTCTGCCCCACGCTTCGTAACACAGCACTCCCCCTCGCACATCCCTGTGCCGGTGCCCCCCGCCGGGCTGCGGCCAAGTCCCTGGGTTCGCCCGCAAGTTAACGCCATGACAGGCAGTACGCGCCAGCCCACGGAATGAAATCAGGGCTACCCCTGAGGGTGACATACGTGTCGCGTGTGCGAAGGACTCAGTGGTATCCAGACCCCATGATCAAGGACACGACTACAGGCGCGGCCCCGCACACGACTACGGGCACGGCTGCGGGCATCGCTACCGCCGCGAAGAACCCCAAGGTCGCGGGGGTGCTGCTGGCCGCCGGAGGGGGCCGTCGGCTCGGCGGCCGCCCCAAGGCACTGCTGGAGCACCGGGGCCGCCCGCTGATCGAACACGCGGTGCGCTCCCTGCGCGACGGCGGCTGCGGCCCGCTGCACGTGGTGCTGGGCGCGGCGGCCGACGAGGTGCGGGCCCGCGCGGATCTCACGGGCTGCGCGGTGACGGTGAACCCGGGCTGGGAGGAGGGCATGGGCTCCTCGCTCCGCCTGGGTCTGGCCGCCCTGGGCGCGTCGGACGCGGATGCGGCACTCGTCCTCCTGGTCGATCAGCCGGGGATCGGGGCGGAGGCGGTGGCGCGGGTGCGTCTCGCGTACCGCTCGCGGGCGAGTCTGGCGGCGGCCTCGTACGGCGGGGAGCGGGGCCATCCGGTGCTGTTCGGGGCGGACCGGTTCACGGACATCGGCGCGGGGGCGGTGGGTGACCGGGGCGCGCGGGCGTATCTGCGGGAGCACCGCGATGCGATCACGCTCGTGGAGTGTTCGGATGTGGCGGAGGCGTACGACATCGACACCTCGCAGGATCTGAAGCATCTGGAGTGACCGGACGGAGCCGGTCGCCGGAAGCGGTCCGTGGCCGCACCGGCACGCTGCGCCGCCATCGGCCCATTTCTGTCGACCCGGAGAATCTCGACATCAACAAACCATTGAACTTCCACCATGAGGAAACTACTATCCACTGGTCAGAAGCCCTCTGAACCTCAGACGGCACCCACGGCCGTATCTCGGAGCCATGGCACGCCGTGCCGTCTCAGGCGACCCGGCGGCCATGAGACGCCGCCGCCCGCTGAAGGAGTGACAGCTCATGTCCGCACCAGCGCCGTCCACGCTGGCCATCGTCGATGCCGAGCCCCTGCCCCGGCAGGAAGAGGTCCTGACCGACGCGGCCCTCGCGTTCGTGGCCGAACTGCACCGCCGGTTCACCCCGCGCCGCAATGAGCTGCTCGCCCGGCGCGGTGAGCGCCGCGCCGAGATCGCCCGCACCTCCACGCTGGACTTCCTGCCCGAGACGGCGGCGATCCGCGCGGACGACTCCTGGAAGGTCGCACCGGCGCCGGCCGCGCTGAACGACCGCCGGGTGGAGATCACCGGTCCGACCGACCGCAAGATGACCATCAACGCCCTGAACTCGGGCGCGAAGGTCTGGCTCGCCGACTTCGAGGACGCGTCCGCCCCCACCTGGGAGAACGTCGTCCTCGGCCAGCTCAATCTGACCGACGCCTACGAACGCCGCATCGACTTCACCGACCCGAAGTCGGGCAAGTCGTACGCGCTGAAGTCCGCCGGCGAACTCGCCACGGTCGTCATGCGCCCGCGCGGCTGGCACCTGGAGGAGCGCCACCTCCAGCTGGACGGCGTCTCCGTGCCCGGCGCCCTGGTCGACTTCGGCCTCTACTTCTTCCACAACGCCCAGCGCCTGATCGACCTGGGCAAGGGCCCGTACTTCTACCTGCCGAAGACGGAGTCGCACCTGGAGGCCCGCCTCTGGAACGACATCTTCGTCTTCGCCCAGGACTACGTCGGCATCCCGCAGGGCACCGTGCGGGCGACGGTGCTGATCGAGACGATCACCGCCGCGTACGAGATGGAGGAGATCCTCCACGAGCTGCGCGACCACGCCTCCGGGCTGAACGCCGGCCGCTGGGACTACCTCTTCTCCATCGTCAAGAACTTCCGTGACGGCGGCGCCAAGTTCGTCCTGCCGGACCGCAACGCGGTGACGATGACCGCCCCGTTCATGCGGGCGTACACCGAACTCCTGGTCCGCACCTGCCACAAGCGCGGCGCGCACGCGATCGGCGGCATGGCGGCCTTCATCCCCTCGCGCCGCGACGCCGAGGTCAACAAGGTGGCCTTCGAGAAGGTCAAGGCGGACAAGGACCGCGAGGCGCACGACGGCTTCGACGGCTCCTGGGTCGCCCACCCCGACCTGGTCCCGATCGCCCTGGCCTCCTTCGACGCGGTCCTCGGCGAGAAGCCCAACCAGAAGGACCGGCTGCGCGAGGACGTCTCGGTGGCTCCGGGCGACCTGATCGCCATCGACACCCTCGACGCCGGCCCCACCTACGACGGCCTGCGCAACGCCGTCGCGGTCGGCATCCGCTACATCGAGGCCTGGCTGCGCGGCCTGGGCGCGGTCGCCATCTTCAACCTGATGGAGGACGCGGCCACCGCCGAGATCTCCCGCTCGCAGATCTGGCAGTGGATCAACGCGGACGTGGTCTTCGAGAACGGCGAACACGCCACGGCGGACCTGGCCCGCAGGGTCGCCGCCGAGGAACTGGCCGCGATCCGCGAGGAGATCGGCGAGGAGGCCTTCACCGCCGGCAGGTGGCAGCAGGCCCACGACCTCCTGCTCCAGGTCTCCCTGGACCAGGACTACGCGGACTTCCTGACGCTGCCCGCGTACGAGCAACTGCGCTGACCCGTCCCCTTCTTCGCCTTCTTCGGGAACGAAGCCCCGCCCCCGGCGCCGCACAGCGCCGGGGGCGGTGGTATTTCGCCGGGGCGGGTACGTACCGAGGGAGCAGCGGGGTTGCGCTTCAGCCCCGGCCAAGGACGCAGAACTCGTTGCCCTCCGGGTCTCCCAACACTCAGAACTAGAGGTTCTGGAGTGTGCGGCATGGTGGCATCGGTCCTGGTCAAGCCCGGTAGTGACAGTGGGAAAGCGCTGGTCCCCACAGAAGGCATGACCACTACCCGCAACCCCGTAGCCGGGACGGTGTTCGCCGAGACCCTGCGGGGTGTGCGGTGCGTGCGCCTGTCCGTCCTCACCGACGAGACCACCAGCCCCGAGCGGCAGCGCGAAGCCGACGACAAGATTGCTGCCGAACTCGGGGTGAGCTTCGGCGAGGGTGGCGCGCTCCGCGAAGCCGTGGACCTGGACGTGTCCGCGTCCAAGGTTGCCCCGTTCGACCGTCCCGCACTCGGCTCGTGGCTCGCCCGTCCCGGTGAGTACGACGCGCTTGTGTGGTGGCGCTTTGACCGTGCCATCCGGTCCATGACCGACATGCACGACCTCGCCAAGTGGGCGCGCGAGCACCGCAAGATGTTGATCTTTGCCGAGGGCATCGGCGGGGGCAAGCTCGTCTTTGACTTCCGGAACCCCATGGACCCCATGGCCGAGTTCCAAATGATGATGCTCGCCTTCGCCGCACAGGTGGAAGCGCAGAGCATCAAAGACCGCGTCATGGGTGCCATGGCAGCCATCCGCCGGATGCCGCTCCGGTGGCGCGGTGCACGTCCCCCGTACGGCTACATGCCTGCCCCCATGCCCAAGGAACACGGCGGGGCCGGTTGGACGCTCGTACCCGACCCGGACGCCGTGACGGTCATTGAGCGCATCGTCCGGGAACTGTTGGACGGCAAGACGGTCTCGGCTATCACCGTGGGACTCAACGCTGACAGCGTCCCGAGCCCCCGCGATCACTGGGCCGTGAAGAAGGGTCGGAAGACCGGCGGCAAGACCGGCGGAGTCAAGGGGCTCGTTAAGGACGCGTTCCTGTGGAACCCGACCGTCCTTACTCGGATGCTCCGTAGCGAAACGCTGCTCGGCTGGAAGATGCACCGGGGCAAGCCCGTCCGGGACACCGAGGGCAACCCCGTCATGGCCACCACACAGCCGATCATGACCCGCGAAGAGTTCGACCGCATCGGCGCGGTACTGGACTCCCGCAGCATCGACAACCGCGAACGCGTCGACACGGACGCACTGCTGTTGCGAGTCATCCACTGCGACGCGTGCGGGGGCCGCATGTACCTGAACAAGCAAGAGTCCAAGAAGAACCAACGCCCCACGTACAAGTGCAACCCCTACTCACGCGGGTTCAAGTGCGAGAAGTCCGCGCACATCCGGGGCGACTGGGCAGACGGATACGTTGAAGCCGAGTTCCTGCGGTTGGTCGGCAGCGTCCAGACGACACACGTAGTCGAGATCCCCGGATACGATCCCGAGCCCGAACTACGGTCCACCCTTGCCGAGTTCAACGAGCACCAGGAACAGCGGGGGCGGCAGAAGTCCAAGCACGCTGCCGCTGCGTGGCAGGAACGGGCGGACGCGTTGGACGCGCGCATAGCCGACCTGGAGACCCGCGAAAAGCGCGACGCACAGCGCATCGTGACCCCCACGGGCCGCACGTTCGTGGACGAGTGGGCAGCCGCAGACACCGCGAGCCGGCGAGCCATGCTCATTGAAGCGGGGGTCCGGCTGGACGTACGGCGCGGTACCCGTGGCGGGTGGCGGACGCTGGACACCTCCCGCGTGGACTTCCACATGCGCGGAGAGCTGAACCCCGCAACGGAAGCCGTGGCCGTGATCGCTGCGGATGCGGAAGCCGAACAGCGCGGAGACGCCCCGACCTCGGGGGCAAACGTGCGCATGGCCGATCCTGTCCGCGAACTGGTCGCCGCATAGCACCACGCGCCCTCTACGTCCCTCACGAGCCCCGGACGGCCCTCCTGCCGCCGGGGCTCTGACGTGCCCGCAGACGGACGTACGAGGCTTCACCGACCAGCGGGGGTGCCATGACGGTATGACGGTTCTACCTGTCTTTTCGGATGCGCTAAGAAAACCTAGGGGAAAACGAAAACGGCATCCGAAGCGTCATACCGTCATCGCTGCCGAGATCCTGTTGCTCTCCACAAAGAATGTGGCGCTGGGGCAGACCTTCCCTGCCCGACCGCTGGTGCATGAGGCCGCCCGTCGGCTCATCTTCAGCGGGACCGCTGGACAGCGAGAGGCGAAAAGGTGTTGAGGGTGTCGAACTTCGACTGTTTTTGGGGAAGCCAAGAAAAACCCAGAGAGAAGGGAGATCGGGGTCTCTGCCGTCACCCTCAACACCCCCTCTGCCGCTCCCCGTCTTCCAGCCGGTCCGCACCAACGGTTCCGAAGCATTGAAATGTTGCCTGCATCACACTTGGTGTCCGAATCGTCTGACCTGAATGGTTTTACGGGCAACCCTCGGTCCCTACCGACTATGAGCCAGGAAGCGGCCCAAGGTCGGGAACCGCCGACGCCGGGAGCGCGGGCATCCTCCGCTCTCCCCAACCACCGAGCGGGCTTGTACGCCCCTCTCCCTGCACCAGTGAGGAACGATGGACACCACACGACACATAGAGGTCTGTGCGCTCCTGCGACGCGCTGAGAGCGCCGCACGGGATGCCCTGAACGGCGACCAGGCCGCCGCGCGTACGACGCTCGCTCTCGTGGCCGATGCGCGGCAGCGAGCCGAGAACGCGGGGCCCGGTACATGCGCTCACCCGAACTGTTCCAACGAACTGCACTACGTGGGCCGTGGTCGTCGTCCGCTGTACTGCTCGGCGGATTGCCGCACGGATATCTACCAGGCCACGCAAATGGCTGCGCGTGGGCTGATCAAGGCTCCGCGTACTGACGCCGCCTAGCACATCAGGAAAACCTGCACCCTGTTCCTCCCCTGACGTGATCCACGCAGGGGCTTTTTCATGCCCGAACACAGAAACAAGGAAGCAACCATGAACGAATATCTCAGTCGCGCCGAATTCCTGGATGGAAAGCGCGACAAGGGGCAGAGCCGCGCCGACGCATTCAAGTGGGACGAGCGCATGGAAGAACTCGCCGCACTGCGCGACTCGCGCCCCGAAATCTTCGAAACGCTCGGCACATCCATTCGGATGAGCCTTGGCTACTACGAGAACGACAAGAAGATTGCAGCCGAACACGGCCGCGACGTGACGAAGGGTGCCAACTGATATGACCGCCAATGAAATCCAGAAGGCTGCGGAGCGCGTTGCCAAGCTCCAGGCACAGGCGGAAAAATTGTCCACCCCACTCGCCGACGCACAGGCCGAGCTGGAAGCAGCCCAGGAAGCCGAAGCAGCCCGCAGGGCCGAGCGCGGGGCAGTCTATGACCGCGAGTTCGCCGACACCTGGCAGACCCGCGCCGAGGAAGCAGCGCATTCCAGTGACGACGCTCAGGAACGGTTCATAGAGGCTCTGTCAGCCGAGCCGTGGTTTGCCGCGTACGTGGAGTTCCGCGCGGCTCGATACCGGCGTGGACACGTGCTGACCGAAGCGCAGCGGGCGCAGCGGTCTATCGGCGAGCCGAACACGGTTCCCGAACAGCGCTGGTACGACGTGCAGATCCTGGACGAGATTCAGCGGGCGGTCGAGAAGCAGGCGGCCGAACTTGGTGCGCAGTTCGCCGAGGAACTGACCCAGGCACGCGAGGAACACGTTTCGGGGAAGGACTAGAAATGGCTACAGACGCACTCGACCCCGGACCGGACGGCGATTACCCGTACTTCCCCCGTGACAACCAGGGACGGCCCGCATGGGCTGATACGGCAACGGACGCAGAGACCGTAATGCCGAGGGGAGTTCACCGGATGCGGCACGCTGGCCGGCTCACGGCTATCGACCTCACACCCCGCCACCCGGACGGAACTCCGATTAACCCCCCGGTGCTCCCGCCGAATGGCCCCCATGCCGCGTAAGCCCCGTACCCCCTGCCCGATACCCGGATGCCCCGAGTTGACGGCAGGGGGCCGCTGTGCCGCCCATCAGCGGCAAGCGAACAAAGAGCGTGCCTCGCGTGGTGGTGCCGTATACACCACGCAGTGGCAGCGCACGCGGCGGGCTTACCTGTACGCGAATCCGTGGTGCGTGCACTGCGGCCGGTTGGCGAACGTCGCGGACCATTTCCCGCTGTCACGACGTGAGTTGATTGCTCGGGGCGAGCCGAATCCTGATGCTGCGAAGCATCTTCGGCCGTTGTGCGTCGCGTGCCATAACCGCGAGACCGCACGCAATCAGCCGGGCGGATTCGCTGCCGAAGCACGTTCGCGGCGTGAATCGGCCGAGCGCCCACCGTTCTGACCAGGGGGTGACCCCTTGCCTCTCCCGAGATTGAGCGGGCGGGAGGCAAAAGACTCTCGCCGGGGCTGCGGCTCTTTTTGGAAGTCCAGGCAAGACGAGAAAGGTAATGCATGGCAGATCGATACCGGCCGAAGCCCGCCGTTCAACAGGCGCGCGAAGGCAACCCATCCAAAACGCGAATCAGAGAAGGGGTGATCGCGCCCCGCGCCATCCTGACCGAACCTGACTGGACCGAGGTATTCACTCACTCACCCGACGATGCTACCGAGAATGCCAACGCCCGATGCCGCGCCGTGGCCTCCGCCGAATGGCGACGCCTGGTGCCCGTACTCGAAATCACCGCCGGTATCGGGGAAGTCGATTACAGCACGGTGAAAGATGCGTGCGTGTGCGTCGCCCGTATCGACCAGACCGAACGGGACCTGTCCACGCGGGGGCTTTTGGTGACCGCCGAGCGGGGCACTGTCAAGAACGGCGCGGCGACTATCGCAGCGCAGTACCGTTCCCAGCTTTCCCGATATATCCGGGAATTGGGTCTCTCGCCGAGTTCCCGCACCGCTATTGTCAGCCCCGAACTCGATGACGACGACACGGATATCTGGGACTGACCCCAGTGCATAGGAAGCCCGCTCTTTCACCCCCGGGAGGTGAGAGGGCGGGCTTTTTCATTTTCGGGTGAGTGACATTGCCCGCTCAGCTGTTTGCCGCGCAATGGAATTGCCGCGATAGGGAGAAAGAAGGGAAGGGATCTTCCCGACTTGCCCGTCAATCCTTCCTGAGTGGATAGCCGGATATTCATCGAGAACGGAAATCCATGTAGAGCACGCGGCTTCCAGGTGGCCGATTTGAAGCTGCCTCTCGGCCAGTAGAGAACTAAAGATCAGTTTGCTGCGCTGCATGTCCGTTGAATCCCGAAGTCGGAAATGGTCGTGCAGAGACTCAACGCTTCCTTTAGTGTCACCCAACGCGTGCCGCACTTCCGCTGTTGAGTAGGCGAGGGTGGCAGAACTGAAACCGCCGAAGGTCCCAAGCTGACTTTCTGCCTGATTGACTGCTCGCTCCGCCTCTCGCAGGCTTGTGAGCGCGTTTGTCTTTTCTCCCGCCAGGGCGTAGGCGTGCGCCTGTTGACCTGCCATGAATGCCCGCATACGAGGAGTGGACTCGGGTGCTGCCTCTGCGGCTGCGTTCGCGAGCCTTGCCGCTGGGCTTCCGTGACCGAGGTTCGCGGCCTGTACGGACATACCTCGCAGAACGTGGCAGTAGGTGTTGTGGTCTCCGCCCGCCCCGGCAAGTTCGAGTGCTTTCACGTAATACTGCTGTGCCCTGCCGTGGGCACCCTCGTCTACTGCCATCCAACCGGTGAGGTAGCAGAGAAAGGCGGCGGCGGACAGCATAGAATTCCGTGTCTCGTTAGACGCGTCAGCGTTGAGATAAGGGGTCACTGTGTTGACTAGAAAAGCTGCGGCCATGGGGCGCGCGTAACGGCCACCGAAATCGTCATCTAGGTCGGAAAGGCGTTCAGTCATCGCTCTGACTGCGCGTACCTCCGATTGCCCGATCCGGATTTTGGGGTTCTTTTCGAGTGCTTCCATGCGGCCCACAACGTCCGGCCACCCAGGGACGGTAAGGGCCACGGAGAAGAGTCCCGCACCTAGGACTCTTCGGCGTGAGGGGTCCATGTCTTGCCTCCCGAGGTCTACCAGCCCTTCAACGGTAGTTGGGTGACTGCTGGACCCTTCCAGGGATGGAAATCCCGCCTCGGCGTGCGTGATGGGACGGAGCAGTCTCCGGGCGAGCGCTTCGAGAATCAGCGGCCGAACGGTGTCTTTCGGCAGGTGGCCCTTTAGCCACTGGTGCACGGAGGGTTCCCGGTACCGCAGGGGTGTTCCGCGTTCGGTGCCTAAGCGGTTGACCTCCTGTGCGAACTGTCGCAGGGTCCAGCGGCTCTCGTGGTACAGGCGTTCAAGTCCGGTGTTCGGCTGTGGTGTCACTGGCCCCAACTCCCGTGCCATGGCCTCTTAAAGCTCTTAAGTCCTGCTCTCCTCCCAACGGTACCGCCGTGCGTGGTCGGACGGTTGCCTAGTGCGAGCACAACCACCGCAAGGGATGACACCGCAAGGAGGGCCCGGACATGGAGAACCCCGTAGAACTCCCGCTGATGTTGGAGGGAGAACCGCAGCCGATACCGGGGTGCGCGCACTGCGACAAGGTGGCCATGGACCGTGACCAGGCCAAGGCGAACGGTGACAGCAGCGGCGTGAGTGACTGCAACGTGCGCCTGCGGCGGCACCTCGGGGACGTGCACGCGTGATTGCCCTCGTGAAGCCACAGCAGCGCCGCACACGGCCTCTCCCGGACCCTGAGTTAGTCAGCCTCATAGACAGCCCCGGGAGCCCGTACGCGGACTCTCCAGCCGGCTGGTGGGACCAGTACGGCGGCGCGTTTGATCGGCGCTCGGGGGTCGTCTACCTGCCGGGGCCGACTCATCCCCCGTCGCCGTTCCATGACGACGACTGCCCCAACTGCGTGCCGTACGCGGAGAGCCCGTGAGACACGTACGCCGGTTCGGCTGGTCCGCGTTCGTCTTCACGGTCGCCGCTCTGGCAACGGCGATTCCCACCCTCGCGGCCACTGGCCGTCTTTGATCCCCGTCCCCCTCGCGGTGCCGCACAGCTCCCCCCGTGCTGATTGCACAGGCCCGCGAGGGGGACGGGCTCCAACTCCCGCCCCGGTGGTGGAAACCCTGGACAGGTCGAGCGGCCGGGGCGGGTCCACAGAAGCCGGGGCGTGACCTGCACCCCACGGCATAGGTTGAGCCAGCATCGCAAGCGCTGAACGGGCTTGCCTTATCGAAAGGGTGCATATGAAGCGGATCGTTGCGCGAATGTGGAAGCTGATTCGCGGCCCGCTGCAATGGCGTGTCCTGTGGTTCGCGCACGCCAAGTTCATGGTTGGCGTCACGGGAATTGTGCGCAACGAGGCGGGGGAAGTCCTGCTGTTGAAACATCGCATGTGGCCCGCCGACCGCCCGTGGGGTCTTCCTACCGGATACGCTATCAAGAGCGAGGAATTCCCGACGACCATTGTTCGCGAGGTCAAAGAAGAAACGGGCCTTGACGTGGTGCCGGGGCGACTCGTTCAGGTGACCAGCGGATACAAACTCCGCGTGGAAATCGCGTACGAGGCTCTGCACGTAGGCGGGACTCTCAAGATTGACGGCTTCGAGATTCTGGAGGCGAAATGGTTCAGCCCGGACATGCTCCCGGAGGGGATGCAAGAGTCTCACATTCAGCTCATCAAGACGGGTTTCCCGACTTAACGGAACTCGCCCCGAACGAGTCCGTCATGGGGACACGGGCAATGGCAGCCCTTTCCGCCATGCGCGCCGATTCGTCCCCGCTCACCGACAAGCACCCCGCCCATGTGTTCCGCCCACTCTCGGAAATCCTCAGCCGATGGGCGGCCGATGGCATCGACACCACGCCCTTTCACTCTGGTGTGGAGGACGCTAAGCGCCGATACGCACACTACGGGCTGTCTCGGATGCTGCCGCTCGACCGTGTTTTGGTCGGCTGTGAATCCACGCGCCCCGGAGCCTTCGGCGGATTCCACCACCCGGACCAGGGATACCGGCATCTTCAAATGGTCGCCGTCATCACCATGCACGGCCCCATGGAACGGCGAGCCCCCGAGCATCCTGCCCTGGCGCTGCTCGACCTGCTGCGTGCGTACTCCCATGACTGCCTTCACTACGGATCGCGTCGGCGATATGTGGAAGTGGCGGGCTTGCCCGTACGCACTCAGTACGGAATCAACTACCGCCGCGCAACCGGACAGTCGTACTCGGTCGCCGACGAACGCGGAAGCCGCCACACGCGAAATCTGGGAGTCGTCATGGAGGGCGCGTGCGATAGGGAGGCGCGCTCCATCACCCGGAAAACCGCTGAGCGCTTCGGTATCACGGAACCCGTAGACGTTCTCGGCGCACTCGCATTCCGGGACGTGACGGGAATGCTTACCGAGGAGGACGGTCGGCGAGCGGTGGGCGTTCCGGAGAGCGCAGAGCGGACGCAATATGCCGCCGCACTTCGGAACTACGAAGTAGGCGTGAACCGCCGGTACTTGCACTTCCTCGGGGAGTTCGCTCCGGGGGAAGAGGACGAGTGCCACACGCGCCTGCTCGCGGCCGTCATCAGCGGTGACACGACGACGCTCGGGGCATGGCTCGACGACCATCACGGCCCCGGCACGTTCGCGGGCCTGTTCCGGACCCCGGGTTACTTCGAGCCTGAACTGACCGCGTAGGCGGTCACCTGCTCGGCCCCGTCCGTGTGCTGCCCCCGTGGCGCGCGGGCGGGGCTACGTCGTTCCTAGTCGTCTTCGTTCGTCGGCTCGACCACGTACGAGCCACGACCCGGCACGGTGTAGATGAGCCCGCGTTCCCGCAGCACCGCGAGAGCCGACCGCGCCGTATTGCGGGCGACCCCGTATCGCTCCGTGAGTTCTTTCTCAGACGGAAGCGGCGAGCGCGGGGGCAACTCGCCCCGCTCAATCTCCGCGATCAAGTCGGCAGCGATCTGCCGGTAAGGGGGCTCCGGGGCCCGGGGGTCGATTTCGCGCGCTGCCATAGGCGGAAGCGTAGACAACCCGCCAAGCACCCCTGGCAATCTAGACAGGGTTGAACATGGCTAGACGGACCTATACAGGTTGCCTTAGCGTGATTCCCCGAACACGAAAACGCCCCGGAAGACCGCTGGTATCGGTCCGCCGGGGCTTAGCCGAACAGCCCGAGGAGCTGAACGACCATGCGTGATCTTATCGCCCGAGCCCTGGTGTCCCTGTTGCGCCTGCTGCTGCCCTCCGAGGGGCGGCACTCCGCCGAACCTCCCGCCGCACCGCCGGTTCCCACCCTCGCCCCCGTGTCGCCCTGGTCCCGCCCGTGGACCGCTCCATCAGCCGAGGAAGTACGCGCCATCTTCAATGACGCGCACACGCGTGGACTGCCCGCCCCACAGCGGGAGAGGAGTTACGCCGCTGCATTCGCACGGATCGGCGTGGACTACGACCACCCCACGATGCCGCTCCGCTCTCTCGTGCGCCGTGGGCGGGTGGCCGCATGACCGCCGACGAGCTGTTCCCTGCCGTACTCGCTGGATTCGTAGCGCTCTGCGTCGTGTGCAAGACCAACACCCGCGCCCCGATCCCCGTCCGCTGGATTCAGAGCAACAGCGGCCCCGGGACGACCCTCTACGCGTGCCCTGACCACGCGGTGAAGCTCGGGGCGGGCCCGACCCCCGAGGACGTGCTACGCGCCCCGTAGCGCCCCGCACAGACAGCAAAACGCCCCGTTCGGCAACTGCCGGGCGGGGCTCTGTCGTTGGGCTTGACCTGCGGGTACTCTTAGAACTGGTAGTTAGATGTGTTGGGGTCGGCCAGGACGACCCAGGAGACGTCGCCCTGCCCCACGTCGGCCCGTGTCGCGCCGAGGCCTTCGAGCCGGGTGACCTCCTTGGCCTGGTCCTCGACGGGGTTGGACATCACATCGAGATGGACACGGCTCCCCATGGCCTCGCCGTCCGGTGTGCGGCGGAACTCCAGGTACGGACCGACGCCCTTGACGGAGCGCAGCAGGGCGCGGTCGTCGGTCAGTTCGTGGACGGTCCAGTCGATCGCCTCGCCCCAGAACCGGACCATGGCCCGCGGGTCGGCGCAGTCGACGACCACAGCGGCTATCGGCCCGGTGTCCCGGTAGAGCTCCCGGGGCTCCAGGACGCTGAACACGTTGCCTTCCGGGTCGGCCATCACCGTCCACGGCACAGGGCCCTGGCCCACATCGGCGACCGTCGCCCCGAGCTCCTTCAGCCGTGCGACCAACTCCGCCCGATGGGCGTCGGAGGTGGTGGCGAGCTCGATGTGCACGCGGTACTTCACCGACTCCGGGTCCGGGACGCGGACGAGATCGACGCAGACGGCGGACGGGTCCGGCCAGTCGAAGCCCACGGGTTCCAGGTTGGTGACCCCGGGCCCTTCGCTGGAAACACCCCAGCCGAGCGCCTCCGCCCAGAACCGGCCGAGCGCCGAGTCGTCCCGGGCCTTGAAGTTCACCTGAACCAGTTGCAGCGTCATGCCGCATACCCTAGGGCGTGTATCGAATGTGCTGGTCACAGCCACTCGTTGATGGCCGCTACGAGGACAGTCGCCTCGTAGCGGACCGCGAGCTTGTCGTAGCGC
>NZ_JBIDBC010000034.1:0-72629 GCF_043202835.1 Streptomyces sp. NPDC048142
CTGATACGTCGTCACAAACGTTCATGATCGCGGTGGCCGTACTCATGCCCGCACCCGCCCCGACCAGCACAGACGCTGGAACTACAGCTGCCGTGACTGATCAGCAGACTCTCGTCCTGCGGCTCCAGATAGACGAGATGCTCGTGCGCCGGGGTCTCCACCAAGGTCATCGCGCCGCGAGCACCGGCATACTCCCCGTACTTCCCGGCGTCCAGGGGCAGCACCAGCAGCGTGACATTGCGGCGCTGGCCGCCGCCGCCGAATAGCCGATCTCCGTGCCCTCCTGCTCCTGCGTCCACCCGCGCTGGATACGCAGCATCCGTGCCACCTCAGCGATCATGCGTGCCGTCGGACTGGCCGATTCCTTGTTCCCCGCACTTGCCATGACGTGATCTCTTTTCGACTCAACCGAACTCAACCGGTCACTACGCGATGTGGCCGAAATCAACTGCCCAACAGCGAAGTTCGCGCAGGTCAACGGCTGTGCGACGACGCTCGCCATTCATGGAGAACGCTAGGTGATCGCGGTCACAATCGTCTTGTGAATGCACTGAATGGTGAGCGGAATATCGAGTGGGTTCCGGACTCCGGATTCCAACTCCGCAAGGCGGGCGTGCAATTCGACGCCGTCCGCGCGGACGGCGACGACGGGCGGCGGCTGGCCGACCTGATGGAGGAGCTGGTCGGTGGTGAACCGGGGCCGGTCGTCTCCGAGTCGAACGGCCGGCGCGGGGTGTACTTCCTCGTTCCGGCGGGGTCGACGGCCGGGCGGCCGTGGCCGCGCGGGGTGACTCCCTTCAACGCGGCGACGGGCCGGATCAGTTACGTACCCGTCCCGGCGCTCGGCGGGGACACCTGGCCGCTGATGTGGCGGTACCCGCCCACGCGCACGGGGCGGTTCGTGCACACGTTGATCCTGTTCAACGCGGCGTACGCGTTGCTGAGCTGAGCTGAGCTGAGCGGGGCGGGTGGGGTGCGGCCGGGTTGAGCTGGGTGGGGCGGGCCGAGTGCGGGTGCGGGACTTCCCGCCGGTTCCGGCCCGCCCCGGCCAGGCGGACTTGACACTAAAGTGCATGATCGTGCAACCTTCTGGCCGTCCGTCAACTCCTGCCGCCCTGCCGGGGGAAGTTGTTGCTTGCGCGATCATTGACCTGGAGGTCTGCGCATGGCTGATCCCGTGAAGATCAAGATCTGGTCCGACTACGTCTGCCCCTTCTGCATGCTGGCCGAAGGCCCCCTCGAAGAGGCGATCGACGACGTCGGCGCCGAGGTGGAGGTCGAGTGGATGCCTTTCGAGCTGCGTCCCCACCCCCAGCCCACCCTGCGGCCGGAGGACGACTACCTGCCCGACATCTGGAAGCGCGCCGTCTACCCCATGGCCCGCCGTCTGGGGGTCGACATCACGCTCCCCGACGTGTCTCCCCAGCCCTACACCGCCCTCGCCTTCGAGGGCTACCAGTACGCGGCCGAGCACGGCCGGGGGACCGCGTACACCCGGCGGATGTTCCGCGCCTTCTTCCAGGAGAGCCAGGACCTGGGGCAGGTCGACGTCCTCGTCGCCCTGGCCGGTGAGGTCGGTCTGGACGAGGCCGGGTTCCGGGCCGCGCTGGCGGACGGCACCTATCGCGCCCGGCACCAGGAGGCGCTGCGGGAAGCGGCGGCGCACCGGGTGCAGGCCGTTCCCACCATGCTCATCGGTGACACCCGGATCGAAGGCGTTCCGCGTCCCGCCCAGTTGCGCAAGGCGATTCTGGACGCCCAGGCGCGGCAGGCGGAGGACGCCGCCGTCTACGGCGCCGCCTGCGGCATCGACGGGAGCTGCTGAGTTGTCCGGCACCGCCGCCGAGTCGTCCGGCGTACCTGCTGAGCCGTCCGCCATCGCTGTTGAGCAGTCCGGCACGGCCGTTGAACCGTCCGGCAGCCATCCCGCTCTCGCCGCCTGCCGGTTCGCGGGTCTTGAGCTGTGCAACAGATTCGCCGTCGCCCCCATGACCCGGATCTCCGCGACCGAGGACGGCCGGGCCACACCGGAGATGGCCGACTACTACGCGGCCTTCGCCGAGGGCGGCTTCGGGCTCCTGATCACCGAGGGGACCTACACCGACAGGGCCTTCAGCCAGGGGTACCTGCACCAGCCCGGGATCACGGACGAGGCCCAGGCCGCCGCCTGGCGGCCCGTGGTCGAGCGGGCGCATGCCGCCGGGGCGCGCGTCGTCCTGCAGCTGATGCACGCCGGTGCCCTCGCGCAGGGCAACCGGTTCCGCGACCGGGCCGCGGGCCCCTCGGCGGTACGTCCGCTGGGCGAGCAGCTGGCCAAGTACCGCGGCAGCGGCCCCTGGCCCGTACCGATGGAGATGACCCGCCGCCAGATCGCCGAGACCGTCGACGGCTTCGCCGCCGCCGCGGTCCGCGCCCGCGACGCCGGCTTCGACGGCGTGGAGATCCACGCGGCCAACGGCTATCTGCTCGACCAGTTCCTCACCCCGTACACCAACCTGCGCACCGATGAATACGGCGGTGACGTGGAGGAGCGCCTGCGGCTCGTACGGGAGGTGACGGCCGAGGTCAGAGGCGCGGCCGGGGCCGGCTTCACGGTCGGCGTCCGGCTCTCCCAGGGGAAGATCAACGATCCCGCGTGGCAGTGGCCGGGAGGTGACGCCGAGGCGCGCGCCGTCTTCACGGCGGCCGCCACGGCCGGGGCCGACTATCTGCATCTCGCGGGCAGCGCACGGGACTGGTTCCCGGAGGGCCGGACGCTTGCCGCGCTGGCCCGGACGGTCACCGGACTTCCCGTGATCGCCAACGGCGGGCTGCACCGGGACGCGGTGGCGCGGCGCGTCCTGGACGAGCGGCACGCCGACGTCCTGGCGATCGGGACGGCCGCGCTGGCCAACCCCGACCTGCCGCGCCGGGTGGCCGCGGGCACGGTCCGGGCGGCGTTCGACCCCCAGCTGCTCGAACCGCTGGCGACCTTGGGCAACGCCCGTACGCACGTAAACGCTTGACAGTTTTTAGATGCACATGCAAGAGTGGTCCTGCGAGCCAAGCTTTCAGCGGCGCCTTGCGGGAAACATTCTCTTGCATGTGCAGGCAAATGGACGATATAGGGCAACCGGGCAACTCGGGAGACGAACCGCTCATGGGTACACACGAAAGCGAACTGCTGGGCTACGCCCACGAAGCGATCCGGCTCAGCCGCGAACACGTCGCGCAGGGGGGCATTCCCTTCTCCGGCGTGGTTGTGGGCGGCGGACGGATCCTGGGGACCGGCTTCAACCGGGTCCGCGAGGACAACGACCCGACCGCCCACGCCGAGGTCGTCGCCCTCCGGGAGGCCACCACCAAGCACGGGATCCGCTCCGTGGCGGGAGCCACCCTGATCGCCTCCGGTGAACCCTGTGCCCTGTGCTACCTGGCAGCGCGGTACGCCGGCATCGGCCACATCGTGCACGCCGCCGACCGCAGGACCGCCGCACAGTACGGCTTCGACTACACGAGCACGTACACCCTCTTCGCCGAGGACCCGGCGGACTGGCCCATCAAGGTCACGGCGCTCCAACTCCCCGAAGCGGAGCAGCCGTTCCATGACTTCCTCACTCTGAGCCGGGCCGTGCGCTAGCCGAGGATCCCTCGACCCGGGCCGGGCCGCGCGCCGGCCGAGGAGCCTCGTACGTCAGCTCAGCTCACTCCTCGCGTATCGGTTCACCCCACCCGCCGTCAGCTCACTCCCCGCACGTCAGCTCACTCCCCTCACTTCAGTTCACTCCCGCTCATCCACCGCACGGAAGGACCTCCCATGCACTGGCTCTACCTCGCCATCGCCGTCGCCTTCGAGATCTTGGTCGCCATCGCCGCCGGAAAGGCCGAGGGCTTCAAGAACCGCAAGTGGACCGGCATCACCTTGGCCAGCGGTGCCGCCGCGACCTTCTTTCTCAGCAAGGCGCTGCTGACCTTCGACGTCGGCGTCGGCTACGCCCTGTGGACGTCCGTCGCCGGCGTCGGCATCACCCTCCTCGGAGCGCTGTTCTTCGGCCAGCGTCTGAACTGGAACAAGGCGATCGGCATCGTCCTCGTCATCGGTGGCGTCGTCGGCCTGCAGCTGAGCGGTTCCGCCTGAGCCCGGAGCCCGAACTCCCGGCCTGGCTCGTACCGCACCCCAGCACCGCACCTCCGCGCAACCACCTGACGCCATCACTGAGAGAGGACTCACCTCCCATGTCCAACGCAGCCAAGAGCTCCACCAACGCCTGGCTCTCGCTCCTTCTCGCCGGAGGCTTCGAGATCGGGTACGCGCTCGCCGTCGGCGGCAGCGAGGGCTTCACCGTCCTGACCTGGTCCCTGGTCGCGGTGGTGTTCTTCCTGCTGACGCTCTACGCACTGAGCCTCGCCCTCCGCACCATCGACGTGAGCATCGGCTATGCCGTCTGGGCGGGTATCGGCGCGGTCGGCGCCGCGGTGCTCGGCCCGCTCTTCTTCGACGAGACCCTCACCCTGGCCAAGGGCATCTGGCTGGCCGTCATCATCGTCGGGGTCATCTGGCTCAAGCTCGCCGACCGTACGAAGCCCGAGGCGGCCGCCGGGACCCAGGAGTCCGGGCAGCTCGCGGACCGGCCCACTGCGGTTCAGGTCTGACGCTCTTCCGGAGTCCGGTGTCCGGTGTCGCACGTCCGGTGTCCGGCGCCAGCGATCTCGCGACAGTACGCCCCAGGCGCCTGCTGCCCCTTTCCGATCAGGGGAGCAGGCGCCTGGGGCGTACGCGTGCCCCGTCACTTCGCGGTTCTGCCGCCGTCCACGGCGAGGGCGGTTCCGGTGGTGAAGGACGAGGCGTCCGAGCAGAGCCAGGCGGCGGCGCGGGCGATCTCCACCGGATCGGCGAGACGCTGCTGGATCGCCTTGCCGCCGAAGGCGGCGCGCACGGAGGGCCCGGTCGCGAGGATGCCGTCCATCATCTCCGTATCGGTGCTGCCCACCACGAGGGCGTTGACGCGGATGCCGAACTCGCCGTACTCGGCGGCCGCCGCCCTGGTCAGGCCGAGGACCGCGTGCTTCGCCGCCACATAGGGCGCCGATGCGGAGGTGGCGCGTACGCCCGCGACGCTGGAGGTGTTGACGACCGAACCGGCTCCGGCCGGCAGCATCGCGGGGATCTGGGCGCGCAGACAGTTCCACACACCGCGCAGATTGACGTCCAGGGTGCGTTCGAAGACGTCGTCGGGGAGTTCGTGCAGGATCGTTCCGGCGCTGGCGTAACCGGCGTTGTTGAACGCGCAGTCGAGCTTGCCGAACCGGTCGACCGCCGTGGCGACCGCGTGGTCCATGTCCGCCCGGCTGGTGACGTCGCCCGGTACGGCCACGGCTTGGCCGCCGTCCTTCCTGATGCGCTCGGCGACCTCCTCGACCAGCTCCGCCCTGCGGGCCACGAGCACGACGGCGGCTCCCTCGTCGGCGAAGTGCCGGGCCGCCGCGGCGCCGATTCCGCTGGAAGCACCGGTGATCAGCGCCACCTTCCCGGGCAGCAGCGGTCCGCCCGGCGTCATGCGTACATCCCCTGGCCGGCCGCGGACAGGGGGGCGCTCCACAGCGTGTCCGAGCGCATCTCCAGGTCGATCCGGTGCAACAGACCGTCGTCGAGCGCGTCGAGACCGCTGATCAGATGACGCACGCCCGCCTCCCGCATCAGTGCGCGCTGGTGGCTGTGGACGAAGTCGGAGGGGCGGCCGACGAAGGCGGCGCCGAGCTCGCGGGCCACGTCGGCGACCCGGGCGACGTCGTCGACGAAGAGGGCCTGGGCGGGGCGGAGCTCGAACACGTCCTCGGTGATCTCTCTGAGGCCGGGGCGGAAGTCGTTGGTGCAGACGTAGCCGGGTCCGTCGAACAGGTCGGCGTAACGGCCCAGATGGTGGTCGAAGTGGTCCTTGCGCAGACCGCCGTAGCAGACCGTGAGCAGGCCCGCTCCCCGCAGCCGGAGGAGCAGGTCGTGTGTGCCCGGCGTGATCGTGACCGGGTGGCGGTCGAGGTGGGCGGCGCGGTCCTCGAAGTAGGCGGCGAGCGCTTCCTCGCCCGTCATGTCACCGCCCACGGCGGCCGAGAGCAGCCGGCCGGCGATGTGCTGCGGCTGGGAGAATATGGATCTTTCCAGCTCGGCGGAGTACGTACCGCCTCTGCTGACGATGAAGTGGTGGATGACCGGGCTGAAGGTGTCGTTGAGCAGGACACCGTCGATGTTCAGGGCGGCCAGGCGCAGGGAAAGCATGCGGCTCCGTAGTGATCGTCGTAACGGACGGGGCGGGCAGGGCAGTCGGGCGGATCTGGTCGAGCTGTCGGGCTGTCGGGCTGTCGAGTTGGTCGCACTGGTCGCACTGGTCGAGCTGTCGGGTTGGTCGCGCTGTGCGGTCAGGGTGAGTCGGACGGTTCGGGCTGTCCGGACGGTTCAGGCTTTTCGGGCATCAGTGCGTTGCCGCGGGCGGGGGTCGCGTCGGCGCGGATGATCACCGATGGGACCGCGATGCCCGGGAGGAGTAGATTCCACAACTGCTGGGTGCGCTCGGGAAGGTCCTCGCGACCGCTCACGACGTTGGAGTACATCTGCATCCCCGTACAGGCGGCGACCACGAACTCCGCGACCACGGTCGGATCGATGCCTGGCTGCAGCTCACCCGCGTCCCGCGCCTCGTGCAGACACCCGGTCATGATTCCGCGGAAGTTCTCGTACGGGTCGGCGTTCAGGGAACCGCCCATGGCGGCCTGTTCGTTCGTCAGCCGTACGCCGGCCCGGAGCAGCGGGTCGCGCTGGAGCTGCCACGACCACACCAGGGTGAGGTCGATGAGCCGCTGCAGTCCGCCGGCGGCGAGCAGCGGGACGAGGGTCTCCGGCTGGCTGTTCATCACCGCCCTGGCCAGGTCCTCCTTCGAACCGAAGTGGAAATAGAGCGCCCCTGCCGTCACGCCGGCGCGCTTGAGGATGCGGGTGATGCTGGCTCCCGCGTAACCGAACTCGTCAAACACCTCTGCGGCGGCGTGCAGGAGAACGCGGCGGGTCTGTTCCGCCCGTTCTTGCTTCAGTTGCGCCATATCTTCACCTTCCCAAAAAGAATGCTCCTTACGTTACCCGAGTCGACTCCGGTCCTAGCAAGTCCGTTATGGCTGGATTAGATGGGTGTGGCGGTAAATTGCCCTTCGAGAAAATCAGAATGCCGCACCCCTTGACGCGAGAAAACAGAAGGATCATTATTTTTGAGTCGGGTACACGGAGTTGCCTGCACGCATCGCTGTGTAGTCACCCGCATCAACTACCGATCTTGGGGGGCCAAGTTGTCTGTTTCTGTACTGAGCCGTGAAGTCCAGCCGGTCCAGCAGTCGCAGGTGCACCAGTGGCAGGTGCACAAGCTTCGGAGTGAGGAAGTCCTGCTCGCGACGTGGGCCGAGCAGGCCCCGGGGCGCTATGTGCTCACGGGGCGCTGGCCGCGGGGGCACGCCTTCTACCGGCCGGTGCGGGGTGCGTACGACCCGATGCTGCTCGCCGAGAGCGTGCGCCAGGCGGTGCCGCTGCTGTCCCACGCCGTGCACGACGTTCCGCGGGAGTACAAGCAGGCGTGGGAGCACTTCAGATTCTCGGTCGACCCGCTGGCGTCGCTGGTGACCACCGTCGACGAGGAGGTGCGCATGGTGGTGACCTGCTCGGACGTGCTCCGCCGCGGCAGCAGGTTCGCCGGCATGACGATGGACGTCGAAGTCCACCTGGGGGAGCGGCTGATGGGCACCGCGCACACCCGCTTCAACAACCAGCCCGCGGCCATATACCGGCGGCTGCGCGGGAGTTACGCGGACGTCGACGCCGCGCTCGCGAACTGCCTCCCGGCGGGCCCGCCCGTGGAGCCGCACCGGGTGGACCGGATCTCCCCGGACGACGTGGTGCTCTCACCGGCTGCGGGCGCGGGGCCCGGACGGTGGATGCTGCGGGTGGACCCCACACACCCGGTGCTGTTCGACCACGCCGTCGACCACGCGCCCGGGATGCTCCTCCTCGAAGCCGCCCGGCAGGCGGCGCACGCCGTCGGTGGCGGTTCCTCGGCCGTCCACGGGATGGAGACGCACTTCGCGCGGTACGTCGAGCTCGACGCCCCCGCCGTCGTCGTGGCCGGTGAGCCGGTCCCGGACGGTACGGGCCGGCGCCGCGTGGGTGTGTCGGTCGAGCAGCACGGCGTCCGGGTGTTCACGTCCGAGGTGACGATCTAGACGATCCAAGGGCAGTCCGGCGTCCCCCACACGCACAGCGCGGCGGGCGGCCCGTATCCCCCAGAGGGACATACGGGCCGCCCGCCGCCGGGTGGGCCGGCCTGTTCCGGGCCGGGCCGGGCCTGTAACGGTCCGGGCCCGCCGCCGGTCAGGCCCGTACCGGCTGCGGCTGCGGCATCGGCTCCGGGAGCTCCTCGTGCACGGTGACCGCGACGTGCACCGAGGCCGGGACCGCGAAGCTGGCCTCGTACCCGGGTGGTGCGAGCAGCTGCCGCACCCGCCAGCCGAGTGGCTGACCGGTGAGATCCAGCCGGTTCATGATGGCGGCCATGCCCTGTCCCGTCGCTTTGGCCATGGCCTCCTTGCGGGTCCACAGGCGGGCGAAGTCCCGGACGAGTTCGTCGTCCGGGCGGCCGCCCAGCCACTCCTGTTCCTTCGGGTGGAGGAACGGCAGGTAGCCGGCGACGGATTCCGGGGTCGGCCAGGACTCGATGTCGATGCCGATGGTGGCCTCGGCGACCGCGATGGCGACGTGGTCCCCGCTGTGCGACATCGAGAACTCGGGCGGTTCGCCGGCCGGGTCCGGATCGCGGATGGCCGGCCTTCCGTGCGCCCCGCCGCAGCCGGGACACGGCTGCCGCAGGAAACCGACGCTCCTGGGTGAGCAGCCGAGCGAGGACCCGAGAACGCTCCGCAGCGCCCAGTGGGCGAAGACGTAGGCCTCCCGGCCGGCCGGCTGCGGTATCCCTGCCAGCCGGCGCCGTTCCTTCTCGTCGAGCCAGTCGGGCGGGTCCCCGCCGGGCGTGAGGTGCTGCCCGGCCGGGGCCCGGACGATCCAGACGCCGACCGGATCGAGGACCTCTCCCGGAGGAGCGTCGGACCACTTGAGGTCGTGTGTCATATCGATACGGCTCCTGATGCGGCGGGGACCCGGCCGGCCCCCGCCACGGTTCGGATCAGGCGGTTGCTGCGAGCAGCGGCCACGGGCCGGTCATGGCGTGCTGCTCCAGGTCCTCGGAGGCGAGATAGCGCCGGAACCCCGGCACCTGCTCCGCCGGGCGCAGCGCCCCGCGGTACAGCACCAGGCCGCGCACACCGGCCCCGTCGTCGTGCCAGCACACGAGCGGGAGGTGGTACTCCGGCGTATCGCAGGTCTCCTGCACGGCGGCCTGGTAGCCGTACGCGGGCAGCATGCTCATCGGGCCGCACCCGCGCCCTCGGGGCGGACGCCGAACAGGGCTCCGTAGTCGGTGATCCGCGCGGCCGCCCCGCTGCCGCCGGCGGCGTGCAGCGCGTGCCAGAAGAGCACCTGGTTCGCGGTGAGCACGGGAAACCCGAGCCGCTCCTCCAGGCCCGAGATGGTGCCCACCGCGCGGATGCCGTTGCCGGCGACCAGCACCGCCTGCGGCCGCTGCGGGGCGACGGCGGTCTCGATCCACTGCACCAGCGCCTCCGGTGTGATCAGTTTCTGGTTGCTGGGGAGGCCGCAGGGGGCGTGGTGGACGACGTCGAAGCCCCGCTCGCCGAAGTACGAGGCGCCCAGCGCCGACAACTCGTCGTCGAACCACGGCGGGTTGACGAGCGCGATCCGCTCGGCGCCCAGAGCCTGGAAGCCGGCCGCGGCCGCGTGGGTCGTGCCGGTGAGCGGGATGCCACGGGTCCGCGTCGCGAGCCGCTCGAACAGCTTCCGCTCGCCGGCGGCGCCCAGGACGTAGGCCGAGCTGGTGAACCCCAGGGCGATGGAGTCCAGCGGGGCGGCGGCGAGCAGCTCGACGGCGTCGTCGATGAAGGGCGGGTCGATGAAGGCGCGCACCGGGTCGTGCGGGATCTTGGGGTCCATCTCCCCGCCGGGGCGCATCGCCCCGAAGTGGACGCGTGAACCGTGGATGTAGACGTCGCGCGGTGCCATCGCCTGGAGCTCGGACTCGGGCCCGACGTCCGCGTGCGGGACGACGACACCGACGCGGGCGGCCACGGCCCAGCCGTCCTCACGGGCCTGGAACTGCGTCATGGGGTGCTTCTCCTTGTCTGCTGTTCTTCTGCTGGGTCGTTTCTGCTGGGTCGTTTCTGCTGTGGCGTTACGGGGACGGCGTCGCGGCTCGTCACGGGAACCGCGACGCCGCGGGTCAGGCCGCTTCGTCGGCGAGCGAACCGCCGCTGACCGTGCCGGTGCCGTCCGCGTTCAGGAACTTCGGGTGCTTGCGGCGCATGGTGTCCATCACGAACGCGTGCGGGACGTCGTCGAAGTCGCCGTGGTCGGTGAGGAACTCCATGCTCTGCCGCCCCTGCGCGTCGAAAGGGTGGTAGAGGCTGTCGGAGCGGCCGTCGAACTCCAGCGGGGTCATGCCGTACAGCCGGCACAGGAGCTTGTTGAAGACCGGGGTCACCTGCAGCCAGCGGCCTTCGAGATACACGGTGGCCAGGCCGTGGAAGAAGACGTCGCCGCCGATGTAGGAGCGCAGCCGGTCGGAGGCCAGGTGGTTGCGTACGTCGCTGTAGTGCAGCCGGGCGGGGATGCCGACGGCACGGCAGCAGGCGGCGTAGAGCACCGACTTGTGCAGGCAGAAGCCCTTGCCGCCGGCGATGATGCTGGACGCCTTCAGGCCGTCCGGCGACAGGCTGGCGTCGTAGACCTCGTAGTGGATGCCGTCGCGCACCGCGTAGTAGAGGGCGACGGCGAGGTCGACCTGATCGGCGTTCTCGCGGTCGATCTTGTCCAGGGCCTTGTCGACGAAGGCCTTGACGCGCTCGTGCTCGTGGTCGAGGAAGTCGGTGGCCGCCGTGAGGCGGGCGAGATCGTCGGCGGTCAGCTGCTCGGGCGTGGCGTCCGTGGTCGGCTGCTCGGGCGTGGCGTCGGCGGTCGGCTGCGTGGCCGTGGCGTGGGCCAGGGTGTCGGTCATGAGGGTGCCTCTCGTCACAGGCCCATCAGGGCGGCGATGCAGTTGCGCTGGATTTCGTTGGTGCCGGAGTAGATGGAGCCGGCGGTGGCGTTGCGGAGCTCGCGCTCGATGCCCGTGCCGGTCAGGTAGCCGCGGGCGCCGAAGATCTGGATCGCGTGCTGGGCGGTGAGCTGGTTGGCCTCGCTGACGACGATCTTGGTGGCGGCCACGTCCGTCGAGGCGTCCTTGCCCTGCTCGACCTTGTGGCCGGTGTCGTACAGCCACTTGCGGGCCGTCTCCACGGCGATCTTCATGTCCGCGATCTTGTGGGCGACCGCCTGGTTCTTGCCGATGGCGCTGCCGAACTGCTGCCGGGTGGTGGCGTGTTCGACCACCCGCTTCAGCCGGTGGGTCATCTCGCCGAGGTTGACGGCGAAGGAGAAGAGGACCTCCCGCTTCATCACGTAATCCATGATCAGGAAGCCGGCGCCCTCGCTGCCCAGCCGGTTGCCGACAGGCAGCCGCACGTCCTCGAGCATGACCTCGCTGATCGGGGAGGTGCGCAGCCCCATCGTCTCCAGCGGCTCGCCGATCGTCAGGCCCGGTGTGCCGCGCTCGGCGAGGAAGGTGCTCAGCCCGAAGGCGCCCGGCTTGCCGGTACGGACGTAGAGCAGGAAGAGGTCGGCGACCGGGGCGTTGGTGATGAACATCTTGCCGCCGTTGAGGACGTACTCGTCGCCCTCGCGGACGGCCGTGGTCCGGATGTTCATCACGTCCGAGCCGTGACTCGGCTCGGTGATCGCGTGTGCGGTGATGGCCTCGCCCGAGGTGACCCGCGGCAGGTAGCGGCCGCGCAGGTCCTCGGAGCCGAACGCCTGGAGCGGGATGCCGACGCTGACGATCTGCGTGGACGCCGAGAAGTTCAGGCCGGCGTCCCGGCTGGTGTGACCGAGGCCCTCCAGCGCGGCCATGGTCTCGGTGAGCGTCCGGCCGGCGCCGCCGTACTCCGGGGCGAAGGGGAGGGTGAAGAGCCCGGACCGCTGGAGCGGCTTCCACTTCTCGTGCGGGAACTCGGCGGCGCGGTCCCAGCGGGTGACGTCGTCGTTCAGCTCGTCGCCGTAAGGCGCTGTGACGCCGTAGGTGTCTGCGGCCTTCTCTGCTGACATGGGTGTTCTGCCTTGCCTTTCGCGGGGCCGTGGGGCGCGGGGCGTGGGGGGGAGCCGGGTGCGGGGCCGCGCCGACGCGGCCCCGCACCCGGCCTCGCGGATCAGTAGCGGGAGAAGCCGTCCTCGGAGAGCGAGTGCTTCTCGTCGCCCCGCAGCGCAGGGCTGAACACGGAGACGAGGAGGAGGTCCTCGTCGTCGGAGGCGATCAGGTGGTGGGCGTCGTTCTTGTCCAGGGCGTAGATGGTCCCGGTGGCGATCTTGTGGTGGACGCCCTCCGTGGTGACGACCTCACCCGAGCCGCCGATGCAGTAGCAGGCCTCCAGGTGGCCGAGGTACTGGAGCGCACTCGACGTGCCCTGGCGGACCAGCGTCTCGCAGACGGTGAAGCCCATACCGTCGGCTTCGGTGAGCAGGCGGTGACTGGTGCCGCTGCCCCACTCGACTGCGGGGACGTCGGAAAGAGAACGGACGATCATGGGAGTACTCCTGTCATCGCTGAGTTCTGGACGTGTGCTGGTGGTGCGCCGCCTGGGCGAGTCGTGCGGTCATGGGCGGGTGGTGCGGGTGGTGCGGGTGGTGCGGGTTGAGCGGCGGTGCGGGTGGTGCCGGTTGTGCGGTACGTGAGAGTCGCGCGGGTTTGTGCGCGTCGTGCGCGTCGTGCGGCGGGAGAGGCCGGTCCGTCAGCTCGCGGCCGCGGCCGCCGGAGCGGCCTGGCTGACGAAGCTGCGGATGTCGGCGAGCGTGCGGTAGGCGGCCGGCTCCAGCGGGATGTCGTCGACGGGGATGCTGTACGTGTCGGATATCCAGGAGATGAGGCGGACCAGGCCGAGGCTGTTCACGACGGTGCTCTCGATCAGGTCGAAGTCGTCGGTCAGGTCCTCGGCGTCCTCCCCGGCCAGGAACTCATTGACGATGTAGGCGCGGATCGGGTCGTTGCCACCGGTGTTCATGGTGCTCATCAAGAGGCTCCGTTCAGTTGGGTGTTCTTGATCGAATTACGGTCGGGCTTGCCGGTCGGGGTCTTCGGCAGCGGAGTGCGGGCGAGCCCGACCGAGCTGGGCACGGCGTGCCGCGGCAGGTGCTTCGCCGCGTACGCCCGCAGGCCCAGCGTGCTCAGGGAGGTGCCGTCCCGGCGCACCACTTCGGCGTGCAGCCGGGTGCCGGCCTCGGGGCAGGGCAGTGCGACGACGGCGGCCTCGATGACGTCCGGGTGGGCGCCGAGGACGGTCTCGACCTCCAGGGTGTTGGTGCGCACGCCGCGCACCTTGACCTGGAAGTCGGTACGCCCCTGGAGGAAGTAGCGGCCGTCGGCGTCGCGGTGGACGAGGTCGCCGGTGCGGTAGAACATGGCGCCGCCGCCGCGGGGGTCCGGCATGAAGGCGTGCGCGTTGCGGGCCTGTTCCAGATAGCCGCAGGTCTGGAAGGGCGTGTGCACGAGCAGTTCGCCGGTGCCGGGGCCGCGCAGGACCTCGGTGCCGTCGGCCCCTTCGATCAGCAGCACGGCGTCGGTGCCGTCGATCGGTACGCCGATGGGCAGCGGGTGCGTGTACGCGCCCGGATCGATGTCGTGGATGAAGCTGTCGTTGGTCTCCGTACAGCCGAAGACGTTGTGGAAGCGGGCGGCCGGGCACGCGGCGAGCGCGTCCCGCAGTCCCTGCTCGGAGACGGCCTCCCCGGTGAACACGACCGTGCGGACCGCCGGGTAGCGGGCGCCGTCCGCGGCCAGGAGCCGGTGCAGCAGGGGCACCCCCTGGACCAGGGTGACGTCGTTGCCCTGCGTGAGGTCACGCAGATAGCCCGCGTCCCCGCTGGCCCCGGCGTCGGCCAGCACGACGGTGCCGCCGGCCTCCAGCACCGTCCAGACGTCCAGGAGTGCCAGGTCGAAGTTGAGCGGGGAGAAGCTCAGCGAACTGGTGTCGCCGTCGATCCCGAACTTCGCCGTGGCCCAGTCGCCGAAGCGGTCGAAGGCCTCGGTGCGGACCGGGACGAGCTTGGGTACGCCGGTGGACCCGGAGGTGGTGAGGGTCAGCAGCGACTCCTCGGGGTCGGGGGCGCTGAAGCCGTCCGCCAGCGCGGGGTCGGCCTCCTCCCGCGTCAGGGTCACGCCGCCGCCGGTGACCGCGGTGGCCAGCAGCGGGCCGCGGGTCTGGGCGGTGAGCGTGGACAGGGCGGCGGCGCCCAGGGCGGGCGACGGGACCAGGGTGTTGATCCCCTGACGCCATGCCGCCAGCAGCAGCGCGACGGTCTCCGGCGACTTGTGGGCCGGGACGCACAGGGCGCGTACGGATCCGAAGCCGGCGCCGTCGAGGTCCGCGGCGGCGCGGCCGGTCAGCCGCTCCAGGTCCGCGTAGGTGACCTGTTGTCCGGCGAAGACGAGCGCGGTGCGGTCGGGCTGTTCCTGCACGTGTCTGCTGAATGCCTGCAACAGGCGAGGCGAAGGCAACGGTCCCCCCTCGGTGGATGGGCTGTCTTGGCTACGAGAGAGAACCTACGCGCTTCTATATGCATGGTCAAGCAAATAGATATGAGGTTCGAGTGATCCAGGTCACAGGCCCTTGCGCCGGTGAAGAAGCCCGAACATGCAAAAGACGGCGGGGGGCCGGGTTGCCCCGGACGCCTCCCGCCGCCTGTCGTCCTCGTGTCAGGCGGCGCTGCGCAGCGCCTGCACCGCCCGTGCGAGCTGGTCGTCGGCGCTCGCGGTGTTGAGGGCCGAGCTGAGGACGTCGGCGTACGTGGCGCGGGCATCCTGGTAGTGCTTGCGGCCCTCGTCGGTGATGACGGCGAAGACGCCGCGCTTGTCGTCGGCGCAGTTGTCCTTGTAGGCGTAGCCGGCGCTGTCCAGGCGTCCCACCAGGCGGGTGACCGAGCTCTGGCCGAGGCCGATGTGGTCGGCGAGCTCCTGCATGCGGCATTCGCCCTTCTCCGCCTGGGTGAGGGCCTCCAGGGCCCGGTACTCGGACAGTCCGACGCCGTAGCGGCGCTGCAGGGCGTGCGCGAGCTGGCGCTCCACGAAGGCGTGCAGGCCGAGAACGGCCTCCCACATGGTCTGATCGGAGGCGGCGCGTGGCTGCTGCTGGATCGTCATGGAACGGCTCCCCTTCTCGACTGCGATGAACAACAAGATACATGCCCATGCAATCATCTGGGGAGAGTTGTCGCCCGCAAGGAGGTGTCCGGTCGCTATATACTTGTATAAGCAAACAATATGGTTAGGGTGCCATGCCCTCCAGGGTGCTGGAGGCGTAGGCGGCCGAGACGAGTGTCATGTGCCGGTGCCAGCCGGGGAAGGAGCGGCCCTCGAAGTCGAGGAGGCCGAAGTCCTCGCCCATGCGACGGGTCGCGTCCAGCGCGCCCGCGGGCGAATGGGCCAGCTCCAGCAGTTCGGCCGGGTGGCGGTCGGTGATGTTCGTCAGCCAGATCCGCCCCGGGCGCCCGCCGCTCGTGTCCCACTCGGCCATCAGCCGGCCCGCCCCGTGGCTGGGCTCACCGTCCGGGCGCAGCCCGTGTACCGGCGCGTCGCACGAGACGACCTGCCGGCCCGGCCCCGCCGGGTGCCGCACACCCCGGCGCAGCAGCAGGCCGCGTGCCGACTCCCGTTCGCCGGGCGGCAGTTCAGGTCCGGAGAGGGCGGTCTGGCCCGGGATGGCGAGGACGAAGGCGTGCCCGCCGCCGTGCAGCCGCCGCGCCAGTGGTGCGACGTCGCACAGGGACGTCAGGTCGGCCACCACGGGCGCCGTCTGCCCGTTCGACCGTGACGCCATCTCCTGGACCAGGCACAGCGCGTGCTCCCACAGCGGCTGGGCCGTGGTCGTCGCGGGGATCTTCGCCCGGTCGCGCACCGCCTCGTCGCGGGTGAATCGAGGAGGCAGGAAGAGCCGCCAGTCGACGGGCAGGTGCGCCTGTCCGGCGTCCAGGAACAGGCCGAGGCCCAGTTGGCAGTTGACGGTGCGCCCGGCATCCGGGAGGAAGCGCTGGTGCACTCCGGCCGAGCAGTTTCCGCGCTTGGGCAGCACCGCGGGCGCCAGGGTCCAGGCCCGTACCGGCAGTGAGCGGGCGGCCCAGCGGGCCAGTTCGCCGCGTGCCGGGGCCCACTCCCACGGGCTGGCGTTGACGAACTGGTGCAGCGACACCGACGCCGCCTCCGAGCCGGTCACGACGGCCGCCATCCGGCGCACGGTCTTCTTGCCGTGCGTCCGCAGGAGCCCCTGGAGATACACATGCCCCCAACGCTGCTGGTCGGAGCGGTGCAGGTGGCCGAACAGGAGCCGGGACAGATCGCCCGGCGGCCGGCCCGTCGCCATGTCGGGCGTCTCGTACGTCGTCGTCACTGCAGGTCCCTCCCAGGTGAGCGTCGCTGAGCAGACTAACAAACATAGAGAATGTTCGTTATATTTCTTTCACAGAGCACGACTACTTGCCGAGGTCCAAGGAGAAGGCGCATGCAGGAACGGGCGGCCAGGACGCGCCAGGCCGTGTTGGAAGCGGCTGCTGATGAGTTCGCCGAGAGAGGCTATGAGGGCGTCTCCCTGCAGCAGGTGGTCTGGCGGGCGGCGACCTCGATCGGCGCTCTGACCTTCCACTTCCGGACGAAGATCACTCTGGCCGAGGAGGTGCGCAGGGTCGGGCGCGACCGCTTCGGGCGCTGCATGGAAGAACTCGCGTCCGCCGCCGACCCGTTGCGGGAACTGCGCACGCTGATCGGTGCGCTGGCCCGGCTGGCGGACGAGGACCCCTTCGTCCGCGCGGCGCGCCGTCTGGAGGCCGACCGTCCCGAGGGCGTACCGCCGCTGGCCGAGGTCTGGCTGCCGGTGCTCCGTGGTCTGCTCGACCGGGCCCATGCCACGGACCGGCTCCGTCCCGGTGTGTCTCCCGAGGACGCCGTGGCCCTGCTCGCGCACCTGGCGGAGGGGGCCATGGCCGCTCACGACGCGACCCGGAACCCGGCCTGGGACTCGGTGTGGGACTCGGTCTGGGACGTCGTCCTGCACGGTCTCGCTGCCGACCCGCCGGGCGGGGAAGCGGCCATGGGTGGAGAAGCGGCCCCGGGCGGGGAAGCGGCCCCGGGCCGGGAAGCGGCCACGGGCCAGGAAGCGGCCACGGGCCAGGAAGTTGCGACGGACGGGGACGCGGCTACGGGCCGCGAAGCGGCCATGGGTGGGGGAACCGCGACGGACGAGGAAACCGCGACGGGCGGGGAGACCGCGACGGGCTTACCCGGGCGCGGGGCGGAACCCGCCTGAAGCCGGGCTCCGGCCCATCCCATCCCATCCCGTTCCGGCCGTGGCTCAGGCGGTCCGCAGCGCCCGAGCCACCGCGCCCGCCACCTCGTCCAGGACCTGCGCGCCCGGGTCCGCCGTCAGCCGGCTGCGGACCCAGGCGGCCCCGGCCCTGGCCTGCGGCCAGGCCTGGTAGGCGATTCCGCCGGGACCCTGGTGGCCGAAGGCGCCGGAGCGGACGGCCGGGTGGAGGCCCTCGTCGAGGAGCTGGAGGCCGCCCTCGCCGTACGCGCTGATCCCGCCGAGCAGCGGATCCAGACCCTCGACCCAGAAGCTCCGCGCCTGGTCGAGCGTGCGGCGCGACAACAGCAGCGGCTCCTCGCCCGGGGCCCGTACGGCGTCCGCGGCCAGGACGCCCTGGAGCCGGGCGAGACCGCGGGCCGACGCGTACGCCCCCAGTGAGGGGATGAGCGCGTAGCGCCGCCGGCTCTCGCTCCACACCCCGGCGTCCGCGGGGAACGGTGACGGGTTGTTCCACACCCGCCCGAAGAGGTCCGCCCCGCTGTCGCCCGTCCCGCTGCCGGCCGTCCGGCCGTTGCCCGTTCCGCCGTCCAGCGCCGGGAAGCGGGCGCGGAAGTCCGCGTCGTACGAGATACGGGCGGCCTGCGGCAGTTGGTCGGGTACGAGGCCGAAATGGACGTCGAGACCCAGCGGGCCCGCGATCTCCTCCAGGAAGAACAGATCGAGATCGCGGCCGTCGACCCGGCGGATCACCTCGGCGGCGATCCACCCGGCGGCCCACGGGCCGTGCAGCACACCGCCGGCCCGGGGGTCCTCCTCCAGACTGTGCAGTTCGAGCAGCGCGGCCATCATGTGCGGGTTCTCGATGTCCCGCTGGTCGAGGTCCGCCGCCATGCCCGGGAGGCGGGCGGTGAACGTCAGCACGTCCCGCAGCGTCACCGCGCCCTTGCCGCGCGTCGCGAACTCCGGCCAGTAGTCGGCGACTGGCCGGTCCAGTTCGAGCGCGCCCATGTCGGCGAGCAGCAGGACCGCAGTGGCCAGGATCCCGTGGGAGCCCGTCAGCACCGGCTCCAGGGTGTCGCCGGTCCACTGCGCTCCGGTGACCGGGTCGGCGGTGCCGTGCCACAGGTCGACGACCAGTTCACCGTCCCGTACGACCGCGAGCGCGGCTCCCTGGGAGCCGGGCGGACCCGCTTCTCTGCAGGCTCTCTCGAAGAAGTGGCGCACGGAGGAGAACCCGGGCGCGGTGGTTCCGTGGACGTCGGCCGTCGCCGCCCGCGGCCGTGGCCTCGGGAGGACCTGCCGTACCAGAGAGGTCGTCATGTCAGAACTCCAGAAGAGGTGGGGAGTCGGTTGCAGCGGTGCGCGGTGCGCGGTGCGAGGCGGGAGCCGGGTCCGGCTCACACCTCGGGGGCGCCCGCCGGGTAGGGGAGGAACTCCAGGTCGGTCAGGTCCTGCTCGGTCAGGCGGATCCGGTCCCCGCCGAGGTTCTCCGCGAGGTGGTACGACGCCCTCGTGCCGGGCAGCGGCACCACGTGATCGCCGAGCCGGAGCAGCCACGCCAGGGCGACCTGCGCCGGGGTGGCCCCGTGCCGGGCGGCCACGTGGGCGACGGCCTGCGTGAGAGCGAAGTTGTGGCGGATGGCGCGCGGGGCGAAGCGGGGCTGGGTGCGCCGCCAGTCGTCCAGGGGCAGGTCGTCCGAGCGGGACAGCGTGCCGGCCAGCAGGCCGCGGCCGAGCGGGGCGCCCGCCAGCAGCGCGATCCTGCGCTCCACCGCGTACGGCACGACGTCGTCGAGACCGCAGCGCGTGAACAGCGACACCTCGGCCGCCATCGCCGCCGCCTCGTGCACGGCTTCGGCGTCGCGGGCCTCCTGCACGGAGACGACGGGCAGCCCCAGCATGCGGATCTTTCCCGCCCAGACCTGCTCGGCCAGCGCACCCCAGCTCTCCTCCAGCGGCACGCCGGGATCGACGCGGCGCAGCAGATAGAGGTCGATGTGGTCGACGTGCAGCCGGCGCAGGCTCTCGTCCACCGCGTCCCTCAGCGCCTGCGGACCGCCCGCGGGCCGCAGCGCACCGTCCGCGTCGCCGAGCAGCCCGCCGCCGGTACACAGCACGACCTCGTCCCGGCGGCCGCGAATGGCCTCACCGATCAGCCGCTCGTTGTCCCCGGCCGCGTAGGCGCCGGCCGTCTCGACGAGGTTGACCCCGAGGTCCACCGCCTCCTGCACCAGCGATACGGCCTTGGTCCGGTCTCTCAGGCCCGGGGCGTAACGGTACGAAAGGCCCATGGCCCCCAGTCCCAGCCGGCCGACGACCGGTCCGTCCCTGCCCAGTGTTGTGGTCCGCATCCTGCGAGAACTCCCTTCTCCACAGAGGAAAGCGACCACTCCATAGCAACAGCCCGGGACGTCGAAGCACAGGATCCCGTTGCTACTTGCCGACCTCGGACGACTTCGGGATGTTCACCACGCTCCGCATCCGATCGCGGGGTGGGGCGTGCCGGCCGGATCGGCAACGGCAGGACCGTGCTCCGCTTCGACTTCGCTCTCCGGCAGCGGTTCCTTGCGGCTGTCAGTCCGACTTGGTGTAGATCAGGCTCTCGCCCGCCCCGGCCGTGGACCGGCGCAGGCTGCCGTCCGGGAGCAGGGTCAGCTCGGTGGGCTTCCCGGGTGTGCAGGAGGAGGCCGGGCGGCCGGAGGACACGGTGGAGGGACCGATGCGGACCGGGCCGTCCCCGGCGGGGCTGCCGGAGAGGGGGGCGGTGAACTCGCAGTGGTACGTGGAGCCGGAGGCGAGGGGCCCCTCGGCGGTGAGGGCGAGGACCTGATCGCCCACGTCACCCTGCCGGATGGTCAACGTCCGTGAAGAGATGCCCTGTTCACCGGACAGGGAGCCGGACCAGGTTCCCAGGAAGTCCTCGGGTACGGCTCCCTCGTCGCTCTGTCGTCCGCCGCCGCCGGGCTCGGCGGCGCCTGCCGGGCCGGGGGAGGCGGTTTTCCCCGGGGCATCGCCGTTCATGAACGCGTACACCGATCCGCCCGCCCCTATCGCCACGACCACGGCGACGGCGATGAGCGCGGCGGTGGCCCCGGCGGAACGGCGCTCCGGGGCGGGCGGGGGAGGAGTGGGCGCGAAGTAGGCCGGGGGAAGGGGCTGTTCGGCGGTGTGGCCGTAGCCCGACGGCGGGGCGGCGGGGCCGTAGGGCGGGTGGTGCTGCGCGTACGGGTGGGGCGGCGGGGCGGCTTCCGTGCCGGCGGCCGGGGCCGGGGCCGGTATCGGGGCGGCGGCGGGCGGTATGGGGTTGTTCTGGGCGGCAGGCACGGGGTGGAACGCCTGTGGGTGCTGCGGGGCCTGCGGGTCGTGCGCGCTGTGCGGGCCCTGCGTAGCGTCCGAAGTCCCCGAGCCCCCCGGGTCCCCCAAGTCCCCCGGCTCCTCCGCGTCGAGCAAGCCCACCGCGTGGCGGCCGAGCTGGGCGATCAGGGTGGCGGGCAGCCAGGGTTCGTCCGTGTCCGGCTCGCCCAGGCGGGCCAGGAGCTCGGCGGTGCCGGGGCGGGCCGCCGGGTCCTTCGCCAGGCAGTCCCGGACGACGTCGGCCAGCTCCTCCGGTACGCCGGTCAGGTCCGGGTCCGCCTGGGCGATCCGGAACATCAGGGCGTGCACCCCGCCGCTGTCCGCCGTACCGAACGGCAGCCGGCCCGACGCGGCGTACGCGAGGACGGCCCCGAGGCAGAACACGTCGCACGCGGTCGTCACGCGCTCGCCGCGCACCTGCTCCGGGGCCATGAAGCCGGGCGAGCCGACCAGGGCCCCGGTGCGGGTCAGTTCGCCGTCGGGCACGGACTCCAGGGCGCGGGCGATCCCGAAGTCGATGACCCGGGGGCCGTCGATGGTCAGCAGGACGTTGGAGGGCTTCAGGTCCCGGTGGATGAGCCCGGCCCCGTGGATGTGCTGGAGCGCGTGGGCGAGCCCGGCCCCCAGGAACCGTACGCAGCGCGGCGGCAGCGGACCGTACGCCCCGGAGGCCGCGACCGGGGCGCCGGGGCGGCCCGAGACGACGCGCTGGAGGGAGGGCCCGGCGACGTAACCGGTGGCGACCCAGGGGACGGGGGCCTCGGTGTCGGAGTCCAGCACCGCCGCGGTCCACGCGCCGCCGACCCGGTGCGCGGCGCGGACCTCCTGGCGGAAGCGGGCGCGGAACGCGGGCTGCTCGGCGAGCTCGCGGCGGACGAGCTTGAGGGCGACGGTGCGGCCGCGGTCGGAGCGGGCGAGGAAGACCTGCCCCATGCCGCCTTCGCCGAGGCGGCCGAGGAGACGGTACGCGCCGATGCGGTGCGGGTCGTCGGACCCGAGCTTGTCCATGGTGCGCTTCCTCCCGTGCGGCCCGCACGAGGATAACGCCGCGCCCCGACGCCCGCCCCGCCCCGGATCTCCCCGCCGGGATCCGTATGCGCCGCCGCCCGCCCCGCTTGGTTTGGACGACCGTCCAGGGCTACCGTCCAATACGGACAGTGAGTCAGGCCTCCGCAACTCTGGAGTGCGTGATGGATCATTCCCTGTAGACGACCCTGACCGGCGGTGACCTCATCGCGGCGATGGACGGCTTCCTGCTCCAGCGAACGCTCGACCCGGACCTCGACCCCGCCCCCCTCATCGAAGGCATCACCGCCCTGGTCACACGCCAACTGGCATAGCGTTCCCGCGCGAAACCACGCCGGGCCCCAGCCTGCCCGGCCTCACAGGCCGGGCAGGCTGGGGCGGGCCGGGTCCGGGCCCGGGGCGGACGGCCCCCGGCGGTCAGTCACTGGCCCCGACAACCGCTCCAGCACGCGCACCGTCTCGCGGGTCCCGGACCCGACACCCTGCCGATCCATCCGCCCCAGGCCGTACAGGATGGCCATGGAGACGGCCCCCCACCAGCGCCTACGCTCGCCGCATGACCCCTCATGCCCCTCATGCCCCGTACGCCGACCCCGCGGCCGGTGCGGCCGTGAAGGCCGCGGACCGCGCGCACGTGTTCCACTCCTGGTCCGCCCAGGGCCTCATCGACCCGCTCGCCGTCGCCGGCGCCGAGGGGTCCTATTTCTGGGACTACGACGGCAACCGCTACCTCGACTTCACCAGCGGGCTCGTCTACACCAACATCGGCTACCAGCACCCCACCGTGATCGCCGCGATCCAGGAACAGGCGGGCAGGCTCGCCACCTTCGCGCCCGCGTTCGCCGTCGAGTCGCGCTCCGAGGCCGCACGCCTCATCGCCGAGCGCACCCCCGGCGACCTGGACAAGATCTTCTTCACCAACGGCGGCGCCGAGGCCGTCGAGAACGCCATCCGCATGGCCCGGCTGCACACCGGCCGTACGAAGGTGCTCTCCGCCTACCGCTCGTACCACGGCGCCACCTCCACCGCGATCAACCTCACCGGCGACCCGCGCCGCTGGCCGTCCGACAACGGCTCGGCGGGCGTCGTCCGCTTCTGGGCCCCGTTCCTCTACCGTTCCCCGTTCCATGCGGCGAACGAGGCCGAGGAGTGCGCCCGCGTGCTCCAGCACCTGGAGGACACCCTCGCCTTCGAGGGTCCGTCCACCATCGCCGCGATCATCCTGGAGACCATCCCGGGCACGGCGGGCATCATGACCCCGCCGCCCGGCTATCTGGCAGGCGTCCGCGAGATCTGTGACCGGTACGGGATCGTCTTCGTGCTCGACGAGGTGATGGCCGGATTCGGCCGCACCGGCGCCTGGTTCGCCGCCGACCACTTCGACGTCGTGCCGGACCTGCTGACCTTCGCCAAGGGCGTCAACTCCGGTTACGTACCGCTCGGCGGCGTCGCCATCAGCGCCGAGATCGCCGCCACCTTCGAGACCCGCCCCTACCCCGGCGGCCTCACCTACTCCGGGCACCCGCTGGCCTGTGCCGCCGCCGTCGCCACCATCGGCGTGATGGAGGACGAGAAGGTCGTCGAGCACGCGGCCCGGATCGGCGAGAGCGTCCTCGGCCCCGGCCTGCGCGAACTCGCCGAACGCCACCCCTCGGTCGGCGAGGTCCGCGGTCTCGGCGCGTTCTGGTCGCTGGAGCTGGTCCGCGACCGGGAGACCCGCGAGCCGCTCGTCCCGTACAACGCCTCGGGCGAGGCGAACGCCCCGATGGCGGCCTTCGGCGCGGCGGCGAAGAAGCAGGGGCTGTGGCCGTTCATCAACATGAACCGGACCCATGCCGTCCCGGCCTGCAACGTCTCCGAGGCCGAGGCCAAGGAAGGGCTCGCGGCCCTGGACGTCGCGCTCGGTGTCGCCGACGCGTACACGGTGCAGGGCGGGTAGCGGCACCCCGGCGCCCCGGCACCCGTACGCCGGGCAGCGGCACACCGGCCCGTACGCCGGTAACGGCACACCCGGCGACCCCTACACCGGGTAACCGGATGACCCGATTCCGTACACGATCGACCCCGTACGCCTCCCCGCCGTGCCCGGAATCGGGCACGGCGGCGGCCCTGGCTTAAGGTGACCCGAACCAGAGGTGCCCCCCGGCCGGAAACAGCCGGCGAACGGGGCGAGCGGGGCGGACAGGGGCAGACGGGACGTGCGGATGGGGGCCGGTATGAGTCCGAGCGGAGGTGTGACGCGCAACACCCTGCGCCAGCAGATCGCCGACGCGCTGCGTGACGAGGTGCTCGCGGGGCGTCTTCCGCCGGGCCGGGAGTTCACCGTCAAGCAGATCGCCGAGCAGTACGGGGTCTCCGCGACGCCCGTCCGCGAGGCGCTCTTCGACCTCTCCGCACAGGGACTCCTCGCCTCCGACCAGCACCGCGGCTTTCAGGTACGCGAGTTCACCGTCGCCGACTACCGGGCGATGGCCGAGGCCCGCGCCCTCGTCGTCGAGGGCCTCTTCCGCGATCACGCGGAGCGGGTCGCCGTCCGGCCCGAGAGTCTCGCCCCGATCCGCCGGCGGGCCGCGGAGGCGGTCCGCGCGGCGAAGGGCGGCGATCTCGACGTGCTGATCGGGTACGACCTGCGGTTCTGGCGGGAGCTGGGGCAGTTCGTCCTCAACCCGTACCTCGCCGACTTCCTCACCCGGCTCCGCGTCCAGGCCTGGGTGTTCGCCGTGCACCGGCTGCGCCGCGACGGCATGGACGAGAACGTGCTGTGGTTCGGCCACGAGGACCTGGTCGAGGCCATCGCCCGGTGCGACCACGAGCAGGTCCACGCCGCCATGCACTCCTACTACGCGCACGCGCTCGCCTGGGCGGACCGGCTGGAGGCGCGGGAGGCCGCAGGGGACATCCCCGAGCAGCCGCAGCCGCAGCCGCCCCCGCAGCCGTAGCCCCGGAGCCTCCAGGGGCTTGCCCGGAGCCTCCGGGCGAGTCCCTGGAGGCGCCGGGGCACTGTGCGTGAGGTTCGCCCCGCATTACGCTGTCCCGACGATCGCCCGAACCCGTTGGAGAGCGAGACTTCGTGGCCTGTGACCTGTGGCTGGTCCCCCTCGTCGATGTGCTGTGCCACAGCCCCGACAATCCGTTCGCCGAAGAGATCGCCGTCTACGACAAGGCGCTGAACGACGCCGGGCTGCCGCCCGTCCCCGTCTACGCGTACATGCCGGGCCTCACCGGGGACGTCGCCCCCGTGGCCGGTTTCGACTACGACGCCCTGCACTTCCTGCGCCGCGCCTACCTGCTCCGGCTGAGCGGCCTCGCCGTCGCCCCCGTCGCCGGTCTCGACGGCGACTACGAACAGCTCCTGGAGATGTTCGAACAGAGTGCGCAGCAGTCCCACCTGGTCTGGCACTACGACCACGCCGGGGCGTACGTCCCGGTGGACTTCCCGGTCCCGCTCTCCGACGACGCGCTCCTGGCGGGCGGCGGCCCGCTGGGCTCCGCGCACGGGCTGCTGCGGGAGCTGGAGTTCGTGGCCCCGTCCATCGGCATCGACCCGGCCAACCCGCCGGCCGCCCCGCAGCCCCCCTCCGGTCCCACCGCCCTGGAGGAACCGGCGGGCCCGATCCCCTACGACGACAGCCCGTTCGCCCGGGAACGCCATGTCTGGCTCGGCCTCCACGCGGCAGCGACCCGCAGCCTGGCCCAGGGCTCGATGATCATCTTCAGCTGAAGGCCCGAGCGGGCCGGGGCACCCGCTGTCAGCCTGTCCGGCGTTTGAGGACCGGGGGTACAGGGGCAGCGACCCGAAGCCCCACCCCGCACCCCCGGCCCCCATACCTCCGGCCTCCGTACCCCCCGGCCCCCGGATCCTCACCGCGGCGGCGACTCCGGCGGCCGCTGCCGCGGCATGTTCGGCCGTGCGGCCACCGACGGCATCGAGAACCGCCCCGGTGCCGTCCCCGGCTCGCCCCGCCCCCCGGTGCTCCCCGACGCCAGGGCCTGCATGCCCATCGGCGCGGGCCCCGCCCGGAACTCCACCATCCAGTCCGCCGTCTCCGACCGCACAAGATCGGTGATGTCCTCGGAGAACCTCCGCAGCACCCCCAGGCACCGCTCGGCGGCCTCGCTGGCCGTGCCCTCGGTCGGCCCGAGCATCTCCCGTACGCACTCCGAGGCCCAGTCGAACTGGAGCACTTGGAGCCGCCGTTGCACGGCCTGTGCCGTGGCGAGGTTCCTTATCCACCCGGAGGTGAGGCCGAAATACCGGTCGCAGGCCATGCAGGCGGCCCCCAGCAGCAGCGACAGATAGCCCCAGCCCGCCGAGCCGCTCAGCACGCCGGTCAGGTCGAGCAGCGGCAGGGCGGCCCCGGCGATCACCCCGGCGGCGGTGCCCGTCCGCAGGGCCCTGGCGGCCCGGCGCTTGAGGATCCGGTCGTTCAGATACCAGTCGGCGGTGTCCAGGGCGCCGGTCTCGACCCAGCGGTAGAGCTCGTCGAGCCGCTCGGCCGGCTCGCCCCAGTCGCCGAGCGGGAACGGGCGCCCGGTCAGATCGCGCCCGGCGGGGCGTTCCCTGCCCGAACCGGAAGCGGAATGCTCAGCTCCGGCCTCACCGGATCCCGCGTCGGACTCCTTGCGGGGCGGCCCCTCGGGCTGCATCTCCGGCTGACTCACCGGGGCACTCCTCTGCACTCTGACGGACGGGACGGACGCGTTGGGCTCTTCCGGGACCGACCGACCCGACCGGCCCGGAGAGGGCGGGGCGGTCCGCACGACCGACGACCCCCGCGAGGTAACTCTGCGTCACTGCACATGCGCGCTCGTGTGCCGATGTGCATGCCCTTCCTACCGCCGAATGGTGGGCCGTGGGGTCGAAATCGCGGGATTCCCGCCTGGGCGGGGCCGCTGGTCAGGTATAGGAGCCCGCACGCCGGGTCCGCGATCTCACCCGAAAGAGTTGGTCCCCGGTGGGTGGAGCGCGGTGACCGGGGAGCACGTAGGCTCGGCTTACCGAAACATTTGTCGTCGAAATGCCAGGAGTGACCGTGATTCCCGGTGGTGGTCAGCCCAATATGCAGCAGCTGCTCCAGCAGGCCCAGAAGATGCAGCAGGATCTCGCGGCGGCCCAGGAGGAACTGGCCAGGACCGAGGTCGACGGACAGGCGGGCGGCGGTCTGGTGAAGGCCACCGTGACCGGTTCCGGCGAGCTCCGTGCCCTGGTGATCGACCCGCAGGCGGTGGACCCGGAGGACACCGAGACGCTCGCCGACCTCGTCGTCGCCGCCGTCCAGGCGGCCAACGAGAACGCGCAGGCGCTCCAGCAGGAGAAGCTCGGCCCGCTGGCGCAGGGCCTGGGCGGCGGGGGCGGCATCCCCGGCCTGCCGTTCTGACCGGACCGGCTACGAGCAGGCCCACAGGGCCTACTGGTACCGACCCGTACCCACTACGGTACGGAGACAGGAAGCAAAGAGAGGCGTTCCGTTGTACGAAGGCGTTGTTCAGGACCTCATCGACGAACTGGGCAGGCTGCCCGGCGTCGGTCCCAAGAGCGCGCAGCGGATCGCCTTCCACATCCTGCAGGCCGAGCCCACGGACGTACGCCGGCTCGCGCACTCCCTCCTGGAGGTCAAGGACAAGGTCCGGTTCTGCGCCGTGTGCGGCAACGTCGCGCAGCAGGAGCAGTGCGGGATCTGCCGGGACGCGCGCCGCGACCGCAGCGTCATCTGCGTGGTCGAGGAGCCCAAGGACGTCGTCGCTATCGAGCGGACGCGCGAGTTCCGGGGCCGCTACCACGTCCTGGGCGGGGCGATCAGCCCCATCGAGGGCGTCGGACCGGACGACCTGCGCATCCGTGAGCTGCTGGCGCGGCTCGCGGACGGCTCCATCACGGAGCTGATCCTCGCGACCGACCCCAATCTGGAGGGTGAGGCCACCGCGACGTACCTGGCGCGGATGGTCAAGCCGATGGGACTCAGGGTGACCCGGCTGGCCAGCGGCCTGCCGGTCGGCGGCGACCTGGAGTACGCCGACGAGGTCACCCTGGGCCGCGCCTTCGAGGGGAGGCGGCTGCTGGATGTCTGACGCCACCGCCGTAGCCCCCCGGCCCCCGCACGTACTGCCGTCCGCTTCGCCGTCCGCTTCACCGTTTGTGACCGCGCCCACGGGAGGTCCCCTCGATGTCTGACGCCACGCTGAACTCCGTCACGCAGGACCCGGGCGACTTCGCCGTCCAGATCGCGGACCAGATCAAGACGTTCATCGTCGCGGTCACCGAGGTGTCCAAGGTCGACGAGCCGGAAGAGGCCGTCCCGGTCCTGCTCCTCCAGGTCTCGCAGCTCCTGCTCGCGGGCGGCCGCCTCGGCGCGTACGAGGACGTCCTGCCCGACGAGCGGTACGAACCGGACCTCGGCGCCGAGCCGGACGCGGACGGACTGCGCGAGCGGTTCGCGGCGCTCCTGGAGCCGATCGACGTCTACTCCGAGGTCTTCGACCCGTACGAGCCCCGCAAGGCCCCGGTCCCGCACCGGATCTCCGACGACCTGGCCGACCTGGTCACCGACCTCGGTCACGGTCTCGCGCACTACGACGCCGAGCGCACCGCCGAGGCGCTGTGGTGGTGGCAGTTCTCGTATTTCTCCAACTGGGGCTCCACCGCCTCCGCCACCCTCCGCGCCCTCCAGTCCCTGGTCGCCCACATCCGCCTCGGCCAGCCCCTGGAGGAGCTGGACGGCCTGGACACCGACCAGGACCCGGGCGAGGAGGAACTCGCCGAGGAGGCGGGCCGCGTGATGCTCCAGGAGATCGCGGCCCCGCTGGGGCTGCGCCCGGTGAAGTAGGGGTACGGGGCGGGGCCCGCGTGGCCCGGAACCACGGAGGTGTCCGATGAGCGAGCACAGCGGCTGGGCCGAGGTGAAGCAGCGGATGCGCGCGGCCGCCCGGCGGCAACCGACGCCGAGCGGGAAGGGCGCAGGCAGGCGGCGCGTACCGCCACCGAGGCGTACGTGCTGGGGCACCATCTGCGGGTGATCCGCGAGGAGCAGGGACTGACCCAGGCGCAGGTGGCCAAGTCCGTCGGTATTTCGCAGGCGCGGGTTTCCCAGATCGAACGGGGCGAGATCCACAACCTGGAGAGCATGCGCACCTACGCGGCAGCGCTCGGTACCAGGACCAAGGCGTCCGTTGAGTGAGGGGATCGAACGGTCGGGGCGGTCTGAAGGGCGGTCGTCGCCGGTGTGGGGCACGCCCAGCAGAACGCGCTACCCGACGCCTTCCTCGACGGCTTCCGCGAGGACGCCATCTGGACCACGGCCCACGGCAAGCGGCTGACCGGCCTTCCGGAGATCAGCGCCTTCACCCGCAAGGTGCTGCCCCCGCAGGCGGACTCCCCGGTGACCGCCACGTACACGGTCGACCTGATCCTCTTCGTCCGCCCCGACATCGCCGCCGTCAAGATCCGCCAGCGCCCGGCCACCCGGGACGGGGCGTTCCTGGACGAGATCTTCCACGGCCAGGAGGACCCCTCCGAGCTCATGGCCGCCCACCCCGAGGCGGTCCCGGCACCCCGGCCTACGGGCTGGCGAAGGACGACGGGTCTGGCCCCCTCCCCACGATCGCCGCACTGGCCGCTATTGCTGCGGTCCTCGTCGCGGCATGGCAGTTCGGTAGCCCGTAGCCCGTAGCCCGTAGCCCGTAGCGCGTAGCGCGTTGCGCCCTGCGTCGGCATCTGCTGGGGCAGGGCGCCCTTTGGCGTGTAGCCCCCGAGGTCTACGCCTCCTCGTCTGCGATGCCGCTTTCGATCTCGTCCAGCTCGTCGGTGGACAGCTCGCCGGCGAAGAGGGCTTCGACGCGAGTGCGGGACACGTCGGCAGGCGTCAGGCTGGGGGTCGGCATGTTGAGGGGATGGGACCACCAGCGACCAGGATGAAGTTCGTCCCAGGGCGGTCGCTTACCCGTTTTGCGGCGATCCTTGCCTGGATCGTGGTTGCCGAAGCCGTCGACGATGCTGTTCCAGACAGGGCGGTACTGCCTGATCATCACGCGCTCGGCCAGGCTGACGAACGCCTCAATCGCGACGAGGTACCGGACTTGGAAGTCATTGACCGCAAGGTCATGTACCTGCTCGATGGAGCCTCTGTGGTCCTTGATCCGATCCCAGAGCGCCGTTGAGTCCGCGCTCGCGTCCACAGAGCCCTTCCGCGTCCCCTGCGGGCGCGCCTGGCCGACGTAGATCGGAACCCTGCATTCCTCGGAGCTGATCGGCGCGTAGAGCTGGTTCGGGCCGCAGTAGTAGATCGCGTAGACGCCGCTGCCGTAGGTGGGACCGACTTGGCCGAGCGGCTCGGGGGCGCGGGCGAGGAGTTCCGCTTCGACGCTGCGGCCCAGGTTGTCCAGATCGAGAGGGTTGTACGGCTCGTAGTGCCGAGCGTCGGCGAACCATTTCTTCGTCTTGCGCGGAGACTTCGGGCGCTTTGGTGCGGCGGGCTGTTCGCCTTCCGGTGGTGGCGGAGCTGCGGCTGACAAGTTTTCCTCCGGTTGGAATTTCGATCAGCGCCTCATAGACGGGAGGGCGCCTGTGCTCAGGGGCGAAGGGAAGGGGCGACCGTCAGAAGACGTCTATGACGTCAGGGCCCCGGTAGTAGCGACTCGCGCTGGGGTACTCCTCGACCTTGGGATACATGATCACGTATCCAGGCAGTGCGGTGATCTGCCAGCCCGGCGGCAGGGACTCCGAGACCGACATCAGCACGTCGTGAGCGGTGAGAGGTGGCTCCGGGTACGACACGTAGATGTCTTCGAACGCCTTGGACGACTCGTAACGAAAGACGTACGGAAGCTCTTGCTTGGCGGCCTGAAGCAGCGAGCTGAGCGATACGGATCCGTCCAGCCGTGTGGGACCCAGAGGCCTTTCAACGCACTTGAAATCGAGATCAATCGGATAGTCCCGGTCGAAGTGTCCTTCGTCCACCTCAGTCGTGTCTCGCCTTTTGCCGGGGTCGTTGTTTCCGAACCCGTTGTAGTTCCACGGGACCTCACCACGCATCCGGTGACTGTTGATCAACAGTCGCTCCGGAGCCACGGCACCGAAGTCCTCGTCGACGTAGAGGCAGGTGAAGCTCATCTCGGCTATGTCGATGTTCGTTCGGCCCGAGATCTTCCGGAAGTGTTTCTCCACGCGCTTGGGCAGAGATCGGTCTGCCTTGCCGACGTAGACCAGCTCCTCGCCCTTGCGGAGCTGGTAGACGCCAGGCAGCGGACGGAGAGCGTTGATGTTCTCAAGCGTGAGCGGGGCGGGAACGAGGTCTTCAAGGGCGGCCGCCAGCTGGTCGCCGAGCGCCTTCGTGATGCTCAGCTTGAACTCGGCGTGGTTCTCCAGAGGCATGTAACCGGCTTCCTTCCGCGGAGTGATCAACTTCACCCTATCCGGTGAACCTGGTGAACACGTTGCGTAACTTCCTCAAGGAGGGTGGAAGATCACCAACTCCGCGGTATGCTTTGCCTATGTCTGAACTGCGAGAAGACCGCCAAGAGGTGGGAACGTGTGTCGAGCTGTTCGCCGGCGGCGGGGGGCTCGCGATGGCTGTGCACAAGGCCGGTTTCCGGCCGCTCCTGGTGAACGAGTACGCCAAGCGGGCGTGCAAGACGTTGGAGACCAATCCGCCTGAGTCCGACCGGCCGGATATGCCCTGGCCGCTCATCCCAGGGGACGTCCGGGACATCAAGTTCGCGGACGTGGTGACGGACGAGGTTGATGTCCTCGCCGGTGGGCCGCCGTGCCAGCCGTTCAGCCTGGGGGGCGCCCACAAGGGCATGGAAGACGAACGGAACATGTTCCCGCAGATGTTTCGTGCGATTCGGGAGCTGCGGCCCAAGGCTGTCATCTGCGAGAACGTGCGCGGTCTGCTTCGGCCGTCGTTCAAGCCGTACTTCGACTACATCCTGAATGAGATGCGTCTGCCGTTCGCGGAGCGGGAGGAAGACGCGACGTGGGAGGAGCACAACGAGCTCCTTGAGAAGATGATCGCGAACGACTCGGTTGACCCTTCGGAGCGCTACGTCGTCACGGAGATGTCGGTCAACGCGGCTGACTACGGGGTGCCTCAGATTCGGCAGAGGGTGGTGATCGTCGCCTTCCGTGCCGATCTGGATGTGGACTGGGAAGAATTCAAGCCCAAGCAGAGCCACTCCGAGGAGTCCATGATCCATTCAATGCGCGAGGGCGGACCCTACTGGCGGGAGCGGCACAAGAAGGTGCCCGCCGAGGTCCGTAAGCGCGTCATCGAGAACCTTCGCGAACTCGACTACGAGAACGAGGACGTCAAGGCCAAGCTCAAGCTGCCGCCATGGCGCACGCTGCGAGACGCGATCGCGGGCATCGACGAGAACGAGGGGAAGCCGCTCCCCCGAGTGTCGGAGGAAGCGGTCAAGGACAAGCTCAAAGTGGGCGGCATCGAGGACCACATCGGGTGGCCTGGTGCCCGTACCTACGCCGGTCACACTCCGAATCTGCTGGACCGCCCGGCGAAGACTGTTAAGGCTGGTGTGCACGGCGTCCCGGGTGGGGAATCCGTCATGCAGCTGGACGAAATCGACTTCGGTGGCACCGGGTACCGCTACATGACCGTCCGCGAGACTGCCCGAGTCATGACCTTCCCGGACCGTTGGATCCTCGACGGTCCACGTGGAGAGAAGATGCGGCAGTTGGGCAACGCCGTCCCGGTCAAGCTCGGCGAGGCATTCGCGAAGGCTGTTGCCACGGCCCTCACAGCCGTTGGAGCCCTGGAGGACCCGGAGAAGCGGAAGTGACCGAAGCCCCGAGTGATCGGCAGAGGCGCTGGAACGACCAGATGCCTCCTGATCGCGCGTGGAAGTCACGACCAGGAGTGAACAGGGCGTCCCGAGTCGCCGAGCAGGACCGTGCCGCCGGCGGACGGCACGCGCGAGCTGTCGATATCGGCGACGGTCGATACGCGCGCGCGTCGATCGCGCTCCGCCTCTATCGCAGCACCCGTCGCATCCGTGCCTACCTGCGATGGTCGCAGGACGGCGGCACCCGCGAGAAGTATGTGGGCGAGGTGGACGCGGCCACGCGCGCCGCGAATCTGGCACTGGCGTGGTCTATGGCACACGCGGCCGGACAGGCCACTGACGAGGTCGTGCCTCCGGAGTCTCAGGCGTCCTCGCCGGCTACCCGCGCGGTCATGGTGGCGAACAAGGGGCGCGACACTAAGCCCGAATTGCTCCTGCGCTCCGCCCTTCATCGCAAGGGACTTCGATACCGGGTGTCGGTGAGGCCCGTGCGTGATCTCAGGCGAACGGCCGACGTCGTGTTCACTAAGGCCCGCGTGGCCGTGTTCGTCGACGGCTGCTACTGGCACGGCTGCCCCGAGCACCACCGACCCGCTACCAAGCGAGCCGAGTTCTGGCAGGAGAAGATCGCGGGAAACCGGGCCCGCGACGCCGACACGAACGCGTCCCTCAGCGCGCAAGGCTGGGCCGTCGTGCGTGTTTGGGAACACGAAGACCCCGAAGCGGCCGCCGACAGGATCAGAGGCATCGTCGGATCCCGGCTCGGAGAGTCGTCACGCACCGCGCCCCACCGCGGCTGATGCCGAGGCGGGGCGCCTTTGTCGATGAGGTGAGGTCGTTACGCCGCGGCGACCAGCTCGCGCGCCCGTTCGTTGAAGTCGGCCACCAGGCGATGCGTCCCGAACGGCTCCATACGTCGCTGCAAGTCCTGCACGGCCTCGACGCACCGCGAACTCTTGACCTGCCGCGACAGCGAGAGTGTCCGCAGCCCTGCGGAGTGGGCCGCCTCAAGGTCACGCCGCTGCAAGTGGGATACAGCGAGTGCGGCCTGCGACATGGCACCCCGGCGGGCGCGACGCTGCTTGCGGGCGTGGTCGATCGACTGGCGCGCGTGCCGCTCGGCGGTCTCGGCCTGCCCGAGGTCCCGGAAGGTGTTCGCGTGCTCGCCATGGAGGTACGCGGGGTCGATGAACGCCGCCCACTCCTGCTCGTCCTCCAGCCGTACGCGTCCGTACGCCGTCTCGGACTGCGTCACAGCCCGAGCCGCGTCGGACTTGTCACCGAGCTTCGCCAGCGCACGAGCCTCCAGGGCCCACAGATCGGCGAGGCAAGCGGGGGAGGTGTTCTTGCCCAGCCCGGCGCGGCCGGCCTGGGCAAGCCGCCGGCCCTCCGCCGGGTCGCCGAGCAGCGTCGCCTGGTCGGCCATACCCGCGAGGACGTGAGCGCCGAGCGCCGCGTTCCTCGACTCCTCCGCCAGGCGCAGCGACTGGATCAAGTACCGCTGGGCCGTGCCATGTTCTCCGGTGTCGTACGCCATCCATCCGAGGAGATACGTCTGCTCGGCCGCCGCTTCGCACAGAGCCCGCCGCACCGCGTCCGAATGCGCTCGGCGCAGCAGCGGGTAGACGTGCTGGTTCATGTACTCGGCGAGGATGAGACGGCCCGAGCCGCCGCCCTGGAGTACGTCCATCTTCTGGAACTCGCCGAACATGTTCTTCACTGCGGTGACGTCTTCAAGGCGTACGCGCGGGCCGGGATCCGGGTGCTGATCAATGGTGTTGAGCAGCCAGTCGCGCGAGGGCCCAACGGCTGCGACTGCGGCGAAAGGTGCCGCTGCCAGGAACTTTCGACGATCCACGTCCGCTCTCCCCAAGTCGGCAACGGCTTCCACCGTAACGGCGAAAGAGGAGTTGTAGGCGAGCGAACGATCCGCGGTGCCGCCCTCGGCGAAGCCGAGGTCGTACGTGGTGACCCGAAATCCGACGCTCGCGGAGATCACGTCGGCGATGATCTCCGGCACCGGAGGCCGTGGCTGGAGGCCGGCCAGCCAGCGCCTCACTGCCGTGGCATCCGTCTGGATGTGCGGCTGACCCCATGCCTGAGCTGCGGCTTTGATGCGGCGAGCCAATTCCTTGTTACTCATGCCGGAGCGCTCAAGCCAACGTGCGAGGTCTGTGTTCGGTGACGTCATGTTGAGTTCCTGCCCCTTCGCTGCGGCCGGTTGTTCAAGTGCCACCCCTTGCCACCCCTTCCGACGGTACCCCCGGACGCGCCCTGGAGGTTGCCTGGATGAACGAACCATCCGTGTAGGCAAGGGAGTTGCGCTCAGATGCCAAAACCAGCGGAGCGCAGGTTCTTCCGAGCCGATGTCGCGGTGCCCGAGGCGCGTTCATTCTTACGCCATGTGCTGAGCCAGTGGGACATCATCGACCGTTCCGACGACGCCCTGCTCTGCCTCTCGGAACTCACGACGAACGTGATTCGGCACGCGGTCCCGCAAGGCGGGTACTTCCTCGTCGCGGCATCCCTCATCGACGGCCGCCTGCGCGTCGAGGTCCATGACCAGTCCGGTCGCCTTCCCCATATCAACTGCCCGGATGCCGAGGACGTGTCCGGACGAGGGTTGTTACTCGTGGATGCCCTCGCCGACGAATGGGGTGTGCAGCCGCACGTTCCGAGCGGCAAGACCGTATGGACCGAGTTCAAGATCGAGACCCGGCAGGAACCAGCGTCGGGAGTGATCGCATGCTGACACAGCCCGGCATGATCGCGCCGAGCGCCGGACTGCTCGCCCCGGTAGCCGCAAGGTTCTGGATCGATCCCACGAAGGTCGGCCACGTCGCCTTCCCCCTGATCGCGCACCCGTCCTTGGGCGCACTTCGTCAAGACCCGCGCCGCCCCCTCCTCAGAGCTTCCGCCCCGCTGCCCCAGGGCGGCCCGGCGGGGGGTTACCGCACCATCCCGAGCACCATCGACCAGTGAAAGGCGACAGTGATGTCCGTACTCGTTGACCGCGTCCCGACCCTCTCGCACGTGACCCGCTCCCAGCCCGCCGGCCCCCTGGCCACCCGGCCCTTCGGACTGGACGCCCTGACCACCCCCGTCCCCGTCGGCCGGCAGCCTGCGGTCTCGGTCGATCCGGACTCGCAGCTCTCGCTGGTCGAAGGCGCTATCGCCATCAACATCGAGGCAATGGCCGGTACGTCGTGCAACACCGAGTCGGACGGCAGGGACGCCATCGCCATCGACACCGACCAGAACGACGACTGATGACCCCCACCCATGGGCAGAGCACGCGCGGCGCGGTGGCGCCTCGCGTGCTCGTCATCACCTACGCACTCGACCCCACCGCCGACTTCCTGTTGCGCGAGCTGGGCGAGCGTGGCGTGCCGTTCTGGCGTACGGACCTGGCCGACTTCCCCAGCCGGTCGACGCTCACCGCCGAGTTACGGCCCGATGGCCGATGGCACGGGCGAATGTACGACCAGCTGCGCGGCGTCGACCTGTCCGAGGTCCGATCGGTGTGGTGGCGCAAACCCACCATGTACTCCTTCCCCGACACCATGAGCGACCCCGAACGACGCTTCGCCGCGTCGCAGGCCAAGTGCGCGCTCCCGGGTGTGCTCGGCTCGCTCCCCGACGTGCTGTGGGTCAACCGCCCGGAGCGGAACGCCGATTGCACGAAGCCCGCACAGCTCGCCGTCGCGGCCGAGGCCGGGCTCCGCGTCCCGGAGACGCTGATCACGAACGACCCGGGCGCCGTCGCCCCGTTCGCCGCCAAGTGCGGCGGGCGCATCGTGACCAAGGTGTTTGGCAGCATCGTCCACACCGAGGACGGCAAGCGCGGGCAGCTCTATACCCGTCGCGTCCCGTCCGAACAGTTCAGCGACCCGCGCATCGGGCTCACCGCCCACCTGTTCCAGCGCGAGATCACCGACAAGGCGTACGAGGTGCGCGTCACCGCCGTCGCTGGGCAGCTCTTTCCCGTCGCCGTCCACGCACCAGAAGGCCCCGCCCGCCTCGACTGGCGCCGCGACTCGTCGACACTCGCCTACACACCCGCCGAGCTCCCGAGCGACGTCGCCCACGGCATACGCGCCCTGCTGCGCGACCTCGGCCTGGTCTACGCCGCGCTCGACCTCATCGTCGACACCACCGGCACGCACTACCTGATCGACGTGAACCCCGGCGGGCAATGGGCATGGATCGACCTCACCCGTGAGGCCATCACCCACGCTCTCGCCGATCTACTGGAGGAAGGCACCCCGTGACCACCGATCCCGACCTCGCCCAGGCCGCCGCCGTCGGACGCGCCAAACTCGCCCAAGCCCTGGTCGACTCAGGCGACGTGACCGACTCCGACTGGCAAGCCGCGTTCGAGAGAGTGCCCCGGCACGTATTCGTCCCCTACTTCTACGACCACACTGGCCGCAAAATCTCTGCGGACGACGCTGAGACGCGCGACCAGTGGTTCGACGCCGTGCACGAGGACCGAGCCTTGGTCACGCACCGCACCGACGGCGCGGCGACCTCGTCGAGCTCTCAGCCTTCGATCATGGCGACGATGCTGGAGGCATTGCGGGTCGAGGACGGTGTCGGCATGAAGGCGCTGGAGATCGGCACCGGGACCGGCTACAACGCCGCACTCCTCGCGCACCGCCTCGGCAGCCACTTCGTGACCACCGTCGACACCGAGCCCGAACTCATCACCGCAGCGCGCGCTCGTCTCGCCGAAGCCGGATACGAACCGCGTGTCGTTCTCGCCGACGGCGCGTACGGACACGCGGAACTCGCTCCGTACGACCGCATCATCGCCACCTGCCGCATCGACTCCGTACCGCCCGCATGGGTACGCCAACTCGCCGATGGCGCCGTCACCGGCAGCGGCGCAGGCCAGATCCTCGCCCCGCTCGGCAACGCCTTGGTCCGCATCCTCCGCACTGGCCCCCTCAGAGCCGAGGGCCGGTTCCTCCCCGGGGGCGCCTACTTCATGCCGCTGCGACGCGCCGCCGGTGACGGCGTCCCGACGCGGCGGCCCGAGCTTCCCACCGGCGAGGGCCGCCTCACGGACGTACCCGCCGCCGCAGTTGCCAACAACGCGTACCGCTTCCTGCTGAGCATCGTCGAGCCCGACCTCGACTGGCAGTACGACCTCGACGAGGACAAGAAGCCGACCGCTGTCCGCGTCTGGTCCGCCGATGGCGCGATCGCCAGCCTCCACGCCGACGGCACCGTGAGCGAGGCCGGCCCCCGCTCCCTGTGGTCCCGGCTCGAAGACGCGCACCGCGTCTTCACCGAGCACGAAGAGCCCGGCCCCGAGCGCTACGGCCTCACCGTCGACAACGATGCCCAGCGCGTATGGCTCGACTTCTCGGACGGCCCGAGCTGGGACCTCCGCACATAGCCGAGTCGCGACACCACACGTTCAAGAGCAAGCACCCGGCGGCCGACGTCTCCGCAGGTCCGCCCGAGGCTCAAGCCCCGAGGCTCAAGCCCCGAGTCGCAAGCCCCGAGGCTCAAGCCCCGAGTCACGAGCGTCGGGCCCCGAGCTCTCTCTTGTAGGAATGGGTGGTGGGGTTCAACCCACCCACCCTCCCTGTCTTTCCCACCAGGTTCCGAACTGCGCTGCGGGCTGCGCGAATTCGACCAGGAGTGACGTTTGGTGACCGAGTTGCGCCGGAGCGTTAGCGCGCTCTAGGTTCGCGATGAGCAACCCACTATCCGTAAAACGGACAACCCCGGTGGTGCTCGCAACACCGACCGGGGTCTGACCGTAAGAGATCGCCTGCTAGAAAGGCTCGATCCCCATGGCTTCTGCCAACCTTAGTGCCGCCCTGCGCGCGCCCGCCCACCCCATGGCGAAAGCCGGGTACGGAAAGCGCCACGCCCCCGACCAGGCCCCGCCCCGCGCCGACGACTTCGCCGGCCTGGAGCCGCGCGAGGCGGCCGTCGCCGCGTACGTCGACCGGCTCCCCGAAGGCGCGGCGATCGGCTACAAAGTGCTCGCCGAGGAACTGCCGGACTACGGTCAGCAGGCGTGTCGCAGCGCGCTGGACCGGCTGACCCGGGCCGGACATCTGCGGCGCATCAAGGTCCATGTCACCGTGGCCGACGGCCAGATGCGCTGGGTGACGCGTACGTACTTCTCCCGGACCGCCCGTGACGCCGACTGGTGGGCCGCCCATGTGCGGTTCGTCCGGGGCATGGACGCGCCGGGCCAGCCCCCGGCGCCCGCTGCCACTTCCGCCGCCGCGGAAACGGTCGAAGAGCCCGAGCCCGGCGTCCGGGCCCCGCGCTCGGAGGCGTACGACATCCTCGCCGGGCTCGGCGTCCGCGAGCCCCGGCTCCAGCTCGCCGAGGGCGACTGCGTGGAGCTGGAACACCTGGTCGGGGAGTGGCTGGCGCGCGGCGTCGGCCGCGAGCAGCTCACCCGGGTCCTGACGTCGGGCCTGCCGACGCCCGTGCACTCCGCCGGGCATTTCCTTCGTAAGCGACTGGAGACCAAGATGCCGCCGAACCCCGCCCCCCGGCCGGAGAAGGACCACCCGAGCGAGCAGGTCGTGAGCGTCGTGATGATGTGCCTGTTCTGCGACGAGGACGAGACGACGACCACGCTGGACCACGGCGTCTGCCGCGACTGCCGCGCTCAGATCGCGCGCGACGAGGCGGCCGGCCTGACCGGCGACGTACCGGACACCTTCCTGGCCCGGCCGCGCGCCGAGGTCGACGTCGCCGCCCGCATGGCCGAACTCCGCTCGGCCACGGTGCGCCCGGTCCTTCCGGCCCCGAGGCCGCGCCGGTGAGCGTGCGGGACATCCCGGTCGGGGCACCATGGAGGCAAGGAGGCGACGCCATGACCCCCAGGACCACCGCCCAGCCCCAGATGAGTACCGAAGAGTTCGAGGAACTCGCCCGCCGAGCTCCCGAACTGGTGCGGCTGGAGTTCATCAACGGAAAGGTCCAGGTCAAGCCCGTGCCCGACGGCAATCACGGGGCGATCGTCATGTGGCTGCTGAGGCAGTGCATGCAGCGGCGTCCGGAACTGTCGCTCTTTCCCGATCAGGGCCTCGCGATCGAGACGTACCGCAAGGGCCGAGCTCGCCCCGACGGCGTCCTCGCACCCGACGAGCACTTCGCCGGGGCGGGGGAGTGGGCCGACCCCACCGGCGTACTGATGACCGTCGAAGTCACCTCCCGTGACGCGGACACCAACCGGCGCGACCGGGTCGAGAAGCCCGACGGTTACGCGGCGGCCGGCATTCCGGTCTATCTGCTCGTCGACCGAGAGGGGTGCTCGGTCACCGTCTTCACCGAGCCGGAGAAGGGCGCGTACCGCTCCGCCACCACCCGGCCCTTCGGCGCGGTCGTCGAGCTGCCCGGACCGGTCGGCTTCACGCTCGACACCGAGAAGCTCAAGGAGTACGCCGACTGACGCTCCCGGCTCGCACGCCCGCGCCCGATCGTGTGGGCTGGGACACAAACGGGAGTGCTCCCGGGCTGGGCGGGCAACAGCCCCGTACGAGCGGTTCGGAGCGACACGCCGTACCGGGTGGTGAGCGGGACATCTCATCATCTGGTACGGACGGGTCGATTCCGGACTGCTCGTTAAACTGAGCCGACCGCAGTAATGACTGAGCGAGGAGCGCACGTGGGCCTTGTCGTGCAGAAGTACGGAGGCTCCTCCGTAGCCGATGCCGAGGGCATCAAGCGGGTCGCCAAGCGAATCGTCGACGCCAAGAGAAACGGCAACCAGGTGGTTGTCGTGGTGTCCGCGATGGGCGACACGACGGACGAGTTGATAGACCTCGCCGAGCAGGTATCACCGATCCCTGCCGGCCGTGAGTTCGACATGCTGCTGACCGCCGGTGAGCGGATCTCCATGGCCCTGCTGGCGATGGCGATCAAGAACCTGGGCCACGAGGCCCAGTCGTTCACGGGCAGCCAGGCCGGTGTCATCACCGACTCGGTCCACAACAAAGCGCGCATCATCGACGTCACGCCGGGCCGCATCCGGACCTCGATCGACGAGGGCAACATCGCCATCGTCGCCGGGTTCCAGGGCGTGAGCCAGGAGGGCAAGAACATCACCACCCTCGGCCGCGGCGGGTCGGACACGACCGCCGTCGCGCTGGCCGCCGCGCTGGACGCCGAGGTCTGTGAGATCTACACCGACGTCGACGGCGTCTTCACCGCGGACCCCCGGGTCGTGAAGAAGGCGAAGAAGATCGACTGGATCTCCTTCGAGGACATGCTGGAGCTGGCCGCGTCCGGTTCCAAGGTGCTGCTGCACCGCTGCGTGGAGTACGCACGTCGTTACAACATCCCGATCCACGTCCGCTCGTCCTTCTCCGGACTGCGCGGCACCTGGGTCAGCAACGAGCCGCTAGGGGACCAGCAGGTGGAGCACGCGATCATCTCCGGAGTCGCCCACGACGTCTCGGAGGCCAAGGTCACCGTCGTCGGCGTCCCGGACAAGCCGGGCGAGGCGGCCGCGATCTTCCGCGCCATCGCGAACGCCGAGGTCAACATCGACATGGTGGTGCAGAACGTCTCCGCCGCGACGACCGGGCTGACGGACATCTCCTTCACCCTGCCCAAGGCCGAGGGCCGCAAGGCCATCGACGCCCTGGAGCGGACCCGGAGCGCCATCGGTTTCGACTCGCTCCGTTACGACGACCAGATCGCGAAGATCTCCCTGGTCGGCGCCGGCATGAAGACGAACCCGGGCGTCACGGCCGGATTCTTCGAGGCGCTGTCCGACGCGGGCGTGAACATCGAGCTGATCTCGACATCCGAGATCCGCATCTCGGTGGTCACCCGCGCCGACGACGTCAACGAGGCCGTGCGCGCCGTGCACACCGCCTTCGGTCTCGACAGCGACTCCGACGAGGCCGTCGTCTACGGAGGCACCGGCCGATGACCGCACACCGCCCTTCGCTCGTGGTCGTCGGCGCGACCGGGGCGATCGGCGGTGTCATGCTCCGGATCCTCTCGCAGCACGCGGACGTCTGGGGCGAGGTCAGACTCGTCGCCTCACCGCGCTCGGCCGGCCGCAAGCTGGCCGTGCGCGGTGAGGAGAGCGAGGTCCTCGCGCTCACCGAGGACGTGTTCGACGGCATCGACGTGGCCCTGTTCCTGGTGCCGGACGAGGTGTCCGCCCACTGGGCCCCGATCGCCGCCGCCAAGGGCGTCGTCGTCATCGACGACTCGGCGGCCTTCCGGCTCGACGACGACGTACCGCTGGTCGTCCCGGAGATCAACCCCCATGCCGCGCGCCTCCGGCCGCGCGGCATCGTCGCGTCCCCGAACTGCACCACGCTGTCGCTGATCGTCGCGGTCGGCGCGCTGCACGCCGAGTACGGGCTGCGCGAGCTGATCGTCTCCTCGTACCAGGCGGTCAGCGGAGCGGGCCGGGACGGTGTCGCGGCCCTGCGTGAGCAGTTGGCGCTGGTGGCGGGCACGGAGCTGGGCACCCAGCCCGGGGACGTACGCCGGGCCCTCGGTGACGAGGCCTCCACGGCGGACAGCCCGTTCGCCGCACCCGTCGCCCTGAACGTCGTGCCCTGGGCGGGTACGGACGCCGGGGACGGCTGGTCCTCCGAGGAGATCGCCATCCGCGAGGAGTGCCGCAAGGTGCTGGGTCTGCCGGATCTGCGGGCCACCGCGACCTGTGTGTACGTCCCGGTCGTCGCCACGCACTCGATGTCCGTCCACGCCCGCTTCGAGAACGAGGTCGCCGTCGGCAAGGCGCACGAGATCCTGGCGACCGCCCCCGGCGTGGTGCTCTTCGACAGCCCGGCGTCCGGGGATTTCCCCACTCCGTCCGATGTGGTCGGCACCGATCCCACCTGGGTGGGCCGTGTCCGGCGGTCGATGGACGATCCGCATGCCCTGGAAATGTTCCTTTGCGGTGACAATCTCCGAAAAGGTGCGGCATTGAACGTGGCGCAGATCGCCGAATCCGTCGCCGCCGAATTTCCCCGGTGATGATCGAATCTGTTTTGTAGGATCTGTGAACGCCCTATGAGCAATTTGCTGGTCTGAACCTCTTGAGCTGGGGCGTTGCCGTATCCGACGATGATCACCCGGCCACCTGCAACCGCACCTCGGCCGGGCGGCGTCCATGCGGTCACTTCTTGCGTGACCGGACGCCAAGACGGGGCATTTGGGGAAGAGCAGGTATGTATGAGGGCATGTCGCACAGCGCTGAACCTGGCGCCGTCCGCGTACAACCCTGACGGGGGGCAGCGTGTCCAACAGGCGTGGCAGAGGTTCTCGACATCACTGTGGTGGGCCCGTTGCGAGGCGCGTCTGCGCGTCCGCTCCGGCGGCCCCGTCGTGCGCCCGGCGGTATGCCGGTGATCGCGCCCATGCCCGCCGCGCGCCCGGCGCAGCTGCCCTCGCAGCGCGGGGGTGCTGACGAGACCGTGGCAGCGGGAACCACGGTCGACCATCTCACCGAGACCTATCGCGCCCACTACCGCTCCCTGCTCGGCCTCGCGGCCCTGCTGCTGGACGACACCGCGTCCTGCGAGGACGTGGTGCAGGAGGCGTTCATCCGCGTGCACTCCGCGCGCAACCGGGTCCGCGAGCCGGAGAAGACCCTCGCGTATCTCCGCCAGACCGTGGTCAACCTCTCGCGCTCCGCACTGCGCCGCCGCATCCTCGGGCTGAAGCTGCTCTCCAAGCCGATGCCGGACATGGCGAGCGCGGAGGAGGGCGCCTACGACCAGCTGGAGCGGGACGCGCTGATCAAGGCGATGAAGGGGCTTCAGCGACGCCAGCGCGAGGTGCTGGTGCTGCGCTACTTCGCGGACATGACGGAGGCCCAGGTCGCCGAGACGCTGGGCATCTCCCTGGGGTCGGTCAAGGCGTACGGTTCCCGGGGCATCGCGGCGCTGCGCGTCGTGATGGAGGCCCAGGCGTGAGCGGGCCCGAGCAGCGACCCGGACAGGGCCCCGGGCAGCGCCCCGGGCACAGGCACGAGAATGACCCGACGGGAAACGGCATGGTGAACCACGGGCCGGAGGAGACTCCGGACACCGATCCGCAGCGCCCGTACGACGGGAGCGCGGGCCCCCGGCCGGTCGGGAAGCTGCGGCCCGTGCCGCCCGTGCGGGTGGACCCCGAGGCGGGCGAGGACCCCGACGGCCTGGACGAGGTGGCCCTGCGCCGCATGCTCCAGGGCGCGGTGCGGGAGCTCACGCCCGCCGAGGGGACCCTCGACCATCTCCTCCAGGCCGTCCCCGCCCGCCGGGCCAGGCGACGGCAGGCCGTCGTCGGGGCGGCCGCCGCGGTCCTGCTGATCGGCACCGCCGTCCCCGCCTTCGTCCACGTCGCGACTTCGGACGGCCCGTCCACCGTCCGCCCCGCCATCGCCGGACACGGCGAGCGGGCCCAGGGCGGCAACGGGGACGACACCGGCCCCGAGGAGTCCGGCCGGCGGACCGTGGAACCCACCGAGCGCGAGATCGCGGGCGGCGCCGGCGCGGCCGCCCCGGACCCCGGCCCCACCGAAGGCGAGGGCGGCGACCCCGGCGGGGCGGTGCCGGGCGAGGCGTCCGACGCCCCGAGCGCGGATTTCTCGTCCCTGCCGGTCTGCGGCCCGAGCCGGCTCGGCGTCGCCTCCGCGGATACGGACGCGCCGCGGGCGGACGGCACGGTCTACGGCAGCTTCAAGATCGCCAACGTGTCCCGCAAGGACTGCACGGTCAGCAGCAACGGCACGGTGGGCTTCACCGCCGTCGGCGCGGCCGACCCGCTCAGGATCGACGTCGTCCAGCACGCCGCGGGCGACGCGGCCCCCGGTCTGCCCGACCCCTCGCAGGAGCCGGGCACGGTGCTGCTGAAGCCGTCCATGGCGTACGAGGTGCGGTTCGCCTGGGTGCCGACCGACACCTGCCCGGCCGTGAGCCCCTCGCCGAGCCCGACCCCGTCGGCGGACGGCGCGGGAGGACCGGTCGGCGAGGACACCGAGGAGGCGGGCGTCGAGGCGCAGTCGCTGCACGAGGACGGCGGGGGCACGGCGGAGGGCAGCGTCACGGTGACGCACACCCCGGAGGCGGGAGCGCCCACCGCGGAGACGGAGATCCCCGACGCCTGCGCGGGCACGATCTACCGCACGGGTGTGCTCGCCACGTCGTAGTCCGGCTACCGCACGGGTGTGCTCGCCACGTCGTGGTCCGGCGCGGACGGGTCGCCCTGAGATGCGGACGGGTCCTCCGGCGAGGACGGGTCCTCCGGCGAGGACGGGTCCTCCGGGGCAGCGGCGGGGTCCTCCGGTACGAGACCGAGCGCGATGTCACGCACGGCCTCGGCCTCGCGGCGCACCAGCCGGAACCACATGAAGAGCACGAAGCCGGCGAAGACGAACCACTCGCCCGTGTACCCCAGGTTCTGGAACGCCTTCAGATCCAGGCCGCTGCCCTGCGGGGCGGCGGCGGGCACGGGCTTCATCGCACCGCCCGTAGCGCCCGCCCCGGCCTCGGGAAGCGTCACCCAGGCGTCGTACACGTCGTACGGGACGAGGTTCACCAGGGTCGCGGCGCTGATCATGCCGACCTGGCCCCTGGGGAGCCCGCCCCGGACGTCGACGCCGTCGCTGTTCGTGTTCTCGGAGGCCTGGAGGTCGCCGGTCACCGTGACCTCGCCCTCCGGCGCCGCGGGCACCCGGGCGTCGCTCGCGGAACCGGGCAGCCAGCCCCGTACCACCGGCAGGGCCTTGCCGCTGTCGGTACGCAGCATGTTCAGGACGTAGAAGCCCTGCCGGTCGTCCAGTTCACGGCCGGGCACCAGGAACTGGTCGGCGTACGTGCCGGTGGCGACGGCCGGGCGGCCGGACGTCACCTTGTCGACGGGCAGCAGCTCGTCCAGGGGCTTCGCGGTCCGGGTGCTGGGATCGGGCTGCTTCTCCGCCTGTTCGTGCGACTGCACGCGGTCCTCGAAGCGGCCGAGCTGCCAGGTGCCCATGAACACGCAGAACGGGATGGCCAGCACGACGAAGAGGTTGATCCCCCACCATCGCGGGGTCAGCAGGAACCGGTACACCCCTCCAAGGTACGGTTCCCCGCCCCGGGCTCCCGGAGCGGGGTCCGTGATTTATCCGGTTCTTACGCCCGTCTGCGGCCCATACGCCTGCTTCCGGGCCTTACGCCTGCTTCCGGGCCTTACGCCTGCCTCCGCCCTTACGCCTGCCTCCGGGGCTTACGCCGGCCTTCGGCCCGGGTTCACCCCGCCGAGCCGGTCACCGCGCCTCCGCCCAGGTGCTTCAGGGCGAACTCCAGCTCCAGCCGCACCTGCTTGATCCGCTCCTCCACCACGAGCGAGCCGTGCCCGGCGTCGTACCGGTACACCTCGTGGACCGCGCCGCGCGCCGCCAGCCGGTCCACGTAGTTCTCCACCTGACGGATGGGGCAGCGCGGATCGTTGACGCCCGCCGAGATGTAGAGGGGCGCGCGCACCGCGTCGACGTACGTCAGCGGGGACGACGCCTCGAAGCGCTCGGGGACCTCCTCCGGAGTGCCGCCCAGCAGCGTGCGGTCCATCGCCTTCAGGGCCTCCATCTCGTCGTGGTACGCCGTGACGTAGTCCGCGACGGGCACGGCCGCCAGCCCCAGCGACCAGGAGCCGGGCTGGGTGCCGAGGCCGAGCAGGGTCAGATAGCCGCCCCACGAACCGCCGGCCAGGACCATGCGCTCCGGATCCGCGAGCCCGGACGCCACCGACCACTCCCGCACGGCCGCGATGTCCTCCAGCTCGATCAGACCGACCCGGTGCTTCAGCGCGTCCGTCCAGGCGCGGCCGTAGCCGGTCGAGCCCCGGTAGTTGACCCGGACGACCGCGAAGCCGTGGTCCACCCAGGCGGCAGGACCGGAGGCGAAGGCGTCGCTGTCGTGCCAGGTCGGCCCGCCGTGGATCTCGAAGACCGTGGGGAACGGCCCTTCGCCGGTGGCGGGCTTCTGGACGAGGGCGTGGATCCGGCCGCCCGGCCCCTGCACCCACGCGTCCTCGACGGGCACCGACGGCGGGGCCTTCGCGCCGGGCGGGTCCAGGACCACCGCACCGCTCGTCGACCGCACCACGGGCGGCTGCGCGGCCGAGGACCACAGATACTCCACCGTGCCGTCCGGGCGGGCCGTGGCGCCCGACACCGTGCCGGCGGGGGTCTCCACGCGCACGGGCTCCGCCGCCCCCGGTTCGTACCGCCATAGCTCGCTGCGGGCCTCGAAGCTGTGCTCGATGAGCAGCGCGGAGCCGTCCGGATACCACTCGGCCCCCACATCGCCCGGCAGGTCGACCGGCAGAGCGGTCTCCGTACCCGCGACCGGGTCCCAGATCATCGGCTCCCAGCGGCCCCGGCGCTGATGCCCGACGAGCAGCCGGGTGTCCCCGGCCACCGGTGCGAAGCCCAGCACGGCGAGCCCCAGCTCCTTCGTGCCGCCCTCGGTGTCGTCCAGCTCGGCCACCGTGGAGCCGTCCGGGCGCACCACGCGGAGCGCGGAGTGCATCGCGTCACCGTGCTCGGTGTGCTCCAGCGCGATCAGGGTCCCGTCGTGGGAGAGGTCCCCGACCCCCGCGGACTCCCGGTGCCGGTAGATCTCCACGGGCTCGCCGCCCGGCTTCCGCACCAGGTGGACCGTCGTGCCGTCCTCGTCGGTCGAGCGGCCGATCACCGCCGAACCGTCCCGCCCGATGGCCAGGCCCGCCGGGTAGGAGGGCGCGAGACCCGGGGCGGCCGGCTCGTCCTCCCCGCCGCCGAACGGCTGGCGCATCCACACCCCGAACTCGTCGCCGTCGGTGTCGCTGAACCACCAGATCGCTTCGCCGTCCGGGGTCAGCACCCCGTCCGTCGTGCCGTTCGGCCGGTCGGTGACCTGGCGCTGCCGCCCGCTCGCCCGGTCCCACGCGTACAGCTCGTAGGTACCGGTGGCGTTGGAGACGAACAGCGCGTGGTCGGGGGCGTCCTCGGCCCAGTCGGGCAGCGAGACACGAGGCGCACGGAACCGCATCTCCCAGTCGGGCACATGTGCTGCATCAGTCGTCATGCCCCCATCCAACCCGATGCTGCGGCCTGCCCGTAACGGGATTCGGTAAGGGGATTCGGAAACGGGATTCGGTAGCGGGGTTCGAAATGTGGTTCCGTAACGGGATTCGGGAACGTGAAGTCGTCGTATTCGTTTCGCGCCATTCATTTCGCCGGCCCGTTCGCGCCTTTTCCCTTGCCGGTCCGCGACCCTGGACCGAGAGCGTGGAAAACCACTCGTGCCCCTCCCGGCCCGCGGGTAGCTTTCCGGTCATGTACTCCCCGGCTCCGGACGACTGGCACGACACCAACCGCGCGCGCTGGGACGAACGCGTGCCGATCCATGCGGCGAGCGACTTCTACGAACTGGACGCGTTCCGGGCGGGCAAGGACGCGTTGCGCGCCTTCGAGCTGGCCGAGGTCGGCGACGTCACCGGGAAGACCCTGCTGCACCTCCAGTGCCACATCGGCGTGGACACCCTGTCCTGGGCGCGGCACGGTGCCGCACAGGTCGTGGGCCTCGACTTCTCCGAGCCCGCCGTCGAGACGGCCCGGGGCCTGGCCGGGGAGCTGGGCCTGGGCCCGGACCGGGCGGCGTTCGTCGCGGCCGATGTGTACGACGCACCGGCCGCCGTCCCCGACTCCGCGTACGACATCGTCTACACGGGCATCGGCGCGCAGAACTGGCTGCCCGACCTCGACCGCTGGGCCGAGACCGCCGCCTCGCTGGTCGCCCCCGGCGGATTCCTCTACCTCGCGGAGTTCCATCCGCTGACCGACGCGATGGACGAGACCGGTTCGGTCGTCACCGACGACTACTTCAGCCGCGACGCCTGGGTGGACGAGACGCCGGGCACGTACGCCGACTTCGACGCGCCGACGGTGCACAACCGCAGCGTCGAGTGGCAGCACCCGGTGGGCCGGGTGGTGACGGCGCTCGCCGCGGCCGGCCTGCGGATCGAGTTCCTCCACGAGCACGATTCCTCGCTGTTCCAGCGGTTCGGCACGCTGGATCGCCACGCGGACGGTCACTACCGCTTCCCGGCGGGCCGGCCGAGGATTCCGCTGATGTACTCGATCAAGGCGTCGCGCCCCGCGGAGCGTCAGGGATAGGGGTAGGGGTAGGGCACAGCGTCGGGGGTCAGGGATAGCCGCAGGCCGGCGCCGCTCCGCAGGGCTTCTCCGGCCGATTGTCAGTGGCGGGGTACACACTCGTTTCCATGACCGACACGACAGGCGGAACGGCGGGCGGAGCCACGCCCGGTACGGCTTTCAGCACCACGCGCGGTACGGCTTCCGGCACCACGTCCGGCACGACGACGGCCGCGCTGCGCGGGGCGGTGGAGGCGTACTGGACGGCGGCCGAGGCGCGCGACTGGAGCGCGTTCGGGGCGACCCTCGCCGAGGGCGTGGTGTACGACCTGCCGCAGACGCGGGAGCGGATCCTCGGCAAGGAGCGGTATCTCCGGTTCAACCAGGAGTATCCGGGCGACTGGCACGTCCGGGTCGAGCGGATCGTCGTCGACGCGGAGGGCCGGCAGGCCGCCGCCCGGACCGGGTTCACCGTGACGGGAGAGCAGGCGGCGCAGGTGGGGGACGGGCCGGAGGAGATGGACGCCATCCACTTCTTCACGTTCGACGAGCAGGGCCTGATCACCGGGGTGACGGACTTCTGGCCCGAGTCGTACGAGCCTCCGGCCGGCCGGGAGCACCTGGCCGAGCGCTACTGAGAGCGGCGGCCCTACACCGCCGAGCGGAAGGCGGGCAGATAGCCGCCCGACTGCCCTGCGGCCTTGGGGTGGTACGAGTGGTGGATCGGGATCGTGACGCCGTGGAGCCAGGCGTCGCCGGAGCACAGCTCGTGTCCGGTGAATTCGTCCACCACGCCGGAGAAGGTGAACCCGGCGTCGGCGGACCGCTTGGCCAGGACGTCGTTCAGTACGTCCGACGCGTTGTTGATCGCGGCCCGTTCGGTCTCGGTGAGCCCGGCGACGCAGTTGCCGGACAGCTGGTAGAAGCGGGGGTAGCCGAGGACCACGACCTGGGCCTGCGGGGCGCGGGCCCGGATGTCGCCGTAGAGCGAATCGAGCCTTCCCGGCAGGGAGTTGTTCATCTGCGCGATGGCGTTGTTCACGCTGTTGACGCAGACGGCCTCGCTCGACAGCACGCAGTCCCGCATGACGTCGGCGAACCCGATGTCGTTGCCTCCGGCGGTGACGCTGACCAGCGAGGTGGACGCGCTGAGCACGCCGAGCTGACCGCTCGCCACGGACGAGGTGGTCGCTCCCGAGCAGGCGACGAAGTCGAACGAGGCGGGGGAGTGCGCGGCCTGCCACAGATACGGGTAGGCGTTGGTGCTGCGCCGGCAGTCGCCGCTGTCGGGGAGGTAGCTTCCGGCGCCGACGCCCGAGGAGTAGGAATCGCCGAGCGCGACATAACCGCCCGCGGTGGCGGCATCGGCCGAGTCGGCCGCGGCAGCCGGCCCGGCGACGCCGAGAGCGGCCACGGCGGCGAGCGCGAGCGTGGATACGGATGCCCAGATCCTTCGTGCTGACATGACTGCCGGCCCTTCGACGCGTGGGGGATGGGGGGTGAAGGAGCGATGCAGTTTCTAGCAGCTCGCGGTGTCCGTTCGTCATGCCCGCACGAGAAGTCGTCTGATATGCCGGGACGCTTGTTCGGCAGGCGTTTCTCCGCGCCTGCGTGAACCGACAACCCTGTTTGTGGGCAGGCGAGTTAGACGCTGTCCCGTGCGTCTCGGAGGGGGCCGGGAGGGCGGTGATTCGTGGCGCGGCAGGGTCCTGCCAGACGCCCGGCGTACCGGAGATTTCATCCGGTCGGCTCAACTCCCGGCGTGTTCGGGGAGCGAGGGGGGAGCTCGGGCGGCTCGTGTCCTGAGCGCCTCACCGGGGCCGCCGGTGCCAGGACTTCGGATCCACGTCAGAGGTGCGGTCGCCCGTGACGGGGCGACCGCACCTTTTGTTGCTCTGCGTCTCGGTGGAGATCAGGTCGTGGCGTGCCAGTACACAGCCAGGCGGGCCTGTCCCACGGGCGAGATGCGCTTGTGCCACTTGGTCCACTTGGTGGAGTACTTGATCCTGCCGTTGTGACTTCTGGAGCTGGTGGTGATGAGCTCGCCGTGGTTGATTCCGGCCTTGTACTGGACTTCGTGGTCCGCGGTGCCGGCGATGCCGGAACTCTCGGTGACGGTGTCGTCGTCGAACGAGGAGATGGTGGTCCAGTCGGTGCTCATGTTGCCGTACTTGGTGGTACTCGGCATCCTGCTCGGGAGGCCCTTGAGGAAGCTGCTTCCCGGCTTCATGTCCGCGCACTGCCGGGCTTTTCCGCAGAGGAACGCCCTGCTCTTGGTGATCCCGGCGTGCGGGGTGCCGAGCGTGACGACGTCCTCGATGTAGAGCTTCTTCGGGAAGCCCGCGGCGCGCTTGTGGGTGTAGTGCAGAGCGGCGCGGACGACGAGGCCGCCCATGGAGTGGGCTACGACGTCGACCTTCTTGTTCTTCTTCGTGTAGTGCTTGGAGACGTAGTTCGCGAATTTCTTCGCGACCTCCTTGATGGGCGTTTCACGGCTGCCGCCGGCGTTGTACGAGCAGTTCTTGTTCTTCGAGTAGTAGCCGAAGGTGAGCAGGTTCCCCTTCCAGCCGTTGTTTGAGAAATGCTTGCGGGCGGTGCTGAAGACCTTGGCGCAGTCGTGCTTCCCGAAGGGGGAGTGGCCGTGAACGAAGATGACCCGGTTGCTGGTCCCGTTCGACCGGGACGGCTTGCCCGCCGCACCGGCCGGCGCGACGGTGAGCATCGTGAGCACAGCCGCCAGCGCCGCAGCGAGAAGCAGCGTGAACCGCCTCTGAGTTCTCTGCATGAAAAGTTCCCCGTTTCCCCGTCTTCGAGTGTGTTCTCGACCGGCACATTAGCCCGGTCCGGTCGCTGGGTGTGACGGTCGTTCGCCCCACATCCGGACCCGATCGTTCGTTGGTCAACTAACCTCGGGCCCATGCGGCTTGGGGGGCACGAGGGAAACAGCGAGCGGCTGGTGAACCGGACCGTCGAGCGGTACGGGGTGTGGCTCAGGTCCACCGTGGTCTGTCTGTGCGGTGCGCTGGGCTTCGTCGGGGCGGATGCGGCGGATGCGGCGGACGTGCCCCTGGCGCTGTCGCTGCTGGTGCCCGCTGCCCTCGCCTGCGGTGTGCGTCTCTGGTCGCTGCGCCGTCCGCTTCCGTCCGCCCTCCTCTGGACGCTGGACGCGGCGGTGGTGACGCTGATGGGGCTGTCTCAGCCGGTCCTCGGCGGCGAGGGCGCGAACGCGATGGTGGAGGTGACCATCGGCATCAGCGTCATCGCCTTCCAGTTCGAGTGGGCGACGCGTCCGGTGGCCGGGGCCGCCCTGGCCGTGGGGGGAGCTGCGGCCTGCGCGCTGGGTGACATCCTCTCCTCGCCCGCGCACGGCCTCGGCGTGGTGCCCCTGGTGCCCTTGGTGCGCATGGCGATCCAGGTGGGCCTGTCCAGGGCGGCCTACCTCATCGTCCGGGCGCGGGCCAGGGGGGCCGACCGGTCGGCCGCGGTGCGGGCGGCCCTGCGCCGGGAGGCCGATGTCGCCGCGGCGCGGCGGGCGACCGAGCGCGCGTATCTGGCGACCTTGCACGACACGGCGAGCGCGACCCTGCTGATGGTCTCCCAGGGCGACAGCCGGGACTGGTCGTGGCTTCCTCCCCGTGCCAGGCAGGATCTGGAGGCCCTGTCCGCCATGCCCGGATTCGAGACGGGGAGCGTCGATCTCGCGGCGCTTCTCGGCTGTGTGCCCGAGGGGGAGGGAAAGGCCCGGGTGCGGCTCACGACGTACATCGAAGGCCCGCTCGCGATGCCGTCCGGCCCGGGGCTCGCGATATTCAACGGCGTCCGAGAGGCCGTCACCAATGTGGGACGCCATGCCGGGGTCCGGGAAGCGGAACTGAGAGCATGGCGAGAGGGAAGCGACGCGGTCGTCGAACTCTCGGACGCGGGACGGGGCTTCGACCCGGATTCCGTCCCGGCGCGACGCCGGGGCATCTCCGGGTCCATCGTCGGCAGGATGCACGCGGTCGGAGGCACCGCTTCCATCACTTCGCGGCCGGGCGCCGGGACCCGCGTACGGTGGCGCTGGCACGAGCCGGGCCGGGGCCCGTACACGGGCAGCGGAGGGCCGCACGCCACGGGGGCGCCGTGCCCGCCCCGCTCCCCGGCCCAGCACACGGCCGCAGCCCGCTTCCTCCGCGGACAGATCCTCTACGGGGCCCAGCTGGTCGCCCTGCTGATCTGCCTGGTCTGGCAGTTCACCATCTCCCTGCCCCGGCTCATGGCCCACCAGGACGCGTACCACCCCGCGTGGGCGCAGACCGCCGCCTTCGTCTGCCTCGTCGCCGTCGCGGCGACCGGGGGCGCCCATCTGCTGCGTGGCCGGCAGATCCCGCCGGCGGTGCGCGCGTGGTGCCTGGGTTCGGTGCTGGCCGTATCGGCGGTGAGCGCCTGCACGCTCCCGCCGGAGCAGTCGACGGGCGCGGCGGACTGGGCGTTCGGAGTGGTCGGCTGGCATGCGCTGTTCCTGCTGGCAGACCTGCGGGTCAGGGTGTTCGCGGCGTTCCTCGGGGCGCACATAGGGATCAACGCGGCCGCTGTGGCCTGGTCCGGGGCCCCGACCGCAGCCGAGTCGGCCGTCCTGGGGATCGCCACGATAGGCAGCTGTGGTCTCCAGCTCTCCGTCGGTGTCCTGATGTCGCATCTGCTCCGCGGCACGGCGGCAGCGGGGTCGGCCGCCGAGCGGGAGGAGCAACTGCGTACCCGAGAACGTATCCACGAGCACCTGCAACGTGATCACAAGGAGCGCTACCGCGCGCTGACGGCGACGACAGTGCCGCTGCTGGTGGGCCTCGGCCACGGTGTACTGAGTCCGCACGACGAGGAGGTCAGGCTGCGGTGCGGCGTGGAGGGCGCCCGTATGCGCCGCCTGTTCGCCGAAGGCGATGCCGTCTCCGACCCCCTGCTGAACGAGTTGCGCGCCTGCGTGGAGGTGGCCGAACACCGGGGCGTGACGGTGAGCCTGGCGGTGCGCGGCCGGCCGGGCGAGGCGCCTGTGGAGGTACGCAGGAAGCTGATCGACCCGGTGGCGGTGACCCTGGGGCGCACCCGCTCGACCGCGCGGGTGACCGTCGTGTGGACCCCCGGCACCGTCCGGGTGAGCGTCGTGGGCGTGGACTGCGCCGACGACCGCACCGCGGGAGCGGATGTCCCGTCACCCGGCTGTGCCACGGAATCGGAGGTATCCGTGGTAAGAACCAGGCGTGGTGAGAGTATGTGGGCCGAAGCGAGCTGGAGCAGATCGGCGTCATCAGGAGTTGACCTGCCATGAGTAACGACGCACCGGTCAGCGTGGTCGTCATCGACGATCATCCGGCCATCCTCTCGGGCGTGGAGATGTGGTACGGCGCTTCACCACGGCTCATCACCGTGGTCGCGGCAGGCGCCTCCGTACGGGAAGCCTGGAACGCCCCGGGCGATACGGCCGATGTGGTCGTCCTGGACCTGCAACTGGGCGAACCCGGCTCCGCCTTCAGCAGCCTGCGGAGACTTGTCGACGCCGGGCGGCAGGTGGTCGTCTACTCGATGCGGGACGACGAGAAGACCGCGCTCACCTGCCTGGACCTCGGAGCCGCGACCTTCCTGACCAAGAGCGAGGGCCAGGAGCACCTGGTCGAGGCGACGCTGGCAGCAGCCGATGAGCGGCCCTACATGCCGCCCGCGCTGGCCGGCGCACTGGGCACGAACGTCCGCGCCGACCGCCCGCAGCTCTCCACGCGCGAGGAGAACGTGCTCATCGAGTGGTTCCAGTCGGAGTCGAAGGAGCTGGTCGCGCAGCGTCTCGGCATCTCCGTGCGGACGGTCAACTCGTACCTGGACCGGGTGCGGATCAAGTACGCGAACGTCGGCCGTCCCGCGCGGACCAAGGCGAGCCTGGTGGCTCGGGCCGTCCAGGACGGGCTCGTCGACGTGGACGACCTCTGAGAGCACTCATCGACGCCCGCGAGGTCACGTAGCGGGGCAGCGGGTCCGACAGGCGGTGCGGGGTGGCCGGAACTGGTCCGGGAGGTCGGCGAACCGCCTCCGGGCACGCCGGAGTCAGGCGTACGGAGTGAGCGTGCCCGGCCGGACCAGGGGGGCAGGGCCCGGAGGTCACCCCCGCCGCTCGTCGGCGTCGTACAGCCGCCAGGCCGGCCAACGTACCGCTTCGGCTTCGCCGTCACCGCTCGCCAGCAGGTTCCGACGGTGCAGCATGAGCCGCAGGTGGCGCGCCGCGTCGCCGTCCTCCTCCACCCCCCGATCGAGAAGCACGGCCTGGGAGGCCGCCCCGCCGGCGCCACGCACCACGGCGTCCGCGGCATGCCCGTGCACGGTCTCGCCCAGCGTGACCGTGGCTTCCGCCGCGCGGGAGAGGGTCTGGTACAGGCGTTTGAGCAGCACGTCCTCGTCTCCGCGACCCGAGGGTACGCCGTCCCGCTCCGCGGCCTCCAGCAGTGCGGCGCCCACGCCTCCCCGCTGTCGCCAGAGCTCCTTGTCCCCCACCACGATGAGGTGACCGCGGGCCCGGGTGATGGCGACGTTCCACAGGTTCAGCTGTCCGCCGACCCACTCGACGGCGCCCGGATGCATGCCTTCGCCGGCGACGAGCGAGAACACCATGACGTCGCGTTCGCCGCCCTGGAAGGTGTGCACCGTACCGATGCGCAGACGCTCCTCGTCGTACGGCCGCAGCCGCTTGCGCAGCGCTTCGGCCTGAGGCGCGAAGGGCGTGACGACGCCGACGGTGGCCTCGGGCGGCAGCTGGTCCAGCAGGTACGTGACGCTGGCGAGCACTTTGCGGATCTCGTCCTCGTTGACCCAGGAGCCACCGAACGGAGGGCGGGCGGCGCGCCCGGTCACATCCGTCCAGATGACGGCTGAGCGGTGCTCCAGAGCGGGTCGGCCACGGGTGTCGGTGAGAATGGTCAGCCCGCCGTCGTAGAAGAACTCGTTGGAGATCGCGGCGATGTGCGGATGGCAGCGGAAGTGCTCGTCGAGAAGCAAGGTGCCGCCCGCGGACTGCTCGGCCGCGTGGAAGGCGGAGTGGCGCCGGTAGGCGAGGTGGTGCCTTTCCAGCCAGTCGGACCGCAACCCGTTCCCGCGCCGGATGAGAGCCTCGCGGTGCGGGCTGGTCTTCGTGATGTGCGTGAGCTGCATGGGGTCGCCGATGACCAGGGCGCGCCGCGCGCGGAACAGCAGCGGCAGGACCTGGGGGATGGCGCACTGGCTGGCCTCGTCGATGACGACGAGATCGAACAGGGCCGGGCCCAGCGGGAACCGCCGGGCGGAAAGACTGGTGACCGCCCACCCGGCCACCGCGGGCGCATCCGTGGAGCCGTCCGAGCGGCCCAGGACCCTCCGCATCTGCGGCCAGTCGCTGCGCTTGCCGTCCCGGGCCGCCAACAGGTCCAGGATGCGGCGGCGTCCGGCCCAGGCTGCGGCTTGGACCTTGGTGGCGAGGAGCGTGCGTGCGGCGTCCTGCACGGCGCTCTCCGCTGCGCGCAGGGTGCGCGAGAGCGCCGTGTCGTCAACGGTGGCCGCGTGCTCGCGCCCGTCACGCCACTGCGCCTCGGCCGCGGCGAAGCCGGCGAGCGCGAGGCAGCCCGCGGCGGGGTCACCGGTGTACGCCTCCAGACCGGCCTTGCGCAGGAAACGGGATCGGCGCCACGATCCGAGGAAGCGCGCGCGGGAGAGGCGGTGCGCTGTGTCCGCCAGCTCCCTCGGCCGGGGTGGACCACCGAGCAGGTCCGGGAGTACGGCGGCGGCGATCCCGAGCTGTTCCGCGTGGTGGGCGCGGGCTTCGCCCGCCCGGCGAAGCCGCAGCTCGGCCTCCGCGATGTGGGCCAGCCCCTGCCGTACGTCCGCCAGACGTTCGGTGGCCAGCGTGGCGGCCACCGACGCCGTGGCCACGGTGGTGGACGGCTCCGCGCCGGTGCGCAGCGCGTGCAGCGCGGCGGCCTCGTGCTCCGCGTTGCTCTTGCCGGTGCCGTTCTTCCGCGCCGAACCGGTGCGTACGACGCTGCCGGGCACCAGCGCGTCGCAGCGACGCCAGACCTCGTCCACGGCATCGTTGTTGGTGGACGCGACCAGCACGGTCTGGCCCGCCGCGATCGCCGTGGCCACGAGATTGGCGACCAACTGGCTCTTGCCGGTGCCGGGTGGGCCGGTGGCCACGGTCAGGCGGCGGGTCATGGCGGACCGGAGCACCGCGGTCTGCGCCTCGTTGGAGGGCAGCGGCGTCACGAGGCGCACCGGGCCGGGGTCCGTGTGGGCGAGGGCTCGGGCGCGCTGCGAGGCGTCGGGCGCGAGGGCGCCGAGGGCGGTCTTCCCGATCCGGTCCGTCTGTTCGGCGATGCCGGCGAAGTCGTTGAGGAGACTCTTCGTGAAACCTGTCTGGGGGCGCGCCGCGAACAGGACCGCGGTGTTGCGGGCCCCGTGGCCGGGCGTGCGGACGTCGATGCGGTCGGCGAGCTGGTCCGGACGGAGTTCCTGCACGCACGGCAGCTCGAACTCCTGCGTGAGGAGGTTCCGTACCTCCACCGCCATCCGGTCGTGCTGTCCTCGATGCCAGGACGGCTGAAACGTGTCGATGAGCTGGTTGGCCTCGTCCTCGCCCAGCCAGTCGTGCGCCAGCTGAGGATGCGGCTGGACCGGGCCGTACGGCTTCAGCCGCACCTCGCCCTCGTCCTGGACGATCTCGACCCGGCGTACCAGCAGGGGCGCGAACTTCGGCTGCTGCCAGGGGCGCCCGGTGCGCGGCCCGGTGAGGACCACGGCCGGGTATCCCGCCCAGAGTTCGGCGTCCTCCTCGGCCGCCGAGTCCACCAGCGGCGCCGCTTCCGCGGGGAGCGAGACGCAGCCGTCGTCGTCGACGTCTCCGGAGATGAACCTCTCCGCACCGTCCAGGCACACGTACGACGTGTCCTGGCGGCTCACTTCCATCAGCGGTGTCTCGGCGCTCTCGGCCAGGACGCACTCGCGGTAGTAGTCCAGGAGGTTGGTCCAGGTGGGCTGCGCGTGAGCGGATTTCGCGGCACCTGGCGGTGTCGCCTCTCCGGCGGCGGCGGCGGTCCGGGGCCGGGAACTCAGAGGATCGAGGACGGGGGCCAGGCCGAAGGGGCTGTCCGCGATGACGATGCGGTCGTCGACGCCGAGCGCGGACTGCACGGGCACCTGACGCCCGCCGTCCTGGGCGCGCATGCGCCGGTTGACGTGGTGGAACAGGTCGCTGACCGTTACCGCGCTGCCGCCGTCCTTGCTGACCTTCCCCGTGCGCAGCGCCTCGATGACCTCGCCGGTGAACGCCGACGGCTTCACGTCGTCGCCCGCGTCCGCGTACGAGTCCTCCCCGGCCCGCGAGGACGACAGGACGTACACGCCCCTGCTGGTCAGCGGGGGCCGCTCGGCGGACTTGGCCACGGAGCCGTCGTCCTGCCGGTCCGACGTACGCAGCCCCATGGCGAACCCGCCGCTGCGGCAGCAGTCGATCATCACGATCTTCTGCGGGGCGACGCACTCCTCCAGCGCGTCGTTGAGGAAACCGGCGCTGACACCGGTCGCGGCCACCCGGTCGTAGTCGGTGTCCTTGGCGACGAAGTGGAACTCGCCGCCGTCACGCACGGTGCGCACACCGTGCCCGGAGACGTACACGAGCGCGAGTTCGTCCTCGTCGCGCTCCTGGAGGAACTCTCCGATGGCCGCCCGCATGCCGTCCGCGGTGAGATCGGATTCGGTCTGTACGGAGACGAAGTTGCCGATGCTGCGGTGCTTCAGGACCTGGGCGAGTCCCCATACGTCCGCCCGTACGGAAGCGAGCGGCGAGAAGTGGCCGTCGTCGTAGTGCTCGTTGCCGATCAGGAGGGCCCGGCGCTTGTGCAGGCGGGTCACGCCGCGCCGTCATCCGATGCGGGACCGTCGTCGCCGACGACCCGGTCCTGGAACTCCCGGACCATGCGCTCCTGCGCCGCGTCCGGACGCCCGGTGATCTCGATGGAGTCGTCCCCGACGGTGACCACGACCCTGCGGTGCCGCTCCTTGGCGCACCACTCCTTGATCAGGGTGATCAGGACCTGGGACGCCGGGCGGGCGACGGCGGCGGCGCCGGCGGTGGTAGCGGCCCAGAGAGCCACCTCACCGACGCCCGTACCCTTGCGGCCCGGTTCGGCCGGCCCGTCGGCGTCATGGAAGCCGACGACGAGACCGTCCGCCCTGTGCAGGGTGTCGTGGAGATCCCGGGTGAGGCGTTCCTGCCGGAGTGTGTCGCCGCCCGTGGCCACGGTGAGTGTCCACGGCGATCCCCCGTCGCGCATGTGCTGCTCCTTGCGTTCGCGTCTGTGCTCGCTCGGTCCGTCCGGCGACTTTGGCACGCGGGCCTCCGTGAGGGACAGCCGAGGCCGTACGGGAAGGGCGGCATCCGGCCACGTCCGAGCTTCGGAGGGGCGGTGCCCGGTCGGCCGACCCGGCGACCGGCCGACTGTGTTCCCCGGCCCGGTGCCCGGCGACCGGCCGGCTCTGGCTCTGTTCCCCGGCCCGGTGCCCGGCCCGCGTGAGGACGGGCGCGGCGTCAGCCGTGCGGCGCACGGGCCTGCCCCGGGCCGTCACAGCAGATGGTCGGCCTTGCCCGCCTTGATGTCCTGGATGAGTGCGCTCAACGCCTCGCGGGTGTCTGTGAGGTAGGTGTCCTCCTGGCCCGCTACGGCTATGTAGGCGTTGCCGTCCGCGTCGGTGCCGATACGGAAGCAGTTGTTGCCCTCTCCGCAGAAAGGGGCTTCCCACTCGATGTCTGTCACGATCGGTCTCCTCACAGGTCCTTGATGATATTGCGGATGAGGTCTCGCGATGCTGTGACGGACAGACTCATGCGGTCCATCCACTCCAAGTGAGCCCGGTACTTCGACAGTTGCAGCTCGGCATGCATGAACGCGGGGCCGTGTGCCGTATCGAGTTGCACTGTGTCGAGCTGGGGTACCGGGCCCTTCGCGTACAGAGCGGCATGCCCTGCCCCAGGGAAGCTGCCGAGTTCGAACGGGATGACTCGCACCCGGACGTTGTCCCTCTCGCTCCACTCGATCAGAGCCTTCAGCTGCTCCCTGGTGGCGTCACGTCCTCCGAAGAGCATGCGCAGGGCGGCCTCGTGGATGTACCCCGTGTAGGCCGGCGGCTCCGCGCGTTCCAGCACGCGCTGCCGGTCCATGCGATGGGCCAGGCGCAGCTCGACTTCGGGGTGCGGGAGGGGCGGTAGCACGGCGGCGAAGATGCTGCGAGCGTAGTCCTCCGTCTGAAGCAGGCCAGGTACGTGGGCGGTCTGTGCCGTCTGGATGCTGCTGGCGTGCCACTCCAGCTCGACGATGTCGAGCAGCCCTGGCGAGACCCTGCCTCGATACTCGTGCCACCACTGGGGTTTGGCCGGCTGGGCCATCTCTTCGAGAGCGATCAGGTACTGCTCGTCCGCGCAGGCGCAGTGCGTCGCCAGCGTTCGCAGCCGGTCCGGACTGATCGTGCGGATGCCTGACTCGATGTTGGAGATCTTGCCCCGGTCGATTCCGAGCAGGCCCGCAACGTACTCGGCGGTGAGCCCTGCCTCCGTGCGCAACTTCTTTACCTCTGCGCCCAGCCTGCGTTGACGCTGCGTGGGGGTGGTGCGTGGCGGCATCGATCGCCTCTCTCCTCGGGCCGTGGGCCAGTCTGCCGGGTGAGCCTCGCGCAATCCATTCGGGGTGAATCTCCGGGATGAGTGGTACATGAGCCACCTGTTGCCCTACCTTAAGTCACGAGACGCTCACGCAAGGCAATGAGAAGAGCATCGCGTGAGCCTGCCCGTGTCCTCCTGCCCTGGGAGGGGTGGGCTCGCGCCAGGGAGACGAGCCACTGCCACGCGCCGCGTCGCCGAACGATTCATGTGCCGTACGAGCCTCTCGACAAGTCACCCGCGTCGTGATCGATGCGGCCATGCTCCAACGTCCGCGCCGTCCAACGGAGTCGTCATGCCCGAAAACGTGCCCATCGTGTCCGTCCCCGCGTCCCCCACCGCGTCCGGCCCCGTGTCCGCCATCGCGTCCGCCCCCGTCTCCGATCCGGCTCCCGCCTCGGCGGCCGGCGTCGAACCCGTCGTCCGCAGCGGCCGTGAACGGGCAGGAGGCGGGCCGCGATCCGGCCTCCCCGCCTACGTTCTCGGCTCGCCGTTCGCCCTTCGGGCCCCGGCGGGGGTGACGCAGTGCCCGCCACCCCCGCCGGACCTCGGGGAGCCGTCCGCCGCCCGCTTCGTCTACGGCCTGACACCTCCCTCCGCCACCGCAACCCCGCTGATCGCGCACGAGGCGGCGGACGCCGTACTCGACGTGCACGGAGTCGAGGACGAGCTGATCGAGCCGGCGCTCGAACTCGTCCACGAACTCGCCGTCCACGCCTGCCGCTTCACCGGGGCCGGAGAGATGGTTCATCTGGTGCTCCGTCGGGCCGACGGCGTACTTCAGGTGGTCGTGCATGACACGCATGCCCCGCACTTCGCGCCTCGTCTCGCCGGTCAGTGCGCCGAGCGGCGCAAGGTCTCCCTCGCGGTGGTTCGCGAACTGTCCGAGAGGCACCAGGGGGAGTGGGGTTTCGCCGCCGCCCAGCCGCCCGCCGCCGGTGTGTGCACCTGGGCCACGCTCGTACGCGTCCCACCTGCCCCGCCCGCCACGCCCGTTCCTCCGGTGTCTGACGCTGCCTCCGGAGCGGCCCCCGGGCGAGCCGCCTGACACCGCGCACTCCTTATATCGCCGCCCCCGACTTCGTAGCGCCCGGTTCCGCTTCCGGGCGGGTGCTGGTCGAGGGCGGTGGCCGAGCGAACCAGCCACTGTCCTCGCAGCCGTCCTCGCCGCTGTTCGTCGGCGCAGGCGGGCGGTAACCGGCCATATCGCGGTACTACATCGTGGTACGAGGGAAGTGCTGGCGGAACGCGGCGGGCGTCGTCGCCCCGGGGATCACGGACACATGAGCGAGCAACGAAGGGTTTGGACACCATGACAGAGAAGACCTACCGCGCCTCGGGTGACGAGGCTGCCGACGTCCCCAAGGCGGCCGCCGCGTCGGACGCTCCGGTCATCCTGAGCAACGAGCCCGGTTCGTTCGCCTGGGGTGTGCTGGCCAAGCGCCACCCTGCTCTTGTCCAGCAGGTGCGGGACGCGTTCCCGTACGGTCCACGGCAGCACGAGGCCCTCGACGCCCTGCTGGACGAGATCACCGACGGCGTTGTCGAACCGCTTGCCCCCGGGGAACGCGACCACGGGCGCTGGGCGGCCTCGGGACAGGAGTACTTCGGCCGCTCCTGGTACGACGCTCCGTTCCTGTGGGCGGAGAGCTACTTCTACCGCCGACTCCTCGGTGCGGTCGGGTACTTCGGCACCGGCCCGTGGCGGGGAGTCGATCCGTTCGCGCCGTTCAAGAAGGCCGAACTGGGAGGCGACGCGGTGGAAGAGGAACTGCGTGCCCTGGACGAGCTCGCGAACGTGCCGGCCGGGGAGCGGGCCACGGCTCTTCTGCACGCCTCGCTCTGGGGCAACCGCGCGGACCTCGGCTTCCGTGTCGCGGCGGGGGAGCCGACGGCCGGAGATACCGCAGATCCCGCGCTGGTCGCCGACGACAGCGTCCTGCTGTGGCGGCTTCTGCCCGTCGGGGCGGGCTCCACGGTCGCCGTGGTGGCGGACAACGCGGGCCGGGAGCTGATCCCCGACCTGACCCTCATCGACCACCTCCTGGAGCAGCGGCATGCCGACCGGGTCGTGCTTCATGTGAAGCCCTACCCCTACTACGTCTCCGACGCGATGACGGCTGACGTCGTCGACTGCCTCCGTCGCCTCGCCGAGGCGCCCGGTGAAGCCGGCAGGATCGGCGGCCGGTTGTGGAAGGCCATGGGGGCAGGAAACCTGGAGGTCCGCACCCACCCGTTCTTCTGTGCTCCGCAGCCGTACGGGGAGATGCCTGAGGGCCTTCGCGGCGAGTTCGGGGGCGTCGCGCTCACCATCCTGAAGGGCGACCTGAACTACCGTCGCCTGGTGGGCGACCAGTTGTGGGACGCGACGGCGTCCTTCGCCGATCTCACCAGGTACTTCCCGGGGGCCGTCGCGGCGCTCCGGACCCTGAAGTCCGATGTCATCGTCGGCCTGGAGGAGGGAGCGGTGGACGCTCTGGAGCGGTCCGGGGACGCCTGGCGTACCAGTGGCACGCACGCGCTGATTCAGGTGCGGCGGTAGGGCGGGGGCAAGCGGTGCAACCGGTGGGCCTCTTCCCGGACATCGCCGGTCCGGCCGATGCCACCGCCCCGAACTGCTGAGCCGAGGGCTTGTGTGTGATGCCGTGCCCGAGACCAGGGCCATGAACACGCGTCACGTGCGGGAGGCCCCCGGCGGATGGCCGGCGCCCGTCCGTCTGCCCCCGCCCCTGCCCCTCCCTGTCCCTGCCCTTCCCTGTCCCTGTCCCTGTCCCTGGGCAGCGAAGCCGGTCGTCCGGCGCGCGTCGGCCCGTGGCGGCCGGCCTGTCCGGCAGGGATCACGTGACGACAGCCCCTGTCCGTTGACACCGGGGCCTTGGGCCCAGCCGGTCACCTCGTGCTGCTGACTCCTGACGGCAGCAGCGGCCCGGACGTAGCCGACCTGCGCCGACGCCAGTACGCGTACGTCAGGACGCCGAGCATCGGGCCCCAGAGAACCAGGGGGACGTAGCAGGCGTAGAAGTAGACGGTCTCCCAGCCACCGGCCTTGCTCGGGAAGTCGGCCGGCAGCGGGTCGCCGTTGGTCTTGGACTGGGTGACCGTGGTGACGATCGCGATGACCGTGAAGACGAGGGTCAGGATCGTCGCTCCGATCGTGGCGGGGAGGACCGCGGCGGCGGTCGGCACCCGCCGCCCGCGCAGCACCGGCACCCAGCGTGGGAACACCTCGCCCCAGCGGGCGATCAGCCCGATGGCTGCGAAGGCCAGGATCTCGGAGACGAGGGTGAGGAGGACGACGTAGCCGTTCATCGCCCAGTCCTCGATCGACCCGCCACGCTTGTCCTCGTCGAACAGCACACCCAGGCGCCAGATCCCGGACGGGAGCACCACCAGGGGCACCGCGTAGGCGACCCACCGGGCCCAGCGCCGCGCCCCTTCAGCGGGCTCGTGCGCCGCGCGCCACGCCCGCCGCAGACGGCCCCCGAGGAGTGGCGTGCTTGCCGGATCGTCGATGGTCCCGGGCTGCCCGGCCTGCAACATCTGCGTTCCTTCCCGTCCGCGGGCCGGACCGGCCCGCGCACTTCGAGACTCGCAGCCGACGATGCCTCTCAGGATCGCGCTCCGGACCGAACCGCCTCCGCCGGGCGGCGGGCCCGAATCCGGGCGCTCCGCCCGGGGGATGACAGGCCACCGGAGCGCGACGTGCCCACAGGCCACCGTCAACGACAGGCGCTCACCCGGGTCAGGTCGCGTCGCCAGGTTGCCCCATCGCCTGCGCGGTGACGGCACTCTGAGTGACGACTGTCACTGGCAGGGGAGAGGATGCCGGTATGACAGTGCTGCCGATCACCGTGCCCGAGGCCCTGCTGGACGTCCACCATCTCGACCCCGAAGCCGGGGGATGGGGATTCAGGATCGACCACACGGTGGCGACGGCGGCCGGCGACACCTACGTGCTGACCGGCCTGCGCCGCTACCGCGCGCATGCGGCCGGCTCGGCCGACCCCGCCGAGCAGGATTTCGGCTACCAGCTGATCACCCGCCACGGGCCCGACGGAAAGCCCACCGCCACCGCCGTGTTCGGACAGGCGGTGCCGGGCGGTGGCCCATCGGCCATACCGGAGCGTGACGCGACGACCCTGGCCGTCCTCCCGGACGGCGCGGTCGCCGTCAGCTCCAAGCCCGGCAGCACTCGGTGACGACCTGTTCGTCGTCCCGGTCTTCGGGAAGACCTACCGTTCGACCAACCTGGGGCAGGAGTTCAGCTTCGTTCTCGTCGACGACCGCGGGGTGCTGCAGGGCCGGCTGGGGGGCTTGCACCTGCGCGAGGACAGCCCGTTCACCGGCTTCGACTTCACCGTCGTCGCCGACCCGTACCGCGCCCGTGCCTTCCATCTCAACCGCTACGGCCTGTACGCGTGGAGCGCCGACGGGGTGCTGCGCGCGCGGATGCCCACTGCGGAGAAACCCTTCAAGCCCCTTGTCCACTTCGCCCTGCTGGAGTGCACACCCGCAGGGGAGCTGCTCCTCGCGCACCGCAAGCAGCACCTTCTGCTGCGGGTGCCGGTGCCGCAGGAGCTGGACGACCCGGCGGTGGCGGTGGAGGCCGCGCTGAAGGGCTACGGGCGCGAGCGCACCGCGCTGAAGAAGCAGTACGCGCCCGTGAACTGGCTCTGGTCGGACAGCGCGGCCACCGTGAGGCATCTCTGACGGTGCGTCATCGCGATTGCCGTGCCGTGCCGTGCCGTGCCGGGTGCGGTGTGGCTGATAGTGCCGCACGAGGAAGCCGAGTCCGTCCAGCGAACTTTTCGTTCCCGAGGTCAACAACCTGTCCAAGGGACCGACTGCAACCGTCACTCAGCGTTCAGACTTCACGGAATGTGAGCCAGAGCCCGAGAAACGAAGGCGGGATGGCGATCAGAGGACCGAGCCCGGAGAGGACGGCCCGACTTGAAGTGCTCGTCGACGCGTGCCGGCCACTGTCGGCAGCGCACGGAGGGATGGCGGGATGGCTCTATTCACGAGCTTCGACAGCAGTTGTTCACCGATGTCCTTTGTCGTCCAATCGAGGCGTTTGAGAGCGAACCCAGCCGTTTCGGCTTCTATGGCGGTGCATCCAGTCATGAGTGGGCGGCTGGTGGCCTTCAGTCCCTACGCCGTCGTGGTGACCTGCTCTAATGGCCATCTCATCGACTCGGGTGACGGCAGGGGGATCGGATGCACGAGGACATGGCCGTCGGGGGCCGCTACCGGGTAGAACGCTTCCTGGGCAGGGGCGGTTTGGGCGAGGTCTGGGAAGCGACGGACCGTACCCTCGGCCGGCGGGTCGCCATCAAGTTCGTCACCGGCGTCATTCAGTACCCAGAGGCGGCTCAGCGGTTCGCGCGTGAGGCCCGCACGCTCGCCTCGCTCCGCCACGGCAGCGTGGTGACGGTTCACGACGCCGGAACGACCGACCACGATGGTCGGTCTCTGCCCTACCTTGTGATGGAGTTACTGGACGGCGCTACGTGGGAGTTCTCGCACGTGGACTCGATCGTGGAGACCGGGGCGCGCTTGGCGGACGTTCTCGCGCATGTGCACGCGGCGAAGGTCGTGCACCGGGACATCAAACCCGCCAACATCATGATCTGTGCCGACGGGCGCACCGTGCTGATGGACTTCGGGATAGCCCGGGACGACGCCTCGCTCACCCGCACAGCCACCGCCACCGGAAGATACTTCGGGACCCCCGGCTACATGGCCCCCGAACAGCTCGAAGGCCGCGCCGCCACACCTGCTTCGGACGTCTACGCGCTAGGAATCGTCCTGGTCGAGAAGCTGACCGGCCACCGACTGCCCGTCGCGCAGCTCATGCCCCAGGTCCGATCCTCCATCCGCGAGCCCGTACTGTCCCTGCTCACCCGGATGACCGCTGCACGTCCCGACCAGCGGCCCTCCGCCATCGAGTGCGCTTCGCTGCTGCGCGCGTCCGAGACGCCCACGACATTGCGGCACGTGCCGTCCACGAGAAAGGGGTGGCGGCAACGCCTGGTCGCGCCGACGGTACTGCTGGCGCTGCACACGATCGTCCTGTTCCAGCCTGCTTACAGGTTGCCTGCTTACAGCAGACGCCGGAACGACAGCGTCGTCATGTCGTTCGGCAAACGGATCGTCTACGCGCAGGAAGAGGACTTCTTCGAGTGGAACTCACGAGCCTGGGGAGCCGTGACTACCGTCGGAGCCGGCGTCGGAGTGGCGACGCTGCTGGTGGCGGTCATTCTGCTCGTTCTGAGCTCTCGGTTGCCGACGAGGTCGGCGGGCTATGGCGCAGCGGTGCTCGTCGTGGTGTGCCTCGGCTGGCAGGCCACGTCCAACCCGCCTTATTACCACGACGGCGGCCCGGGCCTCCAACCCATCTATGGCCTGTGGCTCTTCTATCTGGTGACGGCGGTGACCATCGCCATGTACGTCTACCACGATGTCCGTGCCCGCCGGGTGAGCACGCAGCCATAGCCCACGGCCAGGCAGAGTCGGCCAGCGACGGCCTCCGGGCAGCGGCCGCACCGGAACGGCGTCCTCGAACCTGGCCGCCGCACATTGCGGCAACGGATGCCGACGCCCGCGTACGCCCTCCAACACGCGGCACCCTCAGCGCGCTCCCCTTTCCCGACTGGATTCGCCGTCAGAGAAGCCGAAGCGGCTGGATTCGCTGTCGAACGCCCCTGTCCGCTGCCATCCGGTCGAGGCGATTTTGGCAGGCAGTCGTTGCGGCTTCCTTGCCGGCGAACCTACGGGACAGCCCTTAGCTTGTCATTTAACCGTTGAGCTGCGCTTGCATCGCCTCGTGGGCAGCGAGTTCCTCCGGAGTGCCGAGGAAGGCCGGCCCGCAGCCGACGGGAAGGCGCTCCCAAACCATGGTGACGGCTTCCCCGACCGTCTCCGCAGGCCCCACGGTCTGCGAACGAAGAGGACCTGACACCCAGTAGCTACCTCCGGCCACGGGCTGGATGTAGGGGATGTCCCACGTCCACCGTTGTTCGGTGCAGCGGCTGAAGTGCAGCTCGCCCATGCCGGTCCAAGGGAACAACTGCCGCAGGCGTGGTTCGGCATATGCGGCTTCCAGCAGCTCAGGGCGCACGCGTCCGTCAGCGCGCACCTTCTGCCAGCCTGCTTCGACAGCGTCACCGCTCGATGTCCTCAGTGTCATTGGGACATCATGACCGGCACCACTCAGGTCCGCTGGGTGGGGGCGGCGCTTGCTCGTCGGGGTTTGGTCCCTGTCTTGTGGTGGGTCGGTCGCTGGTAGGCCGTGCCGGTGGCGAGGACGCGTCCCACGTCGTAGCGGGTTGCGGGCCGCCGGTTCTTCGAGCCGGGTGGGCGGCCGGGGCCGGGTGTGGTGGGTTTCGGTGCACCGGCAGGAGAGCCTGTCGTCGTGCGGAGGTTCCGGAACCCGCGCCGGACCCGGGCGGGGGTGAGTTTGTGCGGCGGCAACGGCTTTTCCCACGGCCGCCGGAGGTCTGTGGCGAGGGGCCGGGCGAGGCGGAGCTGGGTGTGGGCGAACCAAGGCCGGACGCCTGCGCCAGCCCTCCTGGCACCGCCTGCGCCCCGACCTCACCCCCGCCGACGAACGTGTACCCGTCTGTCCGGAGGGGCCACGCCCTATCACCTCCCATGACGCGCCCATGTGCTTCGTGCGGCCGACCACGGGCGGCAGGCGCTGCTCAATGCGCCGTTGCCGCGGGAGCAGGCGCTCCAGCGGCTGCTCGGCATCCGGCGTCGGCCGGGTGAGGGCCCTGGAGGACCCCGGGCGAAGCCGAACCCGACACCTGCCCTCTTCGGGGACGACGCCGCAGAGGGCGAGAGCGACGGCCTCCGAGGGTGGGTGAAGGCCTCAGCCGGAGGCGATCAGGCCGTTGTCGGCCTTCAAGTCCGTGACGATGTCGGCGTCCGTGCTGGTGAACCCGTGCATGCGAGCTTGCCCGGCACCTGGGCGCCGGTCGCGTTCTCGGCGGCGAGGAAGTCGCTGCCGAGAACGCTGACCACCTGGCCTGGGTCAGAGCCCCTCTGCCGCCTTCTTGTTCTCCGAAGGCCGGGGGGCCGAGTCGTTGCTGTGGGCGCCGGGCGGGATTCCGGTGGTTTCCTTCCGGACGGTTCTGGGGGCCCGGCGGGGGGATGCGAGCAGAAACGCTATGGCGAGGGCTGCGAAGAGTGCTGCGCCGGTGCCGACGAGCAGGGCGTCCTCCATGCCGGTCATGAAGGCGGTGCGGGCCTGGTCGAGTACGGGCCCGCCGATCGTGGCGGCTGCGGCGATCGATGAACGCGCGGCTCCCTCCAGGTTCTCTGGCAGGCCGGGCAGGTGGAGGCTGCTGCGGTAGGAGGAGGTGAGGACGCTGCCGAGGACGGCGATGCCCAGAGCGCCGCCGAGTTCGCGGGCGAGGTCGTTCACCGCGGAGCCGACGTTCTGCAGGGCCGGCGGCAGTGCATCGGTGATCGCGGTGGTGGCCGGTGTCATCGCCAGCCCCATACCGGATCCGAGCGTCATCAGCGCGGCGGCGATCAGTCCGTAGCCGCTGTCCCGGTCCAGTTGCGAAAGAAGCGCAAGGCCCACCGAGACCAGGACCAGTCCGGTGACCCAGGGACGTCCGATACCGAAGCGGGCGGTGAGGCGGGGGCTGAGGCGCGACAGCGGCACCATGGCCGCCGCCATGGGCAGCACGCTCAGCGCGGCGACCAGGGCGCTGTCCCCCCTGACGAACTGGAGGTACTGCATGACGACGAAGATGAACCCGAAGAACCCGAAGAACTGAAAGGTGATCGAGAGTGCGCCGGCCGTGAAGCGCGGATGGCGGAACAGCCTGGGATCCAGGAGCGGGTGGCGCCGCTTCAGCTCCCACAGCACGAAGCCGGTGAGGACGATCAGTCCCAGCGTGATGCCGGCCAGGGTGATCCCGCTGCTCCAGCCGTGCACGGGGGCCTCGATGACGCTGTAGACGAGCACGCCGAGGCCTGCTGCCACCAACAGTGCCCCGAAGCGGTCGAGCGCGGGCTGGTCCGGTTCGGCGGACTCCGGTACGTACCGTGCCACGCCCGCCAGGGCGGCTGCGGCGAGCAGCAGGTTCAGGAGGAAGACCGAACTCCAGGACCAGACCGTCAGCAGCGAGCCAGAAGCCAGTAGTCCCACCACGGCGCTGGCACCGGCGACGGCGGCCCAGGTGCTGACGCCACGGGCCCGCAGAGAGGGCGGGAAAGTGGTGGTGATGGTCGAGAGCGTGGCGGGCATGACGAGCGCGGCACCGACGCCCAGCAGAGCTCTCAGCGCGATCAGCATGTTCGGGGAGGTGGTGAGCAGCGCGGCGGCTGAGCCACCGCCGAAGATCGCCAGACCGAGGAGTAGGGCGTTGCGCCGCCCGAAGCGGTCGCCGAGCGCACCGGCGGGCAGCAGCAGCGCGGCGAACACCAGGCTGTAGGAGTCGACGATCCAGGTGAGCTGGGTCTGGGTGGCCTGGGTCTCGCGGGCTATGGACGGCAGCGCCACGTTCAACGAGGACATCGCGGACACGACGGTGGCCAGCGCGAGACAGGTGACCGCGAGGACGAGGCGGTGACGGCCTGCGGACGCTTGATCGGGGGGCATGGCTCCGGGCCTTCCAGTGGGTTGCAGGAACCCGGTCAGAGTCGCTACCGCACCGCTAGCATTTCAACTGTGATGAATAAAACCTCGCGTCGTGGACGTCGGCCCGGCAGCCCCAACACCCGTGACGTCATCCTCGAAACGGCCCGCCGCCGCTTTCTGGCCGAGGGCTACCATGCGGTCACGCTGCGCTCGATTGCCGCGGAGGCAGGCGTGGACCTTGCTCTGATCAGCTACTTCTTCGGCTCCAAGAAAGGCCTTTTCGGCGCGGCGCTCGCCCTGGCCGTCAACCCTGCCGAGGTCGTCGCCCAAGTCCTGGAAGGCGACCCCAAGACCCTCTCCCAACGCGCCCTCCGTGCCATGCTCTCCGTGTGGGACGACCCGCAGTCCGGGCCGGCGCTGCTCGCCATGGTGCGCAACGCGGCCCAGGACGAGATGTTCGCCGAGCTCGTCAAGGAAGTGCTCGAACGCGAGATCGTCGACCGCATCGCGGCCTGGCTGGGCGGGTCCCACCCGCGTAGACGCGCCGCGGCGTTCACCGCGCAGATGGCCGGTCTGATGACCGCGCGCTACCTGCTGCGCCTGGAGCCCATGGCATCCATGACGCCTGATGAAATCGTCCGCCACCTCGCACCCTCGCTGAGAGTCGCACTCCAGGACACCTCGCACGCCAACCACCGCCGAGCTCCGCGGGACCAGCGGTGAGGCGGTTGACCACAGCAGGTCGCCAGAATCATGCGGGCGCCCGACCCCGGGGGGCCTCTATTCCTTTCCTCAAGGCGCCCAGGTTTGGTTTGGGGTGGTTTGGCTGGCTTTAGCTTGAAATTTAATGAACCTCCTGTTTTGCCCTTCGGTGTTCGGTGAGGGTTTCGCTGCGTTTCACGGTCTTTCCGGGTTCGTGTCGGGGTGCTGGCCTGCGGTTCGTCGACCCGGTGGGGCGGCCTGGGCCGGGTCGGGAGGGTTTCGGTGCGGCTGCTGGGCTGATGGCGGCCGCGCGGACGTTGCGAAACCCTCGCCGGACCCTGGCTGGAGTGAGCCGGCGAGGTTCGGCGGGTCGTTCCCAGGGACGGCGGACGTCCTCGGCGAGGGGCCGGGCGAGGCGGAGCTGGGTGTGGGCGGCGATGATCAGCCAGGTCCACAGGTCGGCGGTGTCCGCGTGGCGGATCTTCGGGGTGGTCCAGCCGAGGGTCTGTTTCATCAGCCGGAAGGTGTGCTCAAGATCGAATCTGCGGAGGAATGCCTGCCACCACCGGTCCACGTCCGTGCCGGTGGCGGCGGTTGCCGAGCACCACAGCCAGACTGGCTTCGGGGTGCGGTTGCCCAGCAGATGGTCGACCTCAAGGCGGATCAACGTGCCTGCAGGATGGGGAGTTCCTCCTCGGCGTGCTCCAGCCAGGGGCCGCGGTGGCCGAGCCGGGGATGCATCCTGTCCCACGCCATCGCACGGGCTTCGCCGTAGCGGGTGGTGTGCGTGCCGGTGGTGACCTCGGGCTCGTGCCGGCTGTCGGGCTTGGCGAAGGTCAGCACGCTTCCGTGCCGGCGCGGCCGCCCGCCCTTCGGGCCCGAGCGAGCCGGGCCCGCATCGCGGAGCATGACGCGGTCCGAGCGCAGACGCCCGGCCAGGACGACGGGCAGATCGGCCAGGACGTAGGAGAGGTAGGCGACGTCGTAACCGGCGTCCATCGTGATCAGGATTTCGGGGTCGCCCGGCTTCCAGTGCCCCCGCTCCGCGCAGCCGGTCGACGACCTCGCGGAGCTGGGCGGCGGTCACGGCCGTCGCGTCGTCGGCCGGTCCCAGCCGCACCGCGTCCAGCAGTGCCACCCACGAGGTACGGCCTGTTTCCAGGGCCGCGACGAAGGAGTAGGGCCAGCCGGGGATGAACTGGTCCGAACTGCGGTCGCCCCGTCCGTAGACATGACAGAACAGCCGATCGTCGCTGGTCGGAGCATCCGGCCTCAGCCAGTGGGAGACGTCTACGGCCAGGACGATCCGCCCGTCGGCTGCCCTCGGCAGCGGCAGGCCGGCCAGTGACCGGCGAAGCCGAGCCGGCTCCAGCCAGCCCCGGTCGAGCCCCGCGTACATCGCACCGTGTCCACGGCGGTGCTCGGCCGTCAACGACAGCTCGACCAACGTCTTCACCGGGCCGTCCGTGCACAACACGGCGTCCGTCAGCTCGAAGAGCGCATCCGCGCGGGCGTACAGGCAGTCGTAGAACTCAACCCGAAAGCGGGACAAGACACCCAACGCCTCGCCCGCGGCCCCAGAGACAGGGAAACTCATTCACAGCGGCCGTTCTCTTGTGTGCACTTCGTGACTCGATATCTCGAAGCGTGGAGAACGGCCGCCTCCGCTGTCCCAAGAAGAACCGCAGATCAGCAGGTCGAGTGACCTGCGACGTTAAACAACAAGCTTAGGGCCTGTATCGAGTCGTGATCAATCTGCGGGATTCGCCCTCGCTTCGGGGGTGGATCGTGTAGTCCGGTGTGCATGACGCGGAGACAGTTGA
>NZ_JBIDBC010000035.1:0-47074 GCF_043202835.1 Streptomyces sp. NPDC048142
ACGTACCAAAGAGGGTCTCTCGAAGAAGGAGATCATCCGCTGCCTCAAGCGGTTCGTCGCCCGCGAGATCTTCCACGTCCTGACCGCCACCAACGCCACAGCAGCAGACCCGAGCCACCTCACAACCGCTGCTTGACATCCATAAGAGCATCCCGAGGGGCGCGCTACGTTCAGCCGCGCTGATCCGAGGGGGCGTTGCGTGCGGCCGCCCTGACCCGAGGGGCGTTGCGTGCGACCGTGCTCCTGACCGAGGGGGGAGTGTGTGCGCAGCAGCCGCCCCTGCCCCCGGAGGGCGTTGCGTGCGGCTGTGCCCTGACCCGGGGAGGGCCGTTACGGGCGGTCGTCGATCCGGGTGGCCCGGTCCGCGAGTGCCCGCACCTCGGCGGCGACGGCGGCGTGCCGTTCGCGCGGGATGTCGTGGCCGACGCCCGGCTGGAGGGCCGCGCACGTCCGACACCCGTGGCTGGCCGATCTGAACGACCGGCGCGGCGAGGTGCTGGGCCCGCACGCGGTCGACTACCTCGACCACGCGCTCGGAATCCTGGCCCCCGCGCCCGGCACCGCCGGTCAGAAGCTGGAGGCCATCGGCCTCATCGGCGGTCTGGCCACCCTCTTCGCCCGCCGGGAGGCCCTCGCGGCGGGCACCGGCAACCCGCCCGCGCAGACGGCCCACCTGGCGGCGGTCGCCGCCGAGGGCCGCCACCCGCACCTGCTCGCCGCCCTCACCGTGGCGGGCGCACCGCCCCCGGCCGACCGGGACGCCCTGTTCGTACGGCTGCTGCGGCGACTGCTTCCGGCGATGCTGGCCGACGACGTCGAGCCCGAGCCGAACGAGAGGCCAGGAAGCCTAAAGGTTTCTGACGAGAGGGCTGGGGGCTCCTGACCGGAGGCCCGGAGGTTCCTGACAGGAGGGCTGGGGGCTCCTGCGGTCCGGATCAGCCCTCGGCCGGGGCCACGCCGATCGGGCAGGACACTCCCGTACCGCCGATGCCGCAGTAGCCGCCCGGGTTCTTGTCCAGATACTGCTGGTGGTACGCCTCCGCCGGCCAGAACGGGCGGCCCTCGGCCGGGAGGATCTCCGTGGTGATCTCCTGGTGGCCGGAGGCCGTCAGGACCTTCTGGTACGCCTCGCGGGACGCGTCGGCGGCCGCCGCCTGGGCGGGGGAGTGGGTGTAGATCGCGGAGCGGTACTGGGTGCCCACGTCATTGCCCTGGCGGAAGCCCTGGGTCGGGTTGTGCGACTCCCAGAAGAGCTTCAGCAACTCCGGGTACGGGACGACGGCCGGGTCGAAGACCACGCGTACCGCCTCCGTGTGCCCGGTCAGGCCCGAGCAGGCCTCCTCGTACGAGGGGTTCTCCGTGTAGCCGCCCTGGTAGCCGACGAGCGTCGTCCAGACGCCCTCGGTCTGCCAGAACTTCCGCTCCGCGCCCCAGAAACAGCCCAGCGCGAAGTCCGCCACCTCCAGGCCCTCCGGATACGGGCCCACCAGGGGGTTGCCGAGGACCGTGTGGCGGGAGGGGACGGTGAATTCGGGGACGGGGCGGCCGCGCAGGGCCTGCTCCGGGGTGGGGAGCTCGGGGGTGCGGTGGTTCAGGAACATGCGGGGGCTCCTCCGGGGGTCGGTGTTCTGTCCCTACAACAAGGGAGTGGCCGCCGGGATTCCGGGTGCGGAGGCGGGTCTGCCCACTCGCTGCTGCCCCTGCATCCCCCTGCATCCCCCTGCATCCCCCTGCATCCCCCGGCTTCCCCCTGCATTCCCCCGGCTTTCTCTCTTCGCCTGCGCTCACCCTTCCGTATCCGTCACTGCCGTCACTGCCGTCACCGCCGCCAGTGCCCGTGCGAAGCCCCGCGTCCGGGCCGTCTCGTGGTTCCGGTGCCACACCAGCGCCAGAGAGGACTCCGGGAGACCGGTCACCGGCACGAAGGCCACCGCGTGGCTGCCGTAGTAGTCGGCCGTCGGGTCGCACAACAGCATCGCGCCCCGGTCCGCCCGCACCAGAGCGAGGCCCTCCTGAAGACTGCTCACCGAGGGCCCGGCCGGAATCGCGCGGCCGCCGGGTGTGACGGCCGGGGCCTGGGCCAGGCGCCAGTACTCCGGGGCCGCCCCGTGGACGCCGATGAGCGGGCAGCCCGCCAGGTCCTCGGCGTCGATGCCGGGGCGGCGCGCGTACGGGTGCCGGTCGGAGACGGCGAGGGTCAGCGGCCGGGCGGAGAAGACCGGGCCGAGCACCAACTCCTCGTCCTGGACCGGCATCAGCACCACCGCCGCGTCCACATCCCCGCGGCGCACCGCGCCGAACGGATCGCAGAGCGGGATCTCCACGATCTCGGCGGCGCAGTCGGGGTGCCCGTCCCGGAAGGCCGCGACCGCCCGCATGAACGGGTCGCTCGCCGTCCCCTGGAAGCCGACGCGGAACAGCCCGCCGACGCCCCGCGCCGCGTCCCGTACCTCGCCGATCGTCGTGACGATCGCGTCGAAGGCGGGCCGCAGCCCCGCATGGAGCTGTGCGCCGAGCGGGGTGAGCCGGACCCGGCGGCTCGTGCGGTCGACCAGCCGGCCGCCGATCCTGCTCTCCAGGGCCCGCAGCAGCTGGCTGATCCGGCTCTGCGAGAGGTAGAGACGCTCTCCGGCCCGGCCGAAGTGGAGCTCCTCGGCCAGCGCGAGGAAGGCCTCCAGTTCCCGGATCTCCGGATTGCTCACGCGTTTCCCCCGCTTTCCCCGGTCCTGGTTCCGGTCCTGGTTCCGGTCCTGGTTCCGGTCCTGGTCCTGGTCCTGGTCCATGAGCCCAGCTCATAGAAGGATGAGAGTCCGGCCGTTGTTCCCGGTCACCGTCCTCGGTTGGCTGGGGACATGACGCAGGTTCAGGAATTCTCAGGCGCCCCGGGCGCCCGCCCGACGCCCTCGCGCAACGGCTGGTGGGGGGTGGCGGCCCTCACGCTCGGCACGTTCACGGTGGTCACGTCCGAGATGCTGCCCGTCGGGCTGCTCACCCCGATGGGCCGCTCGCTCGGCGTCCCGGAGGGCGTGGCCGGTCTGACGCTGACGATCACCGGCCTCGTCGCGGCGCTCTCGGCCCCGGTCCTCGTCCCGCTGCTGGGCCGCGCCGACCGGCGTACGGCCCTGTGCGCGCTGGTCGCCGTGCTGGTCGTCGGCAACCTCGGTGCGGCCTGGGCGCCCGGCTTCGGGACCATGGTCGTCGCGCGCGTCCTGGTCGGCATCGGCATGGGCGGCGTCTGGGCCGTCGCGGCCGGGCTCGCGGTGCGCCTGGTCCCGGCGGCATCCGCCGGCGCCGCCACCTCCCTGGTCTTCAGCGGTATCGCCGTGGCGTCCGTCCTGGGCGTCCCCGCCGGTACGTACCTGGGCGCCCTCGCGGGCTGGCGCGCCGCGTTCCTCGCGGCCGCCGGGCTCGGACTGGCGGTGCTGGTCGCGGCGGCGCTCCTGCTTCCCCGGCTGCCTGCGGAGCGCACGGTTCCGCTCGGCGGTGTGCTGCGGCTGACCCGCGACCCCCGGCTGCGTACGGGTCTCGTCGTCGTCGGCTTCCTCGTCACCGGGCACTTCGCCGCGTACACGTACATCAGGCCGGTCCTGGAGGACGTCTCCGGCGTCGGCGGGAGCACGATCGGGGCCCTGCTCCTGGTGTACGGAGTCGCCGGCGTGGCCGGGAACTTCCTCGCCGGGGCGGGAGCGGCCCGCTCGCCCCGCACGACACTGCTGGTGATCGGCACGGTCCTGGCGCCCACCGTGGCCGCTCTGCCGTGGCTGGGCGGTTCCCCCGCCCTCGCGGCCGTACTGATGGCCGTCTGGGGCCTCGGCTACGGCGGGGTCTCGGTGAGCACGCAGACCTGGGTGCTGCTCGCCGCCCCCGACGCCCGCGAGGCCGCGTCCTCGCTGTTCGTCGGGGTGTTCAACGGGGCCATCGCGCTCGGGGCGCTGGCCGGCGGCCTGGTGGCGGACGGCATCGGCGTCACGGCGGCCACGGTGACGAGCGCGGCCCTCGTGGCGGGTGCGCTGGTGACCACGGCGGTCGGCCGGGCCCCGGCACCCGCCAGGACGTGACCCCCGTACGGAGGCACGGAGACACGGAGACACGGAAGCACGGGGACACGGAGAGCAGGACGTGACGTGACGCCCGTACAGAGAACACGGAGGCACGGGGACACGGAGAGGCAGAGCCCGGACGTGACGTGGTTCCCGTGCGGAGATCAGTGCGGCAGCGTCGCCGGGCTGCCGCCGTTCGCCTCGTACCCCGCGACCGCCAGCGCCCGGTAGACCGTGTACTGCGCCGCCGGATCCGGGTTCTGGGTCCACGGCAGCGCGCCCACATGGCCGTCCACGAGGACCAGCTGGTGCATCGCCTCCGACCAGCGCTCCATGTGGACCAGGAACAGCACCAGCAGATGCCGGACATGGGCCAGCATCGGGTCGTCCGGACGCGCCGCGTGCACCGCGAACATCGCGCCCTCGACCGCCTTGGTGACCACCTGGCCGCGGTAGAAGCCCTGCACCAGGTTGACCTCCGGCAGGTGCTCGTACACCGCGAACAGCGGCAGCGCCGCCAGCAGCGAACCCTGCGGGGCGCGGGCGGCGGCCGCCGTGGCGAACCGGTCGGCGTCCGCGCGCGAGCCGTGCCACTTCTCGCAGTGGAAGTGCAGCGCCGCGATGTGCGCGCCCATATGGGCCGGGGCCCGGTCGATGATCTTCGCCCAGAGCTGGTCGAACTGCTCGGGGGTGTAGTTCAGGCCCCGGGCCACCGCCAGCTCCACGATGTACGGCACCGGGTCGCCCGGCGCGAGCAGGGCCGCCTCGCCGCAGACCGTACGGGCCTCCTCCAGGATGATCCGGAAGTCGTCGCTGCCCGCCGCCGAGGAGCGCCACGCCTGCTGCACCAGGAACTCCGCGTGCACCGCGGCACCGCCCGCGTCCTTCGGGGACTCCGCGCGCCAGGCCCGCAGCCACGCGCCGCCCACCCCGGGCTGCTGCGCCAGCTCCAGCGAGGCCGCGCCCGCGAAGGCCTGGATCCGCTGCCAGCGCACCTCGCCCTCCTTCGGCGTCCCGGCGAGCAGCTGGGCGGCCGACCGCCATTGCTGGGTGCCCTGGACGACGTCGAGCACGTCCAGGAGATCCTGATCCGGGCCCGGCATCCGGACGTCCAGCTCCTCCTGGCGGGCGAAGCCGTACGTGTCCGGGTCGGCGGCGTCCGGCGAACCGGGGGCGACCTGGCGGATACCGCCCCGGCGGCGCATGACCCAGGGGCCGATGACCGCCGCGAGCATGCACATCGCGAGCAGGAACAACAGAATCTCCATGGTCCCATTGTCCCTGGAACGGCGAGTGGCCGGTAAGGGCCCTCTTCACGAACTACGCTCGGCCCCATGAGCGACCAGCACAGCTTCGAAACCCTCGCCATCCACGCGGGGAACACCGCCGACCCCCTCACCGGCGCGGTGGTTCCGCCGATCTACCAGGTGTCCACGTACAAGCAGGACGGCGTGGGCGGACTGCGCGGCGGCTACGAGTACAGCCGCAGCGCCAACCCGACCCGCACCGCGCTGGAGGAGAACCTCGCGGCCCTCGAAGGCGGCCGCCGCGGTCTCGCCTTCGCCTCCGGTCTCGCCGCCGAGGACTGCCTCCTGCGTACGCTGCTGACCCCCGGCGACCACGTGGTCATCCCGAACGACGCCTACGGCGGCACGTTCCGGCTGTTCGCGAAGGTCGCCTCGCGGTGGGGCGTGGAGTTCTCCGTGGCCGACACCTCGGACGTGGCATCCGTCCGGGCCGCGCTCACTCCGCGCACCAAGGCGATCTGGGTGGAGACCCCGTCCAACCCGCTGCTCGGCATCACCGACATCGCCGCCGTGGCCCAGGTCGCCCGGCAGGCCGGGGCCCGGCTCGTCGTCGACAACACCTTCGCCTCGCCCTACCTCCAGCAGCCCCTCGCGCTCGGCGCGGACGTCGTCGTGCACTCCACCACCAAGTACATGGGCGGTCACTCCGACGTCGTCGGCGGCGCGCTCGTCGTCAGCGATCCGGAACTCGCCGAGGAACTGGCGTACCACCAGAACGCCATGGGCGCGGTCGCCGGACCCTTCGACGCCTGGCTCGTGCTGCGCGGCATCAAGACCCTCGCCGTCCGCATGGACCGGCACACGGAGAACGCCACCAAGGTCGCCGACCTCCTGACCCGGCACCCCAAGGTCTCCCAGGTCCTCTACCCGGGCCTGCCCGAGCACCCCGGCCACGAGGTCGCCGCCAAGCAGATGAAGTCCTTCGGCGGCATGGTGTCCTTCCGCGTCGCGGGCGGCGAGGAAGCGGCGGTCGAGGTCTGCAACCGGGCGAAGCTCTTCACGCTCGGCGAGTCCCTCGGAGGCGTCGAATCCCTCCTGGAGCACCCGGGCCGGATGACGCACGCCTCCGCCGCCGGGTCCCCGCTGGAGGTCCCGGCCGACCTGGTCCGGCTCTCCGTCGGCATCGAGAACGGCGACGACCTGATCGCCGACCTCACCCAGGCCCTGCGCTGATCGCCGACCTCAGCCAGGCCCTGCGCTGATCCGCTGATCGAGGGGCCTCACCGAGGCCCTGGGCTGATCCAGGGGCCGAAGGCCCGGAAACACGAGGAGCGCCCGTCGGGACCGGCGGGCGCTCCTGACGTTCAGACGCTCACCTTCTCGTCCTCCAACATGCCCCTGATCTGCTCGCGCAGTTCGGGACCGTCCTGGTGTCCATGGACCGACGCCGCGTGTTCGCTCGCGGCCCGGACGACCTCGTCCTCCTCACCGGCGATGGTGAGGGAACAGTTCATCTCGCTCGGGTGCTTGCGGCAGTCCGCGATCTTCCTGGTCATCAAGGCCTCCTCGGCTCGTTCGAGGACCGACGTTTCCAGCGTAGACCTCCAGGGGGTGTCCGGCGGATCAGGGCCGGGTCCGCGACGCCTGGCACGGCACCTCGCCGCGTTGCCGAAACGCCCGAATCGCTCCGCGATGAGGACGCTCCAGCGCCTTGCGATGCACCGCACCAGACGCCGCGGCCTATCCGGCCCTGATCCGCCGGACACCCCCTAGCACCGGGAGCCCAACGGCTCACCAGCCCTCCAACGGCGGAGTGACCTGGGCGGGCTCGGTCGCCCACGGCTGCTCGACCCCGGCCCAGACGAGGAACGCCGCGAGCGCTGCGGCCAGCAGCCAGCCCGCCGTCCGGTGCACCGCACGGCGCAGCCGCAGCCGGCGTCCGCCGCGCAGAACCGCCCGCGCGGCCAGGTCCGGCGGCAGGGCCGGGTGCGGGCCGTCCAGCATCCGGCGGACCTGTTCCTCACGCGGATCCGGGCGGTCGCCGCTCATGGCGCCCCCCGGGGACCCGGCGGCGGCTCCTGTCCCGGCCCCGGCCCGGGTGCGGCGGCCCCGCTCCCGGGTGCGGCGGCCCCGCGCCGGGACGCCGGCTCAGGTGCAGCGGTCCCGTGCCCCGCCCGAGCGGCCCCACGCCCCGTCCGAGCGGTCCCGTGCCCCGCCCCGGTCGTCCCGTGCCCCGTCGCAGCGGCCCCGGCCGCCCGCAGCGTCGTCATCGCGCGGGCGCACACCGCGCGGATCCGGTCGGCCGGCAGCCCGAGCAGCGCCGCCGTCTGCTCCTCGCCGACCTCCTCGTACAGCCGCAGGACGAGAACGAGCCGCTCGACGGGGGTCAGCCGGTCCAGCGGACCGCCGCGCGGCCGCCGGTGGCGCCGGGCCTCCCGGGCGAACCGGAGAGCCAGCTCCCGGCGGGCCCGGTCGTAGGGGTCGCCGCCGCGCAGCCGGTCCCAGTCGGCGTACGTACCCGCGAGCGCCGCGCGCAGCAGCCGCTCGGCCCGTGGATACCCGCCCGGCGGATCGGACGGTTCGCCGGTGAGCAGCGTCGCCGTGTGCAGCAGGCGTCCGCCCGCGCCCGCCACGAAGTTCTCGAACTCCAGGGCGCGGAGCCGGTCCTGATGCGTCGCCCGCTCAGCCATGGACCACATACGAACGCCGGTGCACCGCCCCGGTCAAGAGCCCGTACACGGCCGGTACGGGGAAGGGCCGCCTCGTCCGCCGAACCGGACGACGGCGCTCGCCGTCAGTCGGAGTGCGGCGGCTGGTGCGCGGCCTGCCGGGCGGCCAGCGATCCGTTGAAACGGGTGAGCAGGGTACAGAAGATGTCCCGCTCCTCCTCCGACCAGCCGTCCGTCACCTGGGACATCAGCTCGCGCCGCGAGGCGCGGACCTCGTCCAGCCGGGCCTGGCCGCGCGGCGAGAGCTGGAGCACCACGGCCCGCCCGTCCTCCGGGTGCGAGGTGCGCTTGACCAGACCGGTGTCGACGAGCGGCGCGACCTGCCGTGTCACCGTCGAGGAGTCGATACCCATCCCGGCCGCCAGCGCCTTGACGCCCATCGGGCCTTCCCGGTCAAGACGGTTCAGCAGCAGGTACGCCGCCCGGTCCATCGAGTTGCGGACCTGGCCGACACCGCCGAGGCGGGTCTGCTCGGCACGGCGGGCGAAGACCGCCACCTGGTGCTGGAGCGAGTCCAGCAGACGTTCGGGGCCCGGGTGTTCGGGGGCGGCGCCCCCGGAAGGAGACGCAGCAGTCGTCATGTCCTGAGGGGGCATGGCCGGGGGCTCTCTTCGTGCGGTGTCGGATAGGTGGGGGACAGAGTACGCGGCCCCGGGGCAACGCGTACCAGTGCCGCACAAACCTGCGGACACCACCGCAGGCCGCCATGAGACAAGTCTGCCGGGTGCTCTTCCAGCTGCAAGACTTGCGGACATGAGCTTCCGCACGACCGCCCCCCACCCGGCCCTGATCCTCGACGACGTCCGGGGCGCGCAGAAAATGCTGGCAGGGGTGGCCAGGGTGACCGCCCTGGAGGGCAGCCGTCATCTGACCGAGCTGGTCGGCGCCCCCGTCCACCTCAAGTGCGAGAACCTCCAGCGCACCGGCTCCTTCAAACTGCGCGGCGCCTACGTCCGGATCTCCGGCCTCACCCCGGTGGAGCGGGCGGCCGGGGTCGTCGCCGCCAGCGCCGGGAACCACGCCCAGGGCGTCGCGCTCGCCTCCTCGCTCCTCGGCGTACGCTCCACGGTCTTCATGCCCCTCGGGGCGCCCCTGCCCAAGGTCGCCGCGACCCGGGAGTACGGGGCCGAGGTGCGGCTGCACGGCCAGGTCGTCGACGAGACCCTCGCCGCCGCGCAGGAGTACGCGGAGGAGACCGGCGCGGTCTTCATCCACCCCTTCGACCACCCCGACATCATCGCGGGCCAGGGCACCGTCGGTCTGGAGATCCTGGAGCAGTGCCCGGAGGTCCGCACGATCGTCCTCGGCGTCGGCGGCGGCGGGTTCGCGGCGGGCGTCGCCGTCGCGGTGAAGGCCCTGCGCCCCGACGTCCGGATCGTCGGCGTCCAGGCCGAGGAGGCCGCCTGCTACCCGCCCTCCCTGGCCGCCGGGCACCCCGTCTCGCTCGATTCCCCGGCCACGATGGCCGACGGCATCAAGGTGGGCCGCCCCGGCGACGTACCGTATCGGCTGGTCGAAGAGCTGGTCGACGAGATCCGCACGGTCACCGAGGACGAGCTGTCCAGCGCGCTGCTGCTCTGCCTGGAGCGGGCCAAGCTGGTCGTCGAGCCGGCCGGGGCCAGCCCGGTGGCCGCGCTGCTCAGCGACCCGAAGGCGTTCCGGGGGCCGGTGGTGGCCGTGCTGTCCGGCGGCAACGTCGACCCGCTGCTGATGCAGCGCATCCTGCGGCACGGGATGTCCGCGGCGGGCCGCTACCTGAGCCTGCGGCTGCGGCTCACCGACCGCCCGGGGGCGCTGGCCGCCCTGCTGGCCGCACTGACCGTGGCCGACGCCAACGTCCTCGACATCAGCCATGTGCGCACCGACCCGCGCCTCGGGCTGACCGAGGCGGAGGTCGACCTGCATCTGGAGACGAAGGGCCCGCAGCACTGCGCGGAGGTCGAGGCGGCGCTGCGCGCGGCGGGCTACCGGGTGATGGGCTGAGGAACCCGCCCGGGACGGCTGGTCCCGTGGTCGGTCGGGACGGCTGGTCCCGCGGTCGGTCGGAATGGCTGGTCCCGTGGTCGGTCGGGACGGCTGGTCCCGCGGTCGGTCGGAATGGCTGGTCCCGTGGTCGGTCGGGACGGCTGGTCCCGCGGTCGGTCGGAGCGGCTGATCTCGCGGTCGGTCGGAGCGGCTGATCTCGTGATCGCCCGGAACGGCTGGTTTCGCGCTGTCTGGTCGGGATGTGCCCGTTCGCCGGGCGGCGCGGGCCCGCCGATCCTAGGATCGGACCGGAAAGCCGCCACCGGCGACACCATCCGCGAGTGACGGGGGAGTCCCTCCATGCCAGGTGCGATCCACGCCGAAGGTCTGGTGAAGACCTTCGGCGACGTACGAGCCCTGGACGGCGTCGATCTCGACGTCCCCGCGGGTACCGTCCTCGGACTGCTCGGGCCCAACGGCGCGGGCAAGACCACCGCCGTACGGGTGCTGACCACGCTGCTGCGCCCGGACAGCGGCACGGCCGTCGTGGCCGGGATCGACGTACTGAAGAAGCCCAACGAGGTACGCCGGTCGATCGGGCTCTCCGGGCAGTTCGCCGCGGTCGACGAGTATCTGACCGGCCGGGAGAACCTCCAGATGGTCGGGCAGCTCTACCAGCTCAGCTCCCGGGACGCGAAGGCCCGCGCGGGCGTCCTGCTGGACCGGTTCAATCTCGGCGACGCCGCCGACCGCACCGCCAAGACGTACTCCGGCGGTATGCGCAGGCGCCTCGACCTCGCGGCGGCACTCGTCGTCTCCCCGCCCGTGATGTTCATGGACGAGCCGACGACCGGGCTCGACCCGCGCAACCGGCAGCAGCTCTGGGACGTGATCGAGGACCTGGTGGCGGGCGGCACGACCCTGCTGCTGACCACGCAGTATCTGGAGGAGGCCGACCGCCTCGCCCATGACATCTGCGTCATCGACCACGGCAAGGTCATCGCCCGCGGCACCTCCGACCAGCTCAAGGCCCGCACCGGCGGCGAGCGCGTCGAGGTCGTCGTGCACCGCCCCGACGAGATCGAGCGCGCCCGGTCCGTGCTGACCGCCCTCGGCAGGGGCGAGGTCACCGTGGCCCGGCTCTCCCGCAAGCTGACCGTCCCGGTGAGCGGCGGGGCCAAACTGCTGGCCGAGATCATCCGGGCCCTAGACGCCCAGGACGTGGAGATCGACGACATCGCGCTGCGCAGGCCCACCCTGGACGACGTGTTCCTCTCCCTCACCGGTCATGCGGCCGAAGTCCCCGAGCAGGGGGACGAGGAGTCCGGCGGGGCACAAGCGGAACGATCCCGTGACTCCCGGATGAAGGAGGACACCCAGTGAGCGCGATCACCAAGGATGCCCCCACGCTGGTGCCACGGCCGTCCGGGGGAGTCGCGCAGTCCGTGAAGGACTCCCTCGTCGTCGCCAAGCGGAATCTGATCCGGATGACCCGGATCCCCGAGATGGTGATCTTCGGACTGATCCAGCCGATCATGTTCGTGGTCCTGTTCACCTACGTCTTCGGCGGCTCGATCAGCATCGGCGGCTCCACCGATCCGCAGCTGTACAAGGAGTTCCTGATGGCGGGCATCTTCGCCCAGACCGTCACCTTCGCCACCGCCGGGGCCGGCGCGGGCATCGCCGACGACATGCACAAGGGGCTCATCGACCGCTTCCGGTCGCTGCCGATGGCCCGGGGCGCGGTCCTCACCGGACGGACGCTCGCCGACCTCGTACAGACCACGCTCACGCTCGTGGTGCTCGCGGGAGTCGCGCTGATCGTCGGCTGGCGCACCCACGAGAACATCGGCAAGGTGCTCTGCGGCTTCCTGCTGCTGCTCCTGCTCGGCTACGCGTTCTCCTGGATCGGGGCCCTGATCGGCCTGTCCGTGCGCACCCCGGAGGCGGCGACCTCCGGCGGGCTGATCTGGCTGTTCCCGCTGACGTTCATCTCGAACGCCTTCGTGCCGGTCACCGGCATGCCGGCGTTCCTCCAGCACGTCGCCGAATGGAACCCCTTCAGCGCCACGGTGGCCGGGGCCCGTCAGCTCTTCGGGAACACCATGCCGGGCGTGCCGAAGTCGGTCACCGGGGCCTGGCCGATGGAGCACCCGATTCTCGCCTCGGTCATCTGGTCCGTGCTGATCATCGTGGTCTTCCGCACCCTGGCGGTCCGGAAGTACCGCTCGGCCGCCGTCTGACGCGTGCGCCGGCATCCCGCCGGTACGAGACACACCGGCTTCCCCGGCAGAGACACCAAGGAGGACACACCATGACGAACGCACCCGACGACGGCCCGGCCACCACACGGCCCGGCCACCCGCCCGTCGTCGACCTGGCCACCTGGCAGGCCGCCCGGGATGAACTCCTGGTCCGCGAGAAGGCCCACACCCGCCAGGGCGACGCGCTCGCCGCGGCCCGCCGCCGGCTGCCGATGGTGGAGATCGACGGGACCGTCGAGGTCGTCGGACCCGAGGGCCCGGTTCCGTTCCTCGACCTCTTCCAGGGCCGCGACGAGCTCATCGTGTACCAGCACATGTGGTACGACGGCGCACCGCACCAGGGCCAGTGCGAGGGCTGCACCACCGCGGTCTGGCACCTGAAGGACGCCGTGTACCTCAACGCCCGGGGCGTCTCGTGCGCCGTCCTGACCACGGGGACCTGGGAGGAGGTGGCCGCCTACACCGCGTTCATGGGCTACACCCAGCCCTGGTACTCGGTGCGGGGCCTGGACGCGCCGATCGGCGGCGAGATGGGCCACTTCGTCTGCTTCCTGCGCGACGGCGGGCGCGTGTTCCTCACCTACTCCACGACGGGCCGCGGAATCGAGTCGGCCAATGGCACGTTCGGCCTGCTCGACATGACGCCCTACGGCCGCGGCGAGGCGTGGGAGGACAACCCCGAGGGCCGGCCCGTGCTCGGCCATGTCCGCGAGGGGTATCCGGGCGAGGCCGGCCAGGTCTGCTGGTACTGGCGCACGGACGCGGACGGCACCGCCGGCTGGGGCCCGGCCAGCCGCCCCACCCCGCAGTGGACCCGCCCCGGCGCGACGCCTGAGAAGACCCTCGGCCGCACCGGCGACCACTCCTGACCCGGCCCACCGGGACGGCCCGGTCCGCCGGTAGGACCCGGGGCGCGCGGCGACGCACGGGAGCCCCGGCCTTCCGAAGGCCGGGGCTCCCGCGTCGTTCCGTCGTGGTGGGTCAGCCGGAGTAGGGCTTCGCCGCCAGGATCTTCACCGTGGCGGTCTTGCCGTTCGGCAGTTCGTACTCCGCGTCCTCGCCCGTCCGCTTGCCGCTCACGCCGATGCCGAGCGGGGACTGCGGGGAGTACGTCTCGATCTCCGTGCTGGCGTATTCGCGGGAGGCGAGGAGGAAGGTCATCGTGTCGCTCTCGTCGCCGTCGAAGGCGATCGTGACGACCATGCCGGGCTCGACCACGCCGTCGTCGGCCGGGGCCTCGCCGACCTTCGCGTGCTCCAGAAGCTGGGTCAGCTGGCGCACCCGCAGCTCCATCTTGCCCTGCTCCTCCTTGGCCGCGTGGTACCCGCCGTTCTCCCGGAGGTCACCCTCCTCGCGGGCCGCCGCGATCTTGACGGCGATCTCCGTGCGCGCGGGACCAGACAGGTACTCCAGCTCGGCCTTCAGCTGGTTGTACGCATCCTGCGTGAGCCAGGTGACGTTTTCGCTGGTCTGGGTCACAGGTGCTCCTCGTCGGTGCTGGGAATACAAAGCATCGCCCTACCCAGAAGCATGTGCCTCCACGGGTGGGCGAAACCACGAGCCTAACAATTCCGCAGGAAAAGGGGGAGAAGGTAAAACGTCACACGCCAGGACCGGTCGCTACGATCCGTAGCGTCGCAGGTCACAAGGGGTGCGTCCAGGATCAGCCGGTCGGGCCGTCGTCGGCGGTGCAGCCCATCGGCTCGACCGCGGTCGCCCTGGACCGGGTCACCACGCTCACGACCTCGTCGATCCGGTCCTCGGCCCGGTCGAACCGGACCTCCTTGCGGCCCACCTCGGAGCCGTCCTCGCTGAGCGCCCGCACCAGGCAGTAGCCGTGGCCCTCGCGGTCCTTGCGGACCTCCAGGTGGACATCGGCCCGGGTGTCGGAGACGACCTTGAACTTGATCATCTCGGCGCTGATGCGCTGGCCGCCCACGTAGTCGAAACCGATCCACCCGATCACGCCGATCAGGGCGACGCCCAGGACCGATCCGACGATCTTCAGCTTGCGGTCCGCACTCCGGTCCTCGGTCCGGCCGTACCGCCCCTCGGGCGCAGTCTCGCGAACCGCCGTCATGATCGTTCCCTCCGGACCGGGCATCGAGGAATTTTCCAGCCCCTCGTTCAGTCACTATAGAAGCCGCCCGCCCGTCACCCGACCGCGCCCCACACCGATGCCGTGCGGGCCGGCACCTCTGAGGCAGAGACCGGACCGACCCGTGATCGACCAGAGTGACCTATGAGCGACCTATGACTGAGGATCGAGCTTTGACTGAGCAGCTGCGACTGATGGCCGTTCACGCCCACCCCGACGACGAGTCGAGCAAGGGCGCGGCCACCATGGCCAAGTATGTGTCCGAGGGGGTGGACGTGCTGGTCGTGACCTGCACGGGAGGCGAGCGCGGCTCCATCCTCAACCCGAAGCTCCAGGGCGACGCGTACATCGAGGAGAACATCCACGAGGTACGCAAGAAGGAGATGGACGAGGCCCGGGAGATCCTGGGCGTCCAGCAGGAGTGGCTCGGTTTCGTCGACTCGGGGCTGCCCGAGGGCGACCCGCTGCCGCCGCTGCCCGAGGGCTGCTTCGCCCTGGAGGACCCCGAGAGCGCCGCGGGGCGCCTGGTGGCGAAGATCCGCGCGTTCCGGCCGCAGGTCATCACCACGTACGACGAGAACGGCGGCTACCCGCACCCCGACCACATCATGACGCACACGATCTCGATGATCGCGTTCGACGGTGCGGCCGACAAGGAGAAGTTCCCCGAGGACGAGTTCGGCCCGGTTTATGAGCCGCAGAAGCTCTACTACAACCAGGGCTTCAACCGGCCGCGCACCGTCGCCCTGCACGAGGCGCTCCTCGCCCGGGGCCTGGAGTCCCCCTACGGCGAGTGGCTGGAGCGCTGGAAGGAGTTCGAGCGCGTCGAGCGCACCCTGACCACGCACGTTCCCTGCGACGAGTTCTTCGAGATCCGCGACAAGGCGCTCATCGCGCACGCCACGCAGATCGACCCGGAGGGCGGCTGGTTCCGGGTTCCGATGGACATCCAGCGCGAGGTCTGGCCGACCGAGGAGTACGAGCTGGCGAAGTCGCTGGTCGATACCTCCCTCCCCGAGAGCGACCTCTTCGCGGGCATCCGCGACAATGCCTGATATGTACGCGACCCAGGCACTGACGCACCTCGTCCCGCTCGCCGCCGAAGAGCTCGACAAGAACAAGGTGACCCCCGGCGTCCTCGGCTTCCTCGTCTTCGCGGCGCTCGCCGTCGGCGTGTGGGCACTGATGAAGTCGATGAACCGCCACATGGGCAAGGTCAACTTCGAGGAGGCCCCCGACCCGGCGGCGGTGGCCGCCGAACCGGTCGGCGACGGGGCGTCCTCCCCCCGGAAGTAACCCGCGCCGGGGGCCGCGCGCGTCAAGGGAAGGGCGTCCGGCCCCCGGTGCCGGACGCCCCTCACGCGTACGGGGACGGGGGCGGATCTCGTAAGCCGGTACGGGTACGGGCGGCCGCCATCCCGTACGGGTACGGGTGCCCGTCACCCTGTACGGGTGCGAGTGCGGGGGCCCGTCGTCCCGTACGGATACGGGCACCCCTCACGCGTGCGAGGACCGCCGTCACGGCCGGGCCGGCTCCGTCGCCACGCCCATGATCTGGCCGGCCGTGCGGGTCGGGGTCAGCCCGAGCCGCCACGCCTGCCAGCCGTCCTCCAGGGCCACACCCCGCTCCAGGACCACCGCGAACGCCGCCGCGGACTGCTCCAGCTTGCCGTCCCGCGCCGGGTGCCGGGCCTCGATCAGCTCGGCCAGCTCCTGCTGCGCCACCACCGTGCCCACCTCGCTGCCCCCGGGCGAGGCGTACGGCAGCAGCGTGCAGCGCAGGAACCGGGCCCAGTCGCCGCCCCGCGCGTCCCCGTACGAGGCGAACAGCTCCGCCGCCTCGCCGCACAGCTCCAGCGCCTGCGGCGCCCGCCCGTTGCCCGCGTCGATCAACGCCAGCTCCACGCACGCCCACGCCTGACCGTACGGCACCCTGATCCGCCGGAAATCGGCCCGCGCGTCCATCAGCAGCTGCCGGGCGAACCCCGAATTGCGCAGGTTGCCCGTCTGTGCGGCCCGCTGGTCCCGCGTCACCCGGCCCGAATGGTGCCGGGCGCACGCCAGCCCGTACACGTCCCGCATCCGGGAGAACATCGTCCGGGACCGTTCCAGCTCGCGGACCGCCTGATCGGTGTCCCCGGCCTCCTCCAGCGCCTGACCCAGGTAGTACAGGGTCCACGCCTCACCGCGCGCGTCCTCGTTGTCCCGGTGCCGGGCCAGGGCGTCGCGCAACTGCTCCAGCGCGGCCGCCGGATCGCCGTCCAGCAGCCGGGCGCGGGCCAGCTGGGTGATCGCCCACGCCTCGCCGCGTCCGTCGCGGGTACGCCCGTACAGCTCCAGGGCCGCGCTCAACGCCTCCTCGGCCGCCGCCACCTCACCCGTCCGCAGCCGCACCTGCCCCAGCTGGAACCGCGTCCACGCCTCGCCGTGCAGCGACTCGCCCTCCCGGTGCAGGCGCAGCGCGTCGTCCAGCAGCGTGAGCGCCCTCGCCAGATCGCCCCGGTCGCGTTCCACGGCGGCCAGGGCGTGCAGGGTCCAGGCCCGGTCCTCGGCCTGCGCCTCGGAGGACTGCAGGGCCAGCGCCTCGCCCAGCCGGGCCGCCGCCTCGGTCAGATTGCCCTGGTGGTGCAGGGTGATGCCGAGCGAGCAGAGGGCCAGCGCCTCGCCCGCGTCGTTCCGCGCCTCGTGATAGAGGCCGACGACGGAGGACAGGGTGGTGCGGGCCTTGTCCAGCTCGCCGAGCTGCCGGGCCGCGATGCCCGTGCGCCACTGCACCGAACGGCCCAGCAGCCCCTGGTCCACCGCCTGTGTCAGCTCGCTGATCTCGCCCAGGCGGTACAGGTCGCCGCGCAGCAGGCAGTAGTCGCACAGCGCGCCCAGCAGATGCAGCACGGTGGCCTGGTCGACGCCCTCCGTGTGCCGCAGCGCCGCCGTGATGAAGCTCGACTCGTCGTCCAGCCAGCGCAGCGCCGCATCCAGCGAACCGAAGCCGTGCGAACCGAACTGCCCGGCGCGGGTCGACATCTTCCCGTCGACCATCCGGATCACCGCGTCGGCCAGCTCCGCGTAGTTCGTCAGCAGCCGCTCCTGCGCCGCCGCCCGCTCGGCCGCCTCCTCCTCGTCCAGCAGCCGGGCCAGCGCGAAGGCCCGCACCAGGTCGTGCAGCCGGTAGCGCGATCCCCGTACGCGGGTGAGCAGCCCGGCCCGCGCCAGCACGGTCAGCAGCCGCTCCGCCTCCTGCTCGTCCGCCGCGAGCAGCGAGGCCGCCGCCGCCGCGCCGAGACTGGCCCGGCCCGCCAGCGCGAGCCGCCGCAGCAGCCGCCGGGCCTGCTCGCCCTGGTCCGTGTAGCGCAGCCACAGCGCCCGCTCCACCGGGGCCACCGGCCCGTACGCGCCTGGGGGTGGCCCTGCCGATCCGGCCGGGCCCGCGTGCCCTGGCACCGCACCTCGCGGCGTTGTCGTCGGTCGCCGATGCTCCGCGTCGACTCCCTCCTCCGCCTTGCGACGCACGGCACCAGGCCCCGCTCCCTGATCCGGCCTGACCGGCAGGGCCGCCCCCAGATCCTCGGCCAGCGTGTGGCGGCTGCGGGCCCCGAGCGCGGAACCGGCCACCCGCAGCGCCAGCGGCAGCCCGCCGCACAGCTCCACGACGGCGTCCGTGGACGGATAGTCGTAGGGCCCGGTCTCCTTCTCCTCGGCGACCTCGCGCAGCAGCTCCTCCGCGCCCGCCGCGTCCAGCGGGCCGACCGGCAGCTGGTGCACCCGGGCGGGCAGGTCCCCGGGCAGCTCCAGCGGCTCCCGGGCGGTGACGATCACCAGGCTGTCCGAGCGCTCCGGCACCAGGGTGCGGACCTGCTCGGCGTCCGTCGCGTCGTCGAGCACGATGGTGACCGGCGTCCCCGTGAGGTGCTGGTGGTACAGCTCGCCGAGCCGTCGCACCTGCTGCTCGGCCGACGCCCCCTCGCGGAACAGCAACTGCTCGCGCGGCGCGCCCAGCCGGTTCAGCAGATGCAGCAGGGCGTCCCGGGTCGGCAGCGGGCTCTCCCCGGCCACCTGGCCGCGCAGATCGACCACGCAGGCGCCCCGGAACTGGTCCTTGAGCGCATGGGCGGCCCGCACCGCGAGCGCGGTACGCCCCGACCCCGGCTCACCGTGCAGCACGACGACGGTCGGCCGGGTCAGGGTGGAGGCGCGGGCCGCGTGCACCCACTGGGCGATCCGCGCCAGCTCGGCCCGCCGCCCGGCGAACGGCCCCTCCGCCTGCGGGAGATGACCGAAGGACTGCTCCAGCACCACCCGGGTGCGGGCTGCCGCGCTGCGGTCGCCGCCGCGCAACTGGAGCCCCGCCGCGGCGACCTGCTTCTTCGGGGCGCGGGCGGATCGGGTCAGCATGCGCTGCTGGTCCAGGTACGGGCGGATGCCCCGTACCTCAAGGGCGGTCAGCCACTGGAGCCGCAACTGCTCGGCCCCGCCCGGCTGTCCGGCGGCACCCGCGCGGCGGTGGGCGGCCGGCCAGTGCGAGGCGGTCGCCTTCACCACGGTCGTCGCCGCGCCGGCCACCGCGACGACCGCGCCCGCGCCGAACGCCAGACCGGTGTCCGCGCCGAGCGCCAGGTCGGCGCCGAACGCGGCGGCCGCCGCGACTCCCGTCACCAGCAGGGGCGTTGCGAGTGCCGCTCTGCTGAAGCGCTCCGCGAGCGGGCGTTCTCCCGCCGCCAGGGAGTCGAGCGCCCGCGTGTACGCGGCGTACTCCTCGCCCGCACCGGCGGCCATGGTGTCGAGCGCCGCCCGCGCCCGCGACATCAGCGCCCCGGCGTCGGCCCGCCCGCCGGTGCGCCGCGCCTCCTCCTCCACGGCGCGTACCAACAGCCTCTCGGCTTCCGCCCGATGGCTGTCCCGCATAGGTGTCCCCCTCCGAGAGCCGCGCTCCGGACCTCGGGTTCCGGAACGTCGGATACCAAGCGTCGGATACCAAGCGCCGGATATCGAGCGCCGGATATCGAGCGTGGGGGTCAAGTCTCCTGCGTGGCGCTCCCCGGCGCGAGGGGTACCGGGCAAGGGGAGGGCCAAGGCGTGGGCGGGCGGCTCACCCGGCCAGGTCGCCGCCGCCCGGCACCACCAGCCCGAAGGCAGCCCGTACGTCCCGTTCCTCACGGGCCCCGTCCTCCGTGCCGATCGCCCCCACGCGCTGCTCGAATTCCTGCGCGGTGGATGCCTTCGCGGCGGAGCCCATCACGGCCGAGAGCTTCTCCAGCCGGTCCGCCAACGCGGCGACCGGGCCCCGCGCCGTCGCCGGGAAGCCGCGCTCGGCGCGGAGCGACCGGGCCGACTCGCCTGTGCCCGCGGCCATCCGCCCGGCCCAGGCCGTGGCGCCGTCGAGGTCGCTCCGCAGATCGTCGGCGGGCCGGCTGACCCGGGCCTCACCGGCCGGCCGCATCGCCGTCAGATACGCCAGCTGGACGTCGTCCCAGTCGGCCGGGTCCTGCCGCAGCGACTTCTCCAGTGACCCGGAGGCGGAGCCGATCCAGCACAGCACCGTACGGTTGCCGCTCGCCCAGCCGACCCTGTCCGGGTGGTAGTAGTACGACCGGACCCGGGGGAGGGCCGTGGTGTCGAGTGCGAAGTCGTGCAGCAGGGGAGCGCAGCCCTTATGGGTCCCGGCCACGATCGCCTCGGTTCCGGGGAACGTCTCGCCCCGCAGCTCGAACGACCCGTAGACCTGGCCCCGATGGGCCTCGTCGCACGGAACGACCTTCGCCGACGTGCTCCTCAGCCGGTCCCCGCCGGGCTCGGGCAGGCCGTCGGCCGGGGTGAAGCAGTCGTCCTCGCGCAGGTCGAACAGCGATGCCGACGTCGGCTCCCGGGGGCCGAAGACCTCGCCGTCCTCCACCGTCCAGGCGCTGAACCGCACCCCGCCGATCACCAGCAGCAGCGCGGTCAGCGCGACCACCGCCCCGCCCACGGCCGTCCCGGCGACGGCGAGCCCCTTGCCCCGCTTGCCGTTCCGGGGGATCCGCACCAGCGCGACGATCCCGAGGACCAGCCCCACCGGCGCGAGGCAGACGAGCAGCGACAGGACGAGCGAGGCGACGGCGAGCCCGCTGAGCGGCGGCTTCGGGGCAGCCGGCTGCCAGGGACCGTACGGGCCCGCCGCAGGAGGCCCGGCAGGCCCGGGGGAGCCGGGCGGTATGGGGGGCGGCGGAGGCGGTGGCACGGTCATGGGCCTGGGCCCTTTCGTATGAGGTGATCAGCGCGGGAGGCCGCGGGGGGCCGGGGGCCCGCACGGTAGCACCGCCCGCTCCCGCACTCCTGCCTGCCCACCCCCTGCCACCTGCCCGTTCACGGCATCAGAGCGCCGGTCTCAAGCCCATGCCCGGGGTGTCACCGGTGTCCCCGCCGGGGCTGCCGGACGCGGGGCCGCCGCTGCGGATGACGCGTGGTGAGGCCCCGAGTTCGCGGCGGCAGGTCTTGTTGAAGGCCTGGAGGTCGGGGATGCCGACCGAGGCGGCGACGGCGGGGATGGAGAGCGTGGTGGCCCGCAGGAAGTGGCGTGCGCGTTCCATCCGGCGGGAGCGGATGTAGCCGACGACGGTTTCGCCGGTGGCGGCGCGGAAGAGCCGGGTGAGGTGGTTGTGGGAGACGCCGGACGCCCTGGCGATGTCCGGCACGGTAAGGGACTCCGTGAGCCGCGCCTCGATCAGTGCCTTGGCGGCCGCCACCGCCGGATGAACGGTGCGGGCGCTCTGCTCCCGCAGGGGAGCGAGCCGGGCGATCCGCCACAGGGCGGCCCACACCTCGGCGGTGGCGCGGGCCGGAGTGTTCGGCCAGGCGGCCAGCGCCTGCCGCAACTGCGCGGTGAGCGCTCCCTGTTCGCGTCCCGTGTACTGGATCACGGGAATGCTGTGGGGTTTTCTCGCCGAGCCGAGGCGGAGGTGGGCGTAGAGGTGCTCGGAGCGGCCCCGGTAGCGGTACCGCACCTCGGTTCCGGGCGGCACGAGGCTTACCCGTCCGGGGCGGATCGCGTGCTCGGTGCCGTCGACCGTCAAGTCGGCCTCGTAACCGTACAGATGGAGCTGCCACAGGTCCGGCAGCGAGAACACGTCCACCTGTCCGGCCGGACCGTGTACGCCGATGCCGAGGGCGGCGAGAGCGGGAGGCTCGTCGAGCGGGGCGAGGGCCGTCAGCATGTCACGTGTTCTACCACGGCGGCCGGTGAAAACGGACCAGTGGAGGGTGAACGGGACCCACGCGGTGCGCGGCGGCCGGGCCTGGCGTGGCCGTCATGGAGAACAGACGGAAACTGCTGAATTCGGTGGAGATGGCGCGGTTCGTGGCGCGCGGGGCGCTGCGGCTCGACGCGGTGGTCCCGGCGGAGATGAACGCCGAGGGCCTGGCCGTACTGGCGGACGGCGTGCCGTCGGTGCCGTACGGGACGCCGCTGTCCGACGCGTACACGAAGGGCTCCTTCGTCCGCAGGCTGCTCGAACTGCCCCAGGTGGCAGGGGCCCTGCGCAGCCTGGTCGGCCCGGAGCCGTGGGTGGACCACCACTTCGTGCACATCCGCGAGCCGCACGGCGGCGTCGCGCAGGCGCTGCACGGGGACGCCATCATCGATGTCCGGCCGGACGCCTTCGACGTCCAGTTGATGTACTACCCGCAGGCCGTGACGCTGGAGATGGGCGGAACGCTCGTCGTGCCCGGCAGCCATCTGCGGCGGATCAACGAATCGGACACCGGCCGCTACCAGAACCTGCGAGGCCAGGACCGGTTGGTCTGCCCGGCCGGCACCGTGGTGTTTCTGCACCACGGCATCTGGCACGGGGGCCGTCGCAACGACAGCGACACCCTCCGCTACATGTTCAAGATCCGCTTCAATCCCCGGGTGCGTCAGCGACGTCTGTGGGACACCGCGGATCTCCACGATCCGCGGGTGGCCGCGGAGCTCGACGTGATGTTCCCGTGGTACGAGGGGGCGACCGGCCGGTTGGAGCGGTACAACCGCATCCTGCTGTGGCGGGAGCTGACGGGCGACGACGGCTTCGACCTCGACCACTGGGTGACCAGGGTCTCCAACCGCCCGAAGGGGATCGTGGCATGACGACCGAAGCGACGCCGCCCGCACGGGCGGACACCCCGGCCGCCGCCCCGGTGCTGCGGCAGCAGGTGCTCGTGCTGTACCTGGACGGCTCGGCACTGGACTCCCGTGTCGTCGGCTGGTCGCGCTACGACGGCACCGGCCGCACCTCGCCCACCACGGGCGACAGCGACGAGCCGCCGTACGCGTCGGGGGTGGCCGCGCTCCGGGACGGCTGGCGGCTGTTCCAGGCTGCCCAGCTGATCCCGCCGTACCCGGGTCATGAGTACGACGTCTCCTTCCTCAAGCACGAGTTCTTCTTCGAACGGCTGGTCGACGTGCGGGAGTAGTCCGGTGCCGTCCTCGCCGGGGGCGAACTCGATTCCGAGGGCGCGGTGGCCCCGGCCCCGGCGCGGGCGCGGGCGCGGGCGTGGGCGCGGGCAGGCGGCGGGCGGCGGGCGGCCCCGGCGATCGACGGGGCCGCGTGCACATGCATCGAAGCGCTTGGACGCCCTGGAGGTGTCATGGGGCGTTTCGGACGCGGTGCGCGCACGAACAAATCCGAAGTTCCCTGGAGCAGGAGTAGTTGACACCGTCACGGGTCCGTGTCAGCGTCGAAGCGCTTCGATAACGCATCGCACCGCTCAGCCTGCAAGGGGTTGTCCACGTGAGTTCCCTGTCCGCGCCCGTGCCCGCGCCCGATCGGCCGCCATTCCGTGATCCCGCGCTACCGCTGCGGCAGCGCGTCGACGACCTGCTCGAACGGCTCACGCCCGACGAGCGGATTGCCATGCTCCACCAGTACGCGCCGGACATCCCGCGCCTCGGCATCGGCCCCTTCCGCACCGGCAGTGAGGCGCTGCACGGCGTCTCCTGGCTGGGTGAGGCGACGGTCTTCCCGCAGGCCGTCGGCCTCGGCGCCACCTGGGACGAGGACGTGGTGCGCCAGGTCGCCGAGGCGACCTCGATCGAACTGCGCGCCTTCCACCGCCACCGCACGTCGGTGATCGCCCCCGACCGCGCCCCCATCAGCCTTCAGGCCTGGGCGCCCGTCCTCAACCTGCTGCGCGACCCGCGCTGGGGGCGCAACGAGGAGGGCTACTCCGAGGACCCGGCGCACACCGCCCGCCTCGGCGAGGCCTTCTGCCGTGGTCTGTCCGGCGACGACCCGACGTATCTGCGTGCGGCCCCGGTGCTCAAGCACTTCCTCGCCTACAACAACGAGGACGACCGCTGCACGACCTCCTCCGGGCTCCGCCCGCGCGTGCTGCACGAATACGACCTCGCCGCCTTCCGCCCCGTCGTCGCCTCGGGCGCCGCGACCGGTGCCATGGCCGCGTACAACCTGGTCAACGGCCGTCCCTGCCACGTGAGTCCGCTCATCGGGACGGAACTCCGCCGCTGGGCGGAGCCGACCGGCCACGAGCTGTTCGTGGTGAGCGACGCCGAGGCCCCGACGAACCTGGTCGACCCCGAGCACTACTTCGACGACCACGTCGAGTCCCACGCGGCGGCCCTCAAGGCCGGCATCGACAGTTTCACCGACCACGGCGAGGACAGCGGGACGCCGATCGGCAGGCTGCGCGAGGCGCTGGACCGCGGCCTGATCGACGAGGCCGACGTGAACCGCGCGGTCCGGCGGCAGCTGGAACTCCGCTTCCGGCTCGGCGAGTTCGATCCTGAGCTCGACCCCTACGCCGGGATCGGCCCCGAGGTGATCGACTGCTCCGAGCACCGCGCCCTGGCGAGGCGCGCCGCGACCGAGTCGGTGGTGCTGCTCAAGAACGACGGCATGCTGCCGCTCGACCCCGCCCGGACCCGGCGGATCGCCGTCCTCGGTCCACTGGCCGGCCTGCTGTGCGAGGACTGGTACAGCGGCACCCTGCCCTACCAGGTCAGCATCGCCGACGGGCTCGGCGCCGAACTCGGCCTCCACGGCGGCCAGGTGATCCGGGCGGACGGCTCCGACCGGATCGCGCTGCACTCACGCACCACCGACGAACTCCTGGGCAAGACCCCGTTCGACGTCGTCGACTGGGGCCGCGGCGTGCTGACGCTGCGCGCCGCCGACACCGGCCGCTACCTGAGCCTCAAGGACGACACCTCACTGGCCGCGGACCAGGAAATCGTCAAGACCTGGGACGTCCACGAGACCTTCCGCCTGGAACCGGCGGGCGACGGCGACATGCTGCTGCGCTCCGTACTCACCGGACGCTACGCCGCCGTGGACCCGGTGGACGGCCGGGTGACCGTCACCGCCGAGAACCCGGACGCCGCCGAGCGCTGGCACCGGGAGCTGCTGCGCGACGGCGCGGCCGAGGCGCGGGCGGCCGCCGAAACCGCCGACGCGGCGATCGTCGTCCTCGGCAACCACCCGATGATCAACGGCCGGGAGACCGAGGACCGGGCGGGCACCGAACTGCCCGAGCCGCAGGAGGCGCTGCTGCGCACGGTCGCGGCCGTGCGCCCGGAGACCGCCCTCGTGGTGATGAGCAGCTACCCGTTCGCCGTCGACTGGGCCGACGACCACCTGCCCGCCGTGATGTGGACGTCCCACGCCGGGCAGGAGACCGGCCACGCCCTCGCCGCCGTTCTGCTCGGGAAGGACGAGCCCGCGGGCCGCCTGCCGCAGACCTGGTACCGGGGTGACGATCCGCTGCCCGACCCGCTCGACTACGACATCATCAAGGCCGGCTGGACCTACCAGTACCACCGGGCCGCGCCGCTCTACCCCTTCGGCCACGGCCTGTCCTACACCGACTTCGCCTACCGTGACCTGCGGCTTTCGCAGTCGTCGATCGCCCAGGACGGCACGGTCGACGTCACGGTGACCGTCGCCGGGACCGGGTCGCGGCCCGGCAAGGAAGTGGTCCAGCTCTACGTCCGGGCCCTGGGCGCGCGCTACGAGGCCCCCCGGCGGAGCCTCGCCGACTTCCGCAAGATCAGCCTCGATCCGGGCGAGAGCCGAGAGCTGACGTTCCGGCTGCCGGCCGAACGGCTCGCTCACTGGGACGTCGCCGCCGGCGCCTTCACCGTCGACCCGGGAGCATACGAGATCACCGTCGCCCGCTCCGCCGAGCACCCGGTCCTCACCGCGCCGCTCACGGTGACCGGACCGGCCCCCGCACCCCGCGTGGTCGTCGGACGCCGGACCCTGGCAGCGGACTTCGACGACCACGCGGACTCCACCCTCGTCGACGCCACCCGCGTCAGCGGCGATGCCGTCACGCCGACCGATCCGGCGCGGTCCGCGACCCTTCTCTTCCGCGACACCGATCTCTCCGGAGCGGTACGCGTGGAGGTCGAGACCGCCCGCGAGGGTGAGGGACCACGGGAAGCGCGGCTGGAACTGCACGCGGGTGAGCTGCTCCTCGCCGAGATCGGCGTGCCGGTCACCGGCGACCGGTACACCTGGACGACGATCACGGCCGGGCTCCTCGCTCCGGTGGCCGGCGTGCACGATCTGCGCCTGACCCTGCACGGGGACTTCCGCCTCGCCGCCTTCCGCTTCGGCGCGTCCGCCAGGTCCGACTGAGGGGCCCATCCGGCCGGCGGCCCGTTCGAGGGGGGCGGGCCGCCACCCCGGGCGGGTGCCGGGTGCCGGGTGCCGAGTGCCCTGGTGTCACCACCCGAACCCGCTCCCCCCTTCCCCCATCCCCTCTCGCCTCACCCCGCTACGACCACCAGAGGAAGCCGCATGCCGCTGACAGACTTCGGACTCGACGAACTCGGAGATTACCGGCCGAAGCTGACCGCACCCCACGACTTCGACGCGTTCTGGACGCGGACCCTCGCCGAAGCCCGTTCGCGGGGCGGGGCCGTGACGGCCGGGCGGGTGACCTCCCAGCACCTGCTGCGCACCGTCGAGACCGACGACGTCCGCTTCCCCGGCTGGAACGGCGAACCGGTGGCCGCCTGGCTGCTGCGCCCGCGCGGCGCCGACGGCCCGCTGCCGGTCGTCGTCACCTACATCGGGTACAACGGCGGCCGCGGCGTGCCCACCGAGCACCTGCTCTGGTCCGCCGCGGGCTACGCCCAGCTCGTCGTCGACAGCCGGGGGCAGGGCCACGACACCCCGGACCGGAGCGAGGGCGGCGGCACCCAGTGGGCCCAGGGCTTCATGACGCGCGGCATCGACTCGCCCGACCACTACTACTACCGGCGTCTGATCACCGACTGCGTGCGTGCCGTGGACGCGGTCGGTGAGCTGCCCGGCCTCGATACCGACCGGGTCGTGGTGGCCGGCGGCAGCCAGGGCGGGGGCCTGGCCCTCGCGGTCGCCGCGCTGGCCGGGGACCGCGTGGCGGCGGTGCTGCCGGACGTGCCGTACCTGTGCCACCTGCGCCGCGCCGTGCAGATCAGCGGGGAAGGCCCGTACCAGGAGATCGTCCAGTACCTGCGCCGGCACAGCCGCCACCGGGTGGAGTCGACGTTCAACACCCTCGACTACTTCGACGGTGTGCACTTCGCCCAACGAGCCCTGGTTCCGGCGCTGTTCAGCGTGGGTCTCATGGATCCGGTCTGCCCGCCCTCCACGGTCTACGCCGCCTTCAACCACTACGCGGGCCACGACCGCACCATGACCGTGTGGCCGTTCGCCGACCACGGCGGCGGTTACGGCTCCAACCCGCGCGTCCAACTCGAATGGCTGCGCGAGCGCGGCCTGTCGCCGGAGCTCTGACCGCGATGCCGCGCGGCCGTGACCCGCGCTTCGGCCCGGTCCCCATCGACTACGACACCCTGACCCGAAGGCCCGAGGACAGCTGCCGCTGGTACCGGGGACTGATCACCGCGCACCGCGCGCGTACGGAGGAAACCACCCGATGAAGTTCACCGACGGGTACTGGCTGATGCGCCCCGGCCGCACCGCACGCTACGCCACCGAGGTCGCGGACATCCGGGCCGACGAACACCGGATGACGCTCTACGCGCCGGTGAAGCACGTGCGCCGCCGCGGTGACACGCTCAACAGCCCGTTGCTCACCGTCGAGTGCTGGTCGCCGGCCGAGGGTGTGATCGGGGTGCGCACCACCCACCACGCCGGTTCGGTACGGCCGGGGTCGGAGTTCGCGCTGCCCGGCGCGGAGCAGGGTGCCGGGAAGGTGCGGCAGGACGGAACCGTCGCCGAGCTCAGCGCCGGTGACCTGACGCTGCGGGTGGACACGTCCGGGCCCTGGCGCCTTGAGTTCACCGCCGACGGGCGGATCCTGACCACCGCGGGCGAGCGCGGCACGGCCTTCGTCACCGATGACGAGGACCGGCACTTTGTGCTCGGGCAACTCTCCTTGGATGTCGGCGAGTTGGTCTACGGGCTCGGAGAGCGGTTCACCCCGTTCGTCAGGAACGGCCAGACGGTGGACATCTGGCAGGCCGACGGCGGCACCAGCAGCGAACAGGCCTACAAGAACATCCCCTTCCACCTGACCAACAAGGGCTACGGCGTCTTCGTCAACCACCCGGGGAAGGTCAGCTACGAGGTCGGCACCGAGGCGGTCGGCCAGGTCCAGTTCAGCGTCGAGTACCAGTCGCTGGAGTACTTCATCGTCTACGGCCCCACCCCGAAACGGATCCTGGAGCGCTACACCGCGCTCACCGGCCGCCCCGCCCTGCCCCCGGCCTGGGCGCTCGGACTCTGGCTGACGACCTCCTTCACCACCGACTACGACGAGGCCACCGTCAACCGCTTCGTCGGCGGAATGGCCGACCGCGGCATCCCCCTGAGCGTGTTCCACCTCGACTGCTTCTGGATGCGCGAGTACCAGTGGTGCGACTTCGAGTGGGACGCCGACACCTTCCCCGACCCGGTCGGGATGCTGACCCGGCTCAAGGAACGGGGGCTGCGGATCAGCGCGTGGATCAACCCCTACATCGCGCAGAAGTCGGCCATGTTCGAGGAGGGCATGCGCGAGGGGTATCTCGTGCGGCGCCCCGACGGGAGCGTATGGCAGTGGGACCTGTGGCAGCCCGGCATGGCACTGGTCGACTTCACCAATCCTGCCGCACAGGAGTGGTACATCGCCAAGCTGCGCTCCCTGCTCGACCAGGGGGTCGACTGCTTCAAGACCGACTTCGGCGAGCGCATTCCCACCGACGTGGTCTGGCACGACGGTTCCGATCCGGAGCGGATGCACAACTACTACACCCACCTGTACAACCGGGCCGTCTTCGAGTTGCTGCGGGAGGTGCGCGGGGAGGGTGAGGCACTGCTCTTCGCCCGCTCCGCCACCGCGGGCGGCCAGCAGTACCCGGTGCACTGGGGCGGCGACTGCGAGTCGCACTTCAACGCGATGGCGGAGTCGCTGCGCGGCGGACTCTCCCTCGGCCTGTCCGGCTTCGGTTTCTGGAGCCACGACATCGGCGGCTTCGAGGGCACCCCGACCCCCACCGTGTTCAAGCGCTGGGTGCAGTTCGGGCTGCTCTCCTCACACAGCCGTCTGCACGGCAGCAAGTCCTACCGTGTCCCGTGGGACTACGGGGAGGAGGCCGTCGAGGTCACCCGGGCGTTCACCCTGCTCAAGCACCGCCTCGCCCCCTACCTCCAGCGCGCCGCCCAGCAGGCGCACGCCACCGGCATCCCGGTCATGCGGGCCATGGTCCTGGAGTTCCCCGACGACCCCGCCGTCGGCACGCTGGACCGGCAGTACATGCTCGGCGACGACCTGCTCGTCGCCCCCGTCTTCACCGACGACGGCACGGCCGAGTACTACGTGCCCGAAGGGCCGTGGACGAACGTCCTGACCGGTGCCAGGATCGACGGTCCCCGCTGGGTCCGCGAGCAGCACGACTTCCACACCCTGCCGCTGCTCGCCCGACCCGACTCGGTCATCCCGCTCGGCGCCGACGACCAGCACCCCGTCTCCGACTGGCCGGACGGCGTCGAGCTGCGGGTGCACGCCTTCGCCGACGGCGCCGAGCGGACCCTCGTGATCCCGTGCACCGACGGGCCCGGCGAGGCGGCCCGCTTCCACCTGCACCGCCGGGGCGACCGCCTCCAGGTGACCACCGACAGCCGGCACCCGTGGCGACTGCGGCTCGGCGGCCCGGACGGAACCGTCCACAGCCACCCCGCCGGGACCCTGGAGGCGGACGTTCCGTACGCCGACTGCTGATGGGGTCGATGCGGTGCTGCGCGGTGCGGACGCTGTGCCGCGCCGCGCCGCGCCGTGCCGTGGTGCGCTGCGCGGTGCCGTACGGAGTGGGTGCTGTGCGCGCCGGAGAGCAGTCGACACGCTTCGCGAAGGGCAGCCGTGGATCGCGGATGAGCGGTGGTGTGTGCGGCATGTGCGTGGATATCCGGGATCTCCCTGAGAGGGATCAGCGAGGAGCTTCGAAGCGCTTCGAGTCTCGTCCTCCATCAGGGTGAGTATCGAGAGATCAACATCGCTGTATCAAGCAGGACATACGGAGAGCTGCCTCCTGTGCCTCACAGGAATCTTGGATCCGACCCTTGTGCGCCTTTGAACGTTCACTTAATCTCACAGCAACATTGAAGCGCTTCGACTGTGTATCGCGTCACGGCGGTGGATGTCCGCTTCAGCTCAGCTCAGTTCAGCTCGGCCAGTTCCAGTCACGACACCGCAGCCGACGGCCTGGCCGCCGGATGTGCAGGTGCGCCACGAAGGGTTGACGCAATGACGACGAATGCCGCCTCCGGATCGAGCCGGAGAAGCTTTCTCGCCTCCACCGCGGTCGCCGCCGCAGCGGTGGCCGGGGGAATGCCCCTGCTCGCCGCCTGTGGCGGTTCGGACAGCAAGTCCCGAGAGGGCGCCACGTCGGGCAAGGACGTCGACAAGCTGCTCCCGGCATACGTCGCCAGCAACGTCGCCAAGCCGGACATCCCGTCGAAGAACGGCTCGTCGGCCGGCTACACCGGCAAGGTCGACCTCGCGGCCCTGGCCACCTCGGTCCCGGACGAGCTCGCCACCGGCGTCCCCTTCAAGATCATGTCCCCGTTCTGGGGCACCCCGCCGAAGGCCGGGTGCGCGTACTACCAGGCGGTCGACGCGGCGGCGGGCACCAAGGTCACCTGGCAGAACCAGGACGGCAACACCTACGGCCAGAAGCTCGGCGCCGTCCTCGCCTCCAGCTCCGTACCCGACATGGTGGTCGTGCCCAGCTGGGAACTGGTCGGCAAGATCGCGAACGCGGTCACCGCGAAGTTCATGGACCTCGGCCCCTACCTGGCGGGGGACAGGGTCAAGAAGTACCCGAACCTGGCCGCGATTCCCTCCGACGCCTGGCGCATGGGCGTCTTCGGCGGCGCGCTGCGCGGCATTCCGATGTCCGCCGCCCCCGCCAGCTTCATCGTGCCCTACTACCGCAAGGACATCTTCGACCAGAAGGGCTACACCGTACCCAAGTCGCCCGAAGAGTTCCTCGGTTGGGCCAAGGACGCCACCAGCGCCAAGGCCAAGGTGTGGGCCTGCGGTGACATGAGCTGGGTCTCGGCCGGCATCTTCGGCGTCAGGCCCTCCGGGACGAACGGCTGGAACATCGGGGACGGCGGCAAGCTGACCTACCGCATCGAGGAGCCCGCATACCTGGAAGCCCTGGAGTGGTCCCGCAAACTCTTCGACGCCGGTGTGGTCCATCCCGACGACAAGGCGCGCTCGGGTGACGCGAGCCAGCGGTTCACCGCCGGGCAGATCCTGGTCTTCAACGGCGACATGTCCGCCTGGTACGTCAAGGCCGCCGAACAGGCGCAGGCCAACCCGGACTTCGAGATCGACGGCATGGACATCTTCGGCGCCGACGGCGGCGACCCGACGCTGTACGCGTCCCAGCCCGCCACCATCTGGTCGCTGATCCGCAAGGGCGCCTCGAAGGCGACGATCGAGAACGCGCTGGCCGCCGCCAACTTCGCGGCAGCGCCCTACGGCACCAAGGAGCGGATGCTCGTCGACTACGGCACCGAGGGAACCCACTACACGGTCGAGGGCGGCGTCCCGGTCAAGACCGACCAGGGCAACTCCGAAGTGATCAACGCCTGGGTGATGCTGGCGACCCCGGCTCCCTACTTCGCCCACCCCGACCACCCCGCCGTCGCCCGTAAGCAGGTGGAGTGGCAGCAGCGTATGGGTGCCTTCATGAAGAAGACGTCGACGTACGGCATGAACATCGTCGAGCCGTCCCGCTACACCAGCCTCAACAGCCAGTTCGAGCAGCTGGAGATCGACTACGTACGGGGCAACCGGAAGCTGTCCGACGTGCAGGCCGCCATCTCCGCCTGGAAGTCCTCCGGCGGCGACAAGCTGCGCGACTGGTACAAGGAACTCCTCGACAAGAACGGCAGCGGCAACTGATGTCCATCACGGCCGGGAGCAGGCCGGACGGGACGCGCCCCGCCACGGCCGTCGAGGAGCCGAAGGCCGCGGCCGTCACGGAGGGGGCGAAGGCGCGGGCGCCGCGCAGGCCGGGGAATGTTCCCTGGCGAATCCGACTGCGCCGCGACCGCACGCTCATCCTGATGGTCCTGCCCGTCATCGTCCTGCTCCTGGTCTTCAACTACGTTCCGTTGCTCGGCAACGTCATCGCTTTCCAGGACTACGACCCGTATGTCTCCAGCGACGGCATCGCGGCGATCTTCCACAGCTCGTGGGTGGGCGTGGAGCAGTTCTCACGGATGTTCGACGACCCGTTGTTCTGGAGCGCCACGAAGAACACGATCGTCCTGTTCGCGCTCCAACTGGTGCTGTTCTTCCCGGTCCCCATCGCCCTCGCGCTGGTCATCAACAGCGTGATCCGGCCCCGGGTGCGGGCCGTGGCGCAGGCGATCATGTATCTGCCTCACTTCTTCTCCTGGGTTCTCGTGGTCACCGTCTTCCAGCAGGTACTCGGTGGCGCGGGCATCATCGCCCAGACCCTCACGGACCACGGGTGGACCGGGTTCGACCTGATGACCGACGCGGACGCCTTCAAGTTCCTGGTCACCGCGCAGGCCGTATGGAAGGACGCGGGCTGGGGGATCATCGTCTTCCTCGCGGCCCTGTCCGCTGTCAGCACCGACCTGTACGAGGCCGCCGCCATGGACGGCGCGGGCCGCTGGCGGCGCATGTGGCATGTGACGCTGCCCGCGCTGCGCCCGGTGATCGCCCTGCTGCTGGTACTCAGGGTGGGCGACGCGCTGAGCGTCGGATTCGAGCAGTACCTGCTCCAGCGGGACGCGGTCGGCGCGGGGGCCAGCGAGGTCCTCGACACGTACGTGTGGAACATGGGTATCCAGAACGGCGACTTCAGCTACGCGGCCGCGGTCGGCCTGGCCAAGGGAGTCATCGGAGTCTGCCTCGTCCTGGGCGCGAACAAGTTCGCTCATGTGCTGGGCGAGCAGGGGGTGTACAAGAAGTGAGCCTCAACACGCAGCTCATCCGCAGCCTCAAGGCGCCCGCCCGCCCCGGGTGGGAGGAGCCGCCGAGCAAGGCGGGAATCACCGCCAAGAGCGGGTTCCTGCTGCTCTGCTGCCTGGGGGTGCTCGGTCCGCTGTGGATCGTGATCGTCACCAGCCTCTCTCCCAAATCCGTGATCGACCGGGTCGGCGGCCTCGTCGTGATCCCGCAGGGCATCACCTTCGTCAACTACACCGAACTGCTCAGCGGTGGCCAGGTCAGCCGGGCGATCATGGTCTCGGTCGGTGTCACGCTCTTCGGCACGCTGTTCTCGATGGCGGTGTCAGTACTGGCGGCCTACGGCCTGTCGCGGCCGGGGAGTCTGGGCCATCGGTTCTTCCTGATGGCCATCATGGCGACCATGTTCTTCGGGGCCGGGCTTATCCCGACGTATCTTCTGGTGCAGTCCCTCGGCCTTACCGACACCTATCTGTCGCTGGTCCTGCCGAGCGCGGTCAGTGTCTTCAACATCCTGGTCCTGCGGGCCTTCTTCATGGGGATATCCCCCGAACTCACCGAGTCGGCCCGCATCGACGGGGCCGGTGACCTGCGCATCCTGCTGACCATCGTCATGCCGCTGTCGCGCGCGGTGCTGGCCGTCATCTCGCTGTTCTACGCGGTCGGTTACTGGAGTGCCTGGTTCAACGCCTCCATCTACCTGACCGACCAGGAGATGATGCCGCTGCAGAACGTGCTGATCCAACTGGTCCAGAAGAACAGCGAGGCGCCGACCGGCCTCCAGCACGCGGTCCGCACCGGGGAACTCTCCTCGCTGGGGCTGCAGATGGCCGTCATGGTCCTCGCGCTGATCCCCGTCACGGTCGCCTCGCCCTTCGTCCAGCGGCACTTCAAGAAGGGCATGCTCACCGGCGCCGTCAAGGGCTGATGCTCCCGCTCCACCACCGACTCGCCCTCTCGCCCCCACGTCCGGGAGGAGATGAGCATGGGTACGTGGCACCGCCGACGAGGGCCACCGGGCGCACCGTCCGAGCAGGCCCGTTCTCCACAGCCGGGGAAGAGATCCCCGGAAACCCACAGAAAAGGGATGATGGTGAAGCGACGAAGGCATGCGCTCAGGACCGCCCTCACAGCGGTCTTCCTCAGTCTGGCGGTCATGTCGACGACCGGCGCCGCCGGCGCCACGGCGGCCGAACACGGCGTTGAGCAGAAGAACGACCACAGGAAGGACAGGGGCAAGGAGAGGGACAACGGCAAGGGCAACGGCAAGGGCAACGGCAAGGGCAAGGGCAAGGGCAAGGGCAGGGACAACGGCAAGGGCAAGCGGTGGCCGGCCCTCACCCCCACGGCGATGGAGACGGTCGCGGCCATGGAGCCGGGCTGGAACGTGGGCAACACCCTGGACGCCGTCGGCGACGAGACGTCCTGGGGCAACCCACTGATCACGCGTGAGCTGTTCAGCGCCGTCCGCGCGCAGGGATACAAGAGCATCCGGCTCCCCGTGACCTGGTCCAACCGCCAGGGCGGGGCTCCCGACCACACCGTCGACCCCGCCTTCATGGACCGGGTCGAGCAGGTCGTGGACTGGGCGTTGGAGGAGGACCTGTACGTCCTGCTCAACGTCCACCACGACTCATGGCAGTGGATCAACGAGATGCCGGCCCGGCACGACACCGTGCTGGACCGCTACAGCGCCCTGTGGACCCAGATCGCCGAGCGGTTCCGTCACACGCCGTCGAAACTGCTGCTGGAGAGCGTCAACGAGCCGCAGTTCGCGAACAGCGACGGCGTCGAGCACGAGTACGCCCTGCTGAACGAGCTCAACGTCGTCTTCCACGAGATCATCCGTGGCTCCGGCGGTGCCAACGCCTCCCGTGTGCTGGTCCTGCCCACCCTGCACACCGGCTCCGACCAGGCCCGGCTGGACCCGCTGCTCGACACCTTCGACGAGCTGGCGGATCCCTACCTGGCGGCCACCGTGCACGACTACGGCTACTGGCCGTTCAGTGTGAACGTCGCCGGTGTCACCCGCTTCGACGAGCAGTCACGGCAGAGCCTGACCGACACCTTCGACCGTGTCCACGACACCTTCGTGGCGGCGGGCATTCCGGTGATCATCGGCGAGTACGGACTGCTCGGCTTCGACAGCGGCAGCACCGGCACCGTCCAGCAGGGCGAGAAGCTGAAGTTCTTCGAGATGTTCGGCTCCTACGCTCGGCAGAAGCAGCTCACCACGATGCTGTGGGACAACGGTCAGCACTTCGACCGCGCCACCCACGAGTGGCGTGACCAGAGCCTGTTCCGGCAGATGCGGTCCGCCTGGACCGTGGACTCGGCCACCGGATCCACCGACGAGATCTTCGTCCGTACGGGCCAGGAACCGGCGGACGCCACGATCACGCTGGATCTGGCCGGCAACAGCCTGGACGCCGTCCAGCACGGCTCGCGGACGCTCGTGCCCGGCGTGGACTACCGCCTCGACGGCGACCGGCTCACCTTCGCCGCCGCCACCCTGGCCCACCTCACCGAGAGCCAGGGGCACGGCGTCAACGCCACGGTGACCCTGGAGTTCTCCGCCGGAGCGCCGTGGGACGTCGATGTCATCGGCCACGACACCCCCACCCAGCGGAACGCCACCGGCACCACCGGCGCGCTGACCGTCCCGACCTCCTTCAACGGTGACCTCCTGGCCACCATGGAGGCGGTCTACTCCGACGGCACCAACGCGGGTCCGCACGACTGGACCTCCTACAAGGAGTTCGGGCGCGCCTTCGCCCCGGACTACGACACCGGCACCATCACCATCACCGACCAGTTCTTCTCCGGGATGACCGACCACTCCACCGTGCACCTCACCTTCCACTTCTGGAGCGGTGAGACCCTGGCCTACACCCTCACCAGGTCCGGCACCACCGTCACCGGCACCGTCGGCTGACCGACCCCCCGCGCGGAGCGGCCGGCCGTAGCCGGGCCCGGGTGCGGCAACGCACCGCCCGCACGACGGCCGGCCGTCCGCCGCACATCAACAGCGCCCGCCGCGCCCCGCACGAGCCGCGCCCCGCACGAGCCGCGCCCCACACCCGCCGCGCCCCACACCCACAGCGCCCGCCACGCCCACCGCGCCTGCCGGGAAAACACAGCCCTCGCACCGGGAGAATCACATGTCCCACCCCACCCGCTCGGTCACCTCCACGGCCGGACCGGCCCGGCTCGGATCCCGTGGCCCCGACGCTCCGGTCCGCCCCGCCGCCAACGGGCGCGGCGCGCAGTACGGGGAGGCCGTCTGATGCCCGCCCTGAGCGACGCGACCCGCGGCCGGCTGCTCTTCGGCGGCGACTACAACCCCGAGCAGTGGCCCGAGGAGACCTGGCACGAGGACATCCGGCTGATGAAGGCCGCCGGGGTCAACTCGGTCACCCTCGGCGTCTTCTCCTGGTCGACGCTCGAACCGGAGCCGGGCGCCCGGGAGTTCGGCTGGCTGGACACACTGATGGACCTGATGCACGAGAACGGCATCGGCGTCGTCCTCGCCACCCCCACCTCCGCGCCCCCGCCCTGGATGGGCCGGCTGCACCCCGACACCCTGCCCGTCACCGAGGACGGCCGCACCGAGTGGTGGGGCGGCCGGCAGCACTTCTCGCACTCCAGCGCCACCTACCGGCGCTACGCCGCCGCCATCACCGAGGACCTCGCCGCCCGCTACGGCGGCCACCCGGCGCTCACCATGTGGCACATCAACAACGAGTACTGCACCTTCGACCACGGTGACGAGGCCGCGGCCGCCTTCCGCCGCTGGCTGCGCGAGAGGTACGGCACCCTCGACGCCCTCAACGAGGCCTGGGGCACCGCCTTCTGGAGCCAGGGCTACGACGCCTGGGACGGCATCCTCCCGCCCCGCCTGCCCCACTACCTGCGCAACCCCACCCAGGTGCTGGACTTCCGCCGCTTCACCTCCGACATGCTCCTGGAGTGCTACGCCGCCGAGCGGGACATCGTCCGCCGGCACACCCCCCACCTGCCGGTCACCACCAACTTCATGCCGCTGTGGATCGGCCAGGACGCCTGGCGCTGGGCCGAGGAGGAGGACGTCGTCTCCGTCGACATCTACCCCGATCCGCGCGACCCGCTGGGCGGCCAGAGCGGCGCCCTCGTCCAAGACATGACCCGTTCCCAGGCGCGCGGGCCTTGGATGCTCATGGAGCAGGCCGCCGGAGCCGTCCACGCGGGGGGCGTCAACCATCCCAAGCCCCGGGGGCTCAACCGGCTCTGGTCCCTCCAGTCCGTGGCCCGGGGCGCCGACGCCGTCTGCTACTTCCAGTGGCGGCAGTCCCGGCAGGGCGCGGAGAAGTTCCACTCCGGCATGGTCAGCCATGCCGGGGAGGAGGGCCGGATCCATCAGGAGGTCAAGCAGATCGGCGCGGAGCTGAAGCGCATCGCCGCCGAGGTCACCGGCCGGAACATCACCGCCGACATCGCGGTCCTGCACGACTGGCACGCCTGGTGGGCCGGCGCCCAGGACGGCCGCCTGTCCACCCAGGTGGAGTACCCGGACGTCCTGCGCGCCTGGCACCGAGCCCTCTGGCAGGCCCATCTCACCACCGACTTCGCCCACCCCGAGCACGACCTGACGCCGTACTCCGTGGTCGTCGTGCCGCAGCTGTACGCGCTCACCGACGCGGCGATCGACAACCTCCTCAGCTACGTCCGGCAGGGCGGCACCCTCGTCTGCGGATTCCAGACCGGCGTCGCCGACGAGGACGACCGGGTCCGCCCCGGCGGCATGGACGCCCGGCTGCGCGACCTGTTCGGCATCCGCACCCTGCACGAGTGGTGGCCCCTGGACGCGGGGGAGAGCGTCACCTGCGAGGGCTTCAGGGGCTCCCTGTGGTCCGAGGAGCTGGCGGCCGACGGCACCGCCGAGGAGACCGTGCCGTACAAGGGCGGTGAGCTCGACGGACTGCCCGCCGTCCTGCGCAAGGGCCGGGCCTGGTACGTCTCCACGCTCCCGGAGCCGGAGGCGCTGCGCGACCTGCTGGCCCGGATCGCGGCCGGCGCGGGCGTCCGGCCGGTGCTCGACGGCCTCCCCGAGCAGGTCGAGGCCGTCCGCCGGGGCGAGGCGCTCTTCGTGCTCAACCACGGCCGCGAGCCGGTGACCGTCGAGGTGCCCGGTACCCACCACGACCTGCTGACGGGGGCGGCCGTCACCGACCGGATCACCCTCGGCCGCCACGGCGTGGCGGTGCTCCGGCCATGACCGCGATCGACGGGCCCGTCCACGGCACCTGGGAGCCGCACCCGGCCGCCCGCTGGGAGGACGGCTTCCTGAGCGGCAACGGCCATCACGGCGCCCTGGTGTTCGGTGATCCGAACGCGGAGCGGGTCGTCGTCACCCATCACACCCTGGTACGGCCGGGCGGGAACGACGCGCACCGACAGCCGCCCCGGCTGGCCGCCGGACTCCCCGCGCTCCAGGACCGCCTCCTGGCAGGCGATCGCACCGCCGGGGAGGGCTTCACCGACGGACGTCCGCACCAGTGGGCGCGGCCCTTCCACCCCGCCTTCCGGATCAGCCTGGTCCGGCCGGCGGGCGACAGCGACGACTACCGCCGCGACGTCGACTTCACGACGGGTGTCGTACGGGCGTCCTGCGCCGGCCGGACCAGCCGGGTCTTCGTCTCCCGCACCGACGACGTGATCGTCCAGCAGGTGACGGGGCCCGGCCTCACCCTGGACATCTCCCTCGATCACCGGCTCCCCGGCGTCCCCACAGCTCTGGCCGTCGGACACGGCGCCGTCGTCGCTCCCGAGGGCGCCCTGCTGAGCCTGCGTGCCCCCTACCCGGAGGGCGACCGTGCCTTCACCGGCGTCACGCTCGTCGTCGTCACCGGCGGCACGACGTCCCTCGCCCCGTCCCGCGCGCACATCGAGGACGCCCGGTCGGTGCTGCTCCTCACCCGCGTCCGGCGGCACACCGGCGAACTGGACGTGACCGCGGCGGGCCGTGCCCTGCGCGACCTGCCCATGGACTACGACGAACTGCTCGACCGCCACGCCGCCCTCCACCGTCCCGCCTACGAGCGTGTCACCCTCGACCTCGCCGCCGACCCGGCCGAACGGGCCCTGCCGGGCTCGGAGCTGCTGAAACGCCCGCGCGAACCCGCCCTGCTGGAGCGGCTGTTCGCGGCCGGCCGCTACCACCTGCTGTCCTCCGCCGGGCTCAGCCCGCCCCGCCTGACCGGCCTGTGGACCGGCGACTGGAACACGGCCTGGTCGGGGGCGTTCACCAACGACGCCAACCTCAACCTCCAGACCGCCTCCGCCGCGGCCGCCGACCTGCCCGAGGTCACCGAGGCCCACGCCGCGCTGATCCAGCGCCAGTTGCCCGACTGGCGGGACAACGCCCGCGTGATCTTCGGCGCCCGGGGTGTGGTCGCCCCCGCCCACACCGACGGCGAGTCCGGTCACTCGTACCACTTCAGCCGCGAGTACCCCCTGCACCTGTGGACCGCGGGTGCCGACTGGCTGCTGGGGCCCCTCGTCCACCACGACGAGACCCACGGCATCCGCGACCCGCGTACCGCCGCCGCCCTCGCCGAAGTCGCCCTGTTCTACGAGGACTTCCTCACCCGCACCGACGAGCGCGGCCGTCCCGTCGTCGTCCCCTCCTACTCACCCGAGAACCGCCCCGCAGACGCGAGCTGGGTGACGGTCAACGCCGCCATGGACCTCTCGGCGGCCCGCCACGCCCTGCACACCGCGGCCGGCTACCACCCGGACACCCCGGACGCCGACCGCTGGCGCGACCTCGCCGACCGGCTCCCGCCGCACCGGATCAACGAGGACGGGGCCCTGGCCGAATGGGCCTGGCCGGGCCTGGCGGACTCCTACGACCATCGCCACCTCAGCCACCTCTACGGCGTCTGGCCGCTGGAGGAGATCACCCCGTACGACACCCCGGAGCTGGCGGCCGCCGCCCACCGCGCCCTCGAACTGCGCGGCACCGAGAACGACTCCGCGCACGGCCATCTGCACCACGCGCTCATCGCGGCCCGGCTCCGGGACGGCGAACGCGTCGCCCGGACTCTCGGCCAGGTCCTGGACGGCGACTTCTTCCACGCCTCCCTGATGAGCGCGCACTACCCCGACCGCGACGTCTACAACGCCGACGCCGCGCACACTCTGCCCGCCGTGCTGATCGAGATGCTTCTCCAGTCGACCCCCCACCGACTGGTCCTCCTGCCCGCGCTGCCGCCGTCCCTCCCGGCGGGCCGGCTCGCGGGCCTGCGCACGCGGTTCGGCGCCGAGGTCGAACTGACCTGGGCGCCCGGCCGGGCGAGGGCGGTCCTGAAGCCGACCCGCACGGTCCGGATCGATGTCAGGACTTCTTCCGGCGACGCGCAGCCGATCGGACTCGTCGCCGGAGAGGACCACGTCCTCAGCCTTGGGGCGTGGTAGTACCCCCGCAATTTCCCCCCCCACCCATGGAAGGGACACCATGGTCACGAGCACGATACGCAAGATCACCATGACGGTGCTGGCGCCGGTGATGGCACTCGGTGCCACCGTCGGCCTCGCCGCCGCCCCCGCTTCGGCGGCGGTCTGGAACACCTGCGACCGATGGGGCACCACCAGCCTGGACGGCTACCGGCTCTACAACAACATCTGGGGCTCGGGCTTCGGCAGCCAGTGCACCTGGGCCAACTCCGGCACCAGCTGGGGCGTCTGGGCCGACCACCCGGGCACCGGCGGCATCAAGTCGTACCCCAACTCGACGAAGACGATCAACAAGACGATCGACTCGATCGGCCGGCTCACCAGCGACTACAACGTCAGCGTCCCGTCGTCCGGCGCGTACAACACGTCGTACGACATCTGGGACACCGACCACGACTACGAGATCATGCTCTGGGTCAACGACCACGGAGCCGTCGGTCCGATCGGCACCTGGCAGGACAACGTCTCGCTCGGTGGCCACAACTGGAACGTCTACAAGGGCACCAACGGGTCGAACCAGGTGTTCTCGTTCCTGCGGACGTCCGACTCCCGCTCCGGCACCGTGGACATCAAGCCGATCCTCACCTGGATCGCCCACACCAAGGGCTGGATGCCCGGCAACGAGACCATCGGCGACGTCCAGTTCGGCTATGAGATCACCTCGTCGCCCGGCGGACTCGACTTCATCACCAACAGGCTGACCGTCAACGGCGGCTGACCCCGTATCAGGGCCGGGGTCCTTCCGCGTCGCTCCTCGGCGCGGTCGGACCCCGGCCCGCGACGCTCAGGCCGGCCGCCGTCCGTACCGAAGGGGCGGCCGGGGTCAGGAGGCGGCAAAGGGCGCCGGCCCGGTGCTCGCCCGCACCGCCAGCTCGGGTGCGATGAGCACGACGTCGTCGGCGCCCCGGCCGTCGAGCTTGGCGACCAGGCGCTCCACCGCGTGCCGGCCCATCTCCTGCGCGGGGATGGAGACCGACGTCAGCCGCACCGAGGCCTGGACGGCCACCTGGTCCGGGCAGATCGCGACCACCGACACGTCCTCGGGCACGGCGCGGCCCTGCTGGCGCAGCAGGGCGAGCAGCGGCTCGACCGCCTGTTCGTTCTGCACGACGAAGCCGGAGGTGCCCGGACGCTCGTCGAGGATGCGGGCGAGAGTGCCGCCCATCGCGTCGTAGCCGCCCTCGCACGGCCGGTGCAACACCCTGACACCCAACTCGCGTGCCCGGTGACGGAGCCCGTCGAGGGTGCGCTCGGCGAAGCCGGTGTGCCGTTCGTAGACCGCGGGAGCCCCGCCGATGACGGCGATGTCGCGGTGGCCGAGCTCTGCCAGATGCTCGACGCACAACGCCCCGGTCGCCTTGAAGTCGAGGTCGACGCAGGTCAGCCCCGAGGTGTCGGCGGGCAGTCCGATCAGCACGGACGGCTGGTCGGTGCCGCGCAGCAACGGCAGCCGCTCGTCGTCGAGTTCGACGTCCATCAGGATCATCGCGTCCGCGAGGCCGCTGCCGGTGACGCGGCGGACGGCGTCGGGGCCCTCCTCGCCGGTCAGCAGCAGCACGTCGTACCCGTGCGTCCGGGCTGTCGTGGCGACCGCGACGGCGATCTCCATCATCACCGGCACATACATGTCGGTGCGCAGCGGAACCATCAGCGCGATGATGTTCGACCTGCTGCTGGCCAGGGCCCGCGCGCCCGCGTTCGGGTGGTATCCCAGCTCGCGGATGCTCTGCTCGACCCGCTGCCGGGTGGTCGTGGAGATGGACCGCTTGCCGCTGAGGACATAGCTCACCGTGCTCGCCGACACTCCGGCGTGCTGGGCGACCTTGGCGAGGGTTACCATCCAGCTCTCCAACCTTATGAAGCGCTTCGACGGACTTCGTACATCATCTGCACGGGAAGCGCATTGCTGATCCTGACGTCTGCCTGGGTGTGGGCTCATTGTACATCGAAGCGCTTCGATAAGCTCCTGCGGGGCCGGCCGGATACCAGGGCCCGGGTGAGGCGGCGCACGCGGACGCCGGTGCCCTGGCCGCCCGGGGCCGCGGGTGCATCGGCTGATGTGTGCCGTGCCGTTCTCCGGGTTCAGGGCCGGACCGCCGAGCCCGCCGGGGAGGACGGGCTCGGCGGGGCTTCTCGTCGCCCCGTGGCGGAACGTTCCCGCGTCCCTGCCGGCCGGGGGGAGGGGGACGGGTTCAGCTGTCGAGGGGCTCGTAGTCGAACCAGTCGAAGTGGACGGTGCCTGCCGCGGCGTACATGCCGATGACCCGGCCCGTGAAGCCGCCGGCGACCTCGGTCGACAGGTAGCGGCCGTCGAGGGTCGCGAGCGCGGTGAACGTGCCGTCGCTCCGCTCGACGCCGAGGGAGACGACGTCGGGTCCGGTGCAGGGTCCGTGCGGAGCCGGCGGATCCGTGACGGTGACGGCGAGGACCACCGGTCCGGCGGGCACGGCTTGTTCGGCCACGACCGTGCGCAGGGAGCCGACGCGCGCGATGACCCGCACCTCCGTGCCGGACACCTCGATCGCGTAGTGGTGCCGCTCGTCGAGCCGTACGGCGAGGCCGCCGCCTCCCTCGGCGGCATCGACCAGGGTGCGCGCCCGGCACGACAGATGCTGCCGGCGCCGGCCGGTGAACACCACGTCGGGCTCGTCCAGGGAGCCGCCCCGCGCGCGGAGCGTCAGCCAGCCGGGCCGCTCCTTGGTGGTGCAGTGCTCGGCCGGCCGGTCGCGCAGGGAGATCCAGGACGGTCGCAGTCCGGCGAGCTCGAAGTCGTCCCGCCGCTCCTCGACCGGGCCCGGGGAGAGCGGCCACGGGAGCTCGGGCAGGTCCAGGGCGACCTCGCCGACGACCGGCCAGCCGTCCACCCAGGTCACCGGGGCCAGGAAGGTCTCCCGGCCGAGTACGTGCCAGCCCGGCGTGCCGCCGCCCGGCCGGACGCCGAGCAGCACCATCCACCAGGAGCCGTCGGGGCCCTGGACCAGGTCGGCGTGCCCGGTGTTCTGGACGGGGTGGTCGGTGCCGCGATGGCTGAGGACCGGATTGGCCGGGCACGGCTCGAACGGGCCTGCGGGCGAGTGGCCGCGGGCGATCGAGACACCGTGGCCGCGCTCGGTGCCGCCCTCGGCGATGAGCAGGTACCAGTAGGCGCCGATCCGGTACAGGTGCGGCGCCTCCGGGGCCTTGGCGTCGGGCCCGCCGGCCCAGAGTGTGCGCGGTGTGCCGTACGTCCGCCCGGTGGACGGGTCGATACGGACCTGCCGGCCCCCGGCGACCGTGCACCAGCAGGTGCCGTCCTCGTCCCAGACCAGGTCGGGATCGATGCCGGGGAGATCCGGGGCCGGGATGGGGTCCGACCACGGTCCGGCCGGGTCGGTGGCCGTGACGATCAGGTTGCCGCCGCCCTCGCCGCAGTTGGTGACGATCAGCCAGAACCGGCCGTCGTGGTGGCGCAGCGTGGGGTCGTAGATCCCGCCGGAGGACCACGCGGCCGACAGAGGCAGCTGCTCCGGCCGGTCCAGGGCGTTGCCGATCTGCGTCCAGTGCACCAGGTCGCGGCTGTGGAAGAGGGGCACCCCGGGGAAGTACTCGAAGCTGGAGCAGGCCAGGTAGTAGTCGTCGCCGGCCCGGCAGATGCTGGGGTCGGGGTGGAGGCCGGTCAGCACGGGGTTGGTGGGTCGTCCGTCCGGCTGGGGCAGAGGGGGCACCCGATGGGTCCTCTCGTCGATTCCTGTATGCGGGCGCGGGGTGGTTCAGAGCCGTGAGCGCCTGGGGTGACGGATACTGGTCGGAGGTGACGATGTCGAGCTCGCGGGCGAAGGCCCACGGATTGAGCCGCAGGTAGTACGGCAGCATGAGGTTCGTCGTCACCGGGCGGTCGCTGTGCGCGCGGATCGCGTCGAGCTGTTCGCAGTACGCGGCGATGGCCTCGTCGCCCCAGAAGCGGTGGAAGTCCACTGTCTGCGCTGGGTTCTTGTGGTAGTTCGTCGCGCGGGGCGGCAGCACCTGTTCCCAGGCGGTGTAGCACTGGCTCCAGAAGGCCGTTCCCCAGGCCTCGTTGTGTACGTGCCGCAGCGCGAGGGCGGGTGGTCGCCGTACCGCTCGGCCGGCGCGGAGGCGATCCGGCGGGCCGCGGTGCGGTACGCGGGGGAGGCGAGGCAGTACGTGTCGCGGCTGCCGTGGACGTGGCGGGTGCCGTCCGCCCGGACCGGTAGCGCCTCGGGGTGGGCCAGCGTGAACCAGGGCGGCGGGGAAGCGGTCGGGGTGGCCAGGTCGACGGCCACGCCGTTCGTGTGCAGGCGGTCGATGTGGGCGTCGAGCCAGGTGAAGTCGTAGCGCCCTGCCTCCGGTTCGAGCAGGGCCCACGAGAAGACGCCCACCGTGGCCAGGTTGACCCAGGCCCGGCGCATGAGCTCGTCGTCCTCCTTCCAGGCCGGCTCGTCCCACTGCTCGGGGTTGCAGTCCCCGCCGAAGGCCAGGCCGCCCGGGCGGCCGGTGATGCTGCGAGTCGTCATGACGGTTCCTCGGTACGGGGAGTCGAGCCGCACGCTGACGCGACGTCGGGGAGGGCGCGCGTCAGGCTTGTTCGTCCTCGGTCCGGTCGCCCGGCAGGACGGTCGGCGAGCGAGCCGCTCCGGACACTCGGGGCCCCGGCCCCGTGCGACTGTCGAAGCGCTTCACTTCACTTCACGACGCAAGCTAATCGAGAAGATTCGCGGGAAACAAGAGTGGCTGCCGCACGAGATTTTATTGTTTCCTCTCCATTGACAAGCCATCAGCGCGGATGGCAGCGTCGAAGCGCTTCGAGCGTCCGGCCGCGGTCTGCGTGGTCGCTGTCATCGCTGTACGCCGGCTGCGCCAACTCGCCCTCCGGCGTCGTTGGTTGGTCTCGCGGGCCGCTCGGCCTCGCGCATGGGAAGGGGCACGCATGCGGATAATTGGCATGACTATGACACTCGGTGCGTGGTGGCGGGGGCACGGGAGGCGTGCGGCGGTGCTCGCCGTCGTGACCGCCTTGACGGCCGGGCTCCTGGCCGGACTCGGCGCCACCGGCACGGCGCAGGCGGCCACCGTGGATACGAACGCGTGGTACGTGCTGGTCAACCGTGGCAGCGGCAAGGCGCTCGACGTGTCGGGAGGCAGCACCGCCGACGGAGCGGCCCTGTCCCAGTGGTCCCGCCATGACGGGGCCAACCAGCGGTTCCGGTTCGTGGACTCGGGCGGCGGCTACTACCGGCTGGAGGCGCGGCACTCGGGCAAGGTCCTGGACGTCGCGGGCTTCTCCACCGCGGACCACGCGGACATCGTGCAGTGGAGCGACGCGGACAGCGCCAACCAGCAGTTCCGGCCGGCGGACTCCCCGGACGGTTACGTCCGGCTGATCAGCCGCCACAGCGGCAAGGCCGTCGAGATCCGGGACGCCTCCACCGCGGACGGCGCCAAGGCCGTGCAGTTCACCGACCGGGGCGGGGCCAACCAGCAGTGGCAACTGGTCCGCGCGTCGGGCGTGACCGCGCAGGTGCACACCGCGGGGCGGGTCAAGGAGGCCGGAGACACGGTGCGGTACAGCTGGCCCGGCGTGTACTTCGAAGGCCGCGTCAGAGGCACCGGCGTGGGCATCGTACTGAGCGACTCGGCCGCCGACTACGACGTCCAGGTCGACGGAACCACTGTCGCCACGCTCGTCACACCCGGCGACACCACGCACTGGGTCAACGGGCTCCAGGACCGTGAGCACACCGTCCGGCTCGTCAAGCGCAACGACAGCCCGGGGGACACCAGCACCTTCGGCGGCTTCCTGGCAGCGCCCGGCGGCGCCGTACTGAGCAAACCGGCAGCCCGCAGCCGTCAGATCGAGTTCATCGGCGACTCCCTCACGGTGGGCTACGGCAACCTCTCGGCCTCCCGCACCTGCACCTGGGACCAGGTCAAGCGGACCACCAACTCCGATGTGAGCTACGGCGCCCTCACCGCCCGGCAGCTGAACGCCGACTACCAGATCAACGGCTATTCGGGCCTCGGCATGGTGCGCAACGTCAGCGGAACCTCGCCGGATGTCACGTACCGGACCTTCTACGACCGGGCCCTGCTGAACGTCTCCGGCGACGTCTGGCAGAACCCGGGCACCTGGCGGCCCCAGCTCGTGGTGGTCAACCTCGGCACCAACGACTTCTCGGCCATCAACCCCGGGGAGCCGTGGACACCCGACAGCCTCGCGGCCGGCTACCGCAGCGCCTACGGCGACTTCCTCCAGAAGCTGCGTACGCGTTACGGGACCGGGACGACCATCGTGGCAGTCGGCGCCGGCCAGTACGCCGACCATGTCCAGCAGGTGGTCGAGGCACGCAACGACGCCGGCGACAGCGGGGTCCGCTACTGGTTCCTCGACGGCTCGGGCCTGGACTTCAGCGGCTGCGACTGGCACTACTCGGCCCATGACGACCGGCTCATCGCCGACCGGCTCACCCCGTTCATCGCCGGTCTGCCGTTGGGCTGGTGAGCGCACCGACCGGCGGGAAGCACGACAGGTCCTTACGGCGTGGGAAGGGGCTGCGAGCACCAGATCGCCTTGCCGTAGGCGGTGTGCCGGGTGCCCCATCCCTGGGTGAGCTGGGCGACGAGCAGCAGGCCCCGGCCGCCCTCGTCGAAGGCGCGGGCCCGGCGCAGGTGCGGAGCGGTGTTGCTCGCGTCGAAGACCTCGCCCGTAGGCGGTGTGCCGGGTGCCCCAGCCCTGGGTGAGCTGGGCGACGAGCAGCAGGCCCCGGCCGCCCTCGTCGAAGGCGCGGGCCCGGCGCAGGTGCGGAGCGGTGTTGCTCGCGTCGAAGAC
>NZ_JBIDBC010000035.1:47170-72322 GCF_043202835.1 Streptomyces sp. NPDC048142
AGACCTCGCAGATCAGGGAGGTGTCGCGAATCAGCCGCAGCCTGATCGGCGGCTCGCCGTATCTGATGGCGTTGGTGACCAGCTCGCTGACGACCAGCTCGGTGACGAAGGACGCCTCCTCCAGTCCCCAGGCGTCCACCTGGTCGACCGCGAGCTTCCTGGCACGCGGCACCTGCGCGGGGTCGGGCTCGATGTCCCAGTCGGCGACGTGGCGGGGGTCCAGCGCGTGCGTACGGGCGAGCAGCAGGGCGGCGTCGTCGGTGCGGCGTTCGGTGAGCATGGTGTCCATCACCGTGTCGCACAGGGTCTCCAGCGAGGTGGCCGAGTGGTTCAGGACCCGCCGCAGTTCGGTGATCCCCTGGTCCACGTCACGCTCGCGGCTCTCCACCAGCCCGTCGGTGTACAGGGTGAGCAGACTGCCCTCGGGCAGCTCGAACTCGGTGGCCTCGAAAGGCAGCCCACCGACGCCGAGCGGCGGTCCCGGCTGTGCGCGTACCGGCGTTCCGGTGCCGTCCGGGGAGATGATCAACGGCAACGGGTGACCGGCGCTCGCCAGCGTGAAGCGCCGGGAGACAGGGTCGTAGACGGTGTACAGGCAGGTGGCCCCGGGCTCACCGGCCGGCGGGAAGCGGCCGGCGGGCTGGAGGCCCCCGGCGAGGTGGAGGACCAGGTCGTCCAGATGGGTCAGCAGCTCCTCCGGCGGCAGGTCGACATCGGCCAGGGTGCGGACCGCCGTGCGCAGCCGGCCCATGCTGGCCGCGGCGTGCAGGCCGTGGCCGACGACGTCACCGACGACCAGGGCGACCCGGGCACCGGACAGCGGAATGACGTCGAACCAGTCACCGCCCACTTCCGTGCCGGTCCCGGCGGGCAGGTAGCGGGATGCCACCTCGACCGCCTGCTGGGTCGGCAACCCCTGGGGCAGCAGGCTGCGTTGCAGGGTCAGCGCGGTCGCGCGCTCGCGTGAGTACCGGCGGGCGTTGTCGATGGCGACGGCGGCCTTGGCGGTCAGCTCTTCGGCGAGGATCAGGTCGTCGGCGGTGAAGGCCTCGGGCCGGTCGCGGCGGGAGAAGGCGACGACGCCGAGCAGCACGCCCCGGGCCCGGAGCGGCACGGTGATCCGTCCGGTCAGCCCGGCCGCGGCGATGGCCCCGTCGATCGATGGGTTGCCCGGCGGCCAGTGGGCCGGGTCGGCGGCGAGTCCGGGCCCGAAGGCCCATTCGCCGCCCTGGCCGGGTTCGGCGGCGAGCTCGACCGTGGACCTGCCGGTGGCCATGCAGCGGGCGGGGACGGAACCGGGAGTGTGGCTGACCGGCGTCGGGGACCCGGCCGCCCGGCCGGTGCCCTTCTCCTTCTCCTCCGCCTTCTCCTCCTCCGTGCCGCACTGGGCGGCGCGGAGGAGCACGACCGTCTCCCCGGCGGTGAACGCGGAGGCGGAGGGCGGTTCCTCTCCGCGCAGCACCTCGTCCAGAAGATCCACGGTGACGGAGTCGGCGAATTCCGGCACCGGGGTACCGGCCAGCTCCTAGGCGGTGCCGATCACGTCGAGCGTCAGGCCGATCCCGCCACTGGCCTTGTTGAGGATGAGCAGGCGTTGCCGGGCCCAGTACTCGGCACTCATGTCGAAGCCCCAGTTGGCGACCGCGCGGACCGTGCCCTCGGCATCCCGGACGGGCCACATGTTGGTGGCCCAGGCGTTCGCGTAGTCGCTGCCGAGCGGCCGGAAGACGGTGATGAGACGTGCGGGCTCACCCGTCCTCACCACTTCGGAGAGCCGGTCGGTATAGGCCATGTCGTCGAGTTCGGTGAACAGCTCACGGTACTTCTCACCGAGCACCTGCTCCTCGGAGTGCGCCATCACCCGGCTCGCGGCGGCGTTGACCCACAGGAACCGCAACTCGGGGTCGTAGACGCCCAGGGCGAAGGGGCACTGCTCGAAGGCCCGGTCGGCGATCACCGGACGGCGTTCCCACGGCTGGGCGGTCATCGCGTGGCCCAGCGCACGGCCGTCCGCGCCGTGCAGCGGATGAACCGTCAGTACGGCGTCCACCGCGGAACCGTCCCGGTGGCGCAACGGGACGACTTCCGTGTGCTCGGATCCGATGCCGCCGTTCCCCGGAAAAGCCGTTGGGCGATCTACCAGCAGGTCGGTCAGGGGCCGCCCCACGGTCTCCCGCGCCGTCCAGCCCAGCAGCAGCCGCCCGCCCTCGCTCCAGCCGCTCACCACGCCGTGCGGGTCGACCACGACAGTGGCGGTGGAGGCATCCTGCTCGGCGGACATTTCCACGCGCCCCGCTTCCGTTCGGACCGTGCTGCTCGCCAGGACCGGGTTCTTGCGGCTGCTTCCAGCCTAGGTCCGCTCCGCCCGGCGCGCCGCACGGTCACGTTCCGTGCCGCGCGGTGAACGCCACGTGACTACAGCTCCAGGGATCCTCGCGTGGGCCGGGGCCGGGACGAAGGGCGGGTCGACGGGCACCGGGTAGGCGGTGTTGACGTAGACCGGCCGGCCGTAGCCGCGCAGCTGCCAGTGCGAGGGGACGCGAAGGGAGTCCCAGGAGCCGTCGTCGAAGTCCGGGGCTTCGAATCCGTCCGTCTCCGGGCGCAGGGCGGGCGAGAACCGGATCGCCCAGTCCCCGTTGAGGTCGATCCGAGGGGCGTCGGAGTCCAGGGCCGCGCGCGAGGCGGCCCTGCCGCGGCCGGGTGCGTAGTCCTCGAAATAGCGTGCGGGGATGAGGAATCCTCCGGCGGTCGTCGGTGATGCGCGCGACCGTGCTATCGAAGGTGACGTGCGGGAAGCGCCACGATCACCTGGGGTGGTTCCCGGGACGGGCTGTGCGGTGCGGATGCCGTGCGGGACGAGCGCGGCCTTGGGACCGCCTGCACCGCGCCGACCGCTTCCCGGTCCGCGTACGGTTCCACCCCGACCGGTGTGGTCATCGGGCACCTGGACACTCATGCCGGTATTTCGTAGCTGCGGGCCAGATGGACTGCCCCATTCGACCAATCCGGGGCCCGGACGAGTCCGAACCACTACCGACACCCGTGACCTACCCCGGAGCAGCCTGTGAAGGAAGCCGTGTCCATCGGCGGAACCCCCTCCGCCGAGCCAGACCTGAAGGAGCTGATGGGCCAGGTCGCCCTGGGCGACCAGGACGCCTTCGCGTCGGTGTACGACCGGGCGATGGGCCCCGTACTCGGCACCGTGCGCGCTGTTCTGCGCGATCACGCCCAGTCGGAGGAGGTGGCACAGGAGATCATGGTCGAGCTCTGGCGGACCGCCGCACGCTACCGGCCGGACCGGGGAACGGCGATCAACTGGATCCTGACCCTGGCCCACCGCCGGGCGGTCGACCGGGTGCGCTCCGCCGAGGCTGCCGCGGCCCGCGACCACAAGGCGGCGCTCCTGGACCGGACGCCCGCGTACGACACCGTGGCCGAGCAGGTGGAGACCCGGCTCGAACGCGAGCAGGTGCGGCGCTGCATGCGCACGCTGACCGAGATCCAGCGCCAGGCCGTCACCCTCGCCTACTACCGCGGCCTCACGTACCGTGAGGTCGCGGAAATCCTGACGCTGCCTCTGGGCACCGTGAAAACCCGTATGCGCGACGGTCTGATCCGGCTGCGTGACTGCCTGGGGGTGACCGCGTGAACACCACTGACCTGCACACACTGACCGGCGCGTACGCGATGGACGCGCTGTCCGACACCGAGCGGGCCGCGTTCGAGCGGCACCTGTCCGGGTGCGAGGCCTGTACGCAGGAGACCGCCGAGCTGACCGCGACCTCCGCCCGGCTCGGTCTCGCGGTCAGTGTCACGCCGCGGGCCGGGCTGCGGGACGAGGTGCTGCGACGGATCACGACGGTCCGTCAGGAGACGCCGCGCGAGGCCGGTGCGGCCACGTCGATCCCCCGAGCTGCCGCCCGCCGGACGATTCTGTCCCGCTGGGCACTCGCCGCCTGCGTGGCGGCGGCCGCCGCCTTCGGCGGCACAGCGGTGTGGCAGCACCAGCGCGCCGAGGACGCCCTCGACCAGGCCAGACAGGCCAGGCAGGCCACCCAGGATGCCGGGCGTGTCTCGGCCGTGCTCGCGGCACCGGACGCCCGCAGCGGCTCGGCGAAGCTGGGCGAGGGTGCGACCGGCACCGTCGTCGTCTCCAGGAGCCAGGACAAGGCCGTGTTCGCGGTCTCCGGGATGACGCCGCCGCCCAAGGGAAAGACGTACCAGCTGTGGTTCGACGAGGACGGGGGCATGCGCTCCGCCGGGCTGATGGAGCCCGGCCGCAGCGAGCAGACGGTACTGATGAGCGGCGCCGTGTCCGGGGCGTCCGGCATGGGCATCACCGTCGAGCCCGCCGGGGGCTCCGAACAGCCGACATCCGCCCCGGTGGCCCTGATGCCACTGCCGACCTGAGGGGCCGGGAGGTCCCGGGAGCGGGATCCGGGACACTCCCGTCCTTCGCCACGGAGCAGGCCGTCCGGCCGCCGACGCGTCATCAGCGACCGGACGGCACTTCCGGCGCCGCCGCAGGCCCGCCTCAACTCCGAGGCGGCAGCGGAAAGAAGCCGCTCGTCCGGGCCACGTACGCGGCGTAACCCGGGCGGCCCGACATGTGCTGCTCGAGCAGACGCTGGCCGCTGCCACGGGTCAGGAGCAGGGTCATCACGAGCGGGGCGACGACGACGGCAGCGGCCACGGCGAGCGAGCCGACGGCGAGCAGGAACAGGCCCCACCACACGCAGAAGTCGCCGAAGTAGTTCGGATGGCGGGTGTAGCGCCACAGGCCCTGATCCATGATCCGGCCGCGGTTCGCCGGGGCGGCCTTGAACCGGGCCAGCTGCGCATCGCCGACCGCCTCGAAGAACATCCCCACCGTCCACAGCGCGACGCCCGCCCAGGCGAGCCGGCCCATCGGCTCCGGTACGTAGTGGGCGGCCTGAACCGGCAGGGACACCAGCCAGACCAGAGCGCCCTGGAGCAGGTATACCTTGCGCAGGGCGTAGAGGGTCGGGTCGCCCGGAGCCTTGGCCAGCATGCGGGCGTAGCGCGGGTCCTCCCCGTGGCCGCGGCCGCGCCGGTTGATGTGCCCGGCGAGTCGAAGACCCCAGACGGCTGTCAGTACGGTGACGAGGACGCGCCGGACCGGGTCACCGTCCGCCCCGGACGACGCGAGGAGACTCGTGACGGCGACCGTGGTGAAGCCCAGGCCCCAGGCGATGTCGACGATCCGGTGCATGCCCTTGCGTACGGCGACGGCGAAGGTGACCAGCATGACGGCGAGGGCGGCCGACGCGGACCAGGGCAGGCCGGCCGCGAAGTCGCCCCAGGGAAACCCGTCGGCCGTACTCACGCCACTCACCCGGCTCACGTCGCTCATGCCGCCGCCGACCGCTCAAGGCCCGCGTGCCAGTGCGGCGGAGCCGGCGGGGGGCCCGCGACACCGAGGCGGGCGGCGATGCCGACGGCGCGGGCCCGGTCGGAGAGCGGGAGCCGAGGTGCGCTCCGCCGCTGTTCCCGGGCTGCTGCCCGGATGGCACGCGGCCCGTCGGCCAGGCCGCCCTCGACCTCCAGCTCTCCGGTTGCGCGGGCCTGGGCGAGTCCCGACTCGCCGGGCTGCCACAGGCGTCGCAGTGCGTGCCGGGAGCGTACGACGACGGGGCCGGTGGCCGGGCCTGTCCCGCTGCCGTCCCCAGCACGCAGCCGCACGGGGAGCGGGCCGCCGAGTGCGGATTCGGCGCGTGCGGATTCGGTGAGTGCGGCGAGGCGGTGGGACGCGGTCCTGTGCCGCGCGGAACGGGCGGTGGTCATCGGGCGGCGGCCTCCTTGGTGAGCAGGAACTGCTGGACGTCGAGGTAACCGGCGCGGAACCCGGCCTCGGAGTAGGCGAGGTAGAGGGTCCACATGCGGCGGAAGGTCTCGTCGAAGCCCAGGGCCTCGACCTCGCCGGCGCGCTCGGTGAACCGTTCGCGCCACAGTCGGAGCGTCTCGGCGTAGTGAGGGCCGTAGGCGTCGCGGTGGGTGAGGGCGAGACCGGTGTGCTGACGCACCGTCTCGACGACGGCCTCGACCGAGGGAAGGATTCCGCCGGGGAAGATGTACTTGCCGATCCAGGTGTGCGTGGAGCGGGAGGCGAGCATCCGGTCGTGCGGCATGGTGATGGCCTGCAGGGCCGCCCGGCCGCCCGGGGCGAGCCGCTCGTCGAGAGTGCGGAAGTAGACCGGCCAGAACTCGGCTCCGACGGCCTCGATCATCTCGACGCTGACCACCGCGTCGTACGTGCCGCGTGCTTCGCGGTAATCGCACAGCTCGACGGAGGCCCGGCCGGACAGGCCGGCCGCGGCGATCCGGTCACGGGCCAGGTCGCGTTGTCCGGCGGAGAGGGTGAGCGAGGTGACGCGAGCTCCGCGGGCAGCGGCGCGGATGGCCAGCTCGCCCCAGCCGGTGCCGATCTCCAGGACACGGGTTCCCTCCCGGACCCCGGCGAGGTCGAGCAGCCGGTCGATCTTGCGGCGCTGGGCGTCGGCGAGGTGGCGCGGTTCGGCCGGCAGGGTACGGAAGAGCGCCGAGGAGTAGCTGAGGGTCTCGTCGAGGAAGAGCGCGAACAGGTCGTTGGACAGGTCGTAGTGGTGGCTGATGTTCTCGCGGGAGCCGTCAGGGGTGTTGCGCTGCTCCTGGGGACGGCGAGGGGCCCACAGTGCGCGCAGCCGTTGCAGGGGCGGGGGCACCAGCCCGCCTGCGTGGGTGGCGAGGACGGTGAGAGCGGCGACCAGGTCGGGGGCGTCCCACTCTCCGGCCATGTAGGACTCGCCGAAACCGATCAGGCCCCGCGCGCCGATGCGGCCGTGAAAGGCCCGCGGGTCGTGGATGTCCAGGACCGCGCCGCCCTTCCCGAGTTCCGTTCCGTCGGCGAACCGCACCCGCAACGGCAGTTGGTTCAGGGCTCGCTTGACCAGGGCGGCGGCGATCGCGGTACGGGGGCCGTGGCGGGGCACGGGGGCGGCGACGTCGGGCCACCGGTCCGGGTCCGGTCCGGCGGGAACGGCCGCCGTCCCGGCCTCGGCTGTCCTTCCGGGCACAGCGGGCTTCCCGGGCACCTCGGCCTCCGCAGGGGTTGACCTCTCGGCGTCGGCGGGCTCGGCGGCGGGCGCGGGCACCCGGGGCTCCGGGGCCGACGCGGACTCCGGGGCGGTGCGGGGCTCGGCTGTGGTCATGAAGCGTCCTCCGGGGTCCTCGGTTCGGATTCGGGTGGGCGTGGTTCGGGTCTCGGCTGTAGGGGCAGCCCCCGCAGGTAGAGGCGGATGCCGTGCCACCGGATCGCGGCGGACACGGCGAGCGTGGACCACGGGTGGCGCAGGGCCTGCCGGAGCAGGGTGCTCGTACGCGCTTCGCGGCGAAGGCCCCGGACGGTTGCGGTGAAGGGCCTGCCGCCGTCGCGTTCCAGGTGCACGGTGAGGTCGAGGCTGTCACCAGGGGCGGGCAGCCGCATGCGGTAGCGGCCGTCGACGGGGAAGAACGGCGACACGCGGAACTCCTTGCCGGTCACCGCCCGGCCTTCGGCGTCGGGGCGCAGCAGGTAGCAGTGGCGTTCGCCGTAGGTGTTGTGCACCTCGGCGACGACGCAGCGCAGGGCGCCGTCAAGGCCGTGGCACCAGTAGACCGTCAGCGGGTTGAACACGTACCCGAGGACACGGGCGTGGGTGAGCATCAGGACCGGCCCGCCTCGCAGGTCCACGCCGTGCCCGGCCAGGAACGCCTCGAGTCCCGCCCGGATCGTCGGACGGTCGCCGTCGAAGTGGTCGCGTGCGTCGAAGCGTGCCAAGGGACGCAGGGGTACGGGAGGTTCGGGAGGGCGGTCGGGGTCGATCAGCCACATGTACGTGCGGTGCCGCAGCGCGTACCGCCACGGGGCGGTACGGATGTGCGCGATCACCACGGCGTACAGGGCCGGGGCCGGGTACGAGGCCGATTCCGGGGCCTGGTCCGTGTTCACCAGCGCACTCCGAGTGCCGCGGCGGCCGCGACGCCGGAACGGCAGCCGTCCTCGTGGAACCCCCAGCCGTGGTACGCCCCGGCGAACGCGGTGACCGCGGTACTCAGTTCGGGCAGCCGCTGCTGGGCGGCCACCGACTCCGGGGTGTGGACCGGGTGTTCGTACACCATGCGGGCCCGGACCAGGTCCGGGTCGACGAGGTCCTCGCCGCCGAGCGTGACCACGTACGTATCGGGTGCGTTCAGGCGTTGGAGCCGGTTCATGTCGTAGCTGACTCGCACCCGGTCGGCGCCCGCCGTGCAGGAGGGCATCAGGTAGTTCCAGGAGGCGCGGGCGCCCCGGGCGCGCGGCAGCAGGCTGGTGTCGGTGTGCAGGAGCGTGGTGTTGCGGGAGTACCGGAAGGCGCCGAGTACCTCCTTCTCCTGCGCGGTGGCGTCGGCGAGGAGCCGGATCGCCTGGTCCGGGTGGGTGGCGACGACCACCGAGTCGTAGGACCGGGTGGAGCCGTCGCCGGCGGTGATGCGAACGCCGTCGGAGTGCCGCTGGACAGCCCGGACCGGAGTGGCGGCGCGCACCGCGTGCAGGGCGCGGGCCACCCGGTCGACGTACGTGCGCGAGCCGCCGCTGACCGTGCGCCAGGTCGGCGATCCGCCGACCGAGAGCAGTCCGTGGTGGCGCAGGAACCGGAACAGGTACGCGGCCGGGTAGCGCTGCGCGGTGACGGCGTCGCAGGACCAGACCGACGAGATCAGCGGGGTCATGAAATGCGTACGGAAGTAGGAGGAGAAGCCCTCGCGGTCCAGGAACTCGCCCAGCACGAGGCTTGTTCCGGCGTCCTGTGCGAGCAGCCGGCGCGCGGCCCGGTGGAAGGCGGGCACCTGGGCGAGCAGCCGCAGATACCGCGCGCTCAGGGCGTTGCGGGGCCTGGCGAACAGTCCGGCCGGGCCGCGCGCACCGGCGTACTCCAGGCCGCATCCCTCACACCGTACCGACAGGCTCATCTCCGACTCCTGTGTGGTTACGCCGAGTTCGGCGAACAGTCGCAGGAGGTTCGGATAGCTGCGGCGGTTGTGGACGATGAAGCCGGAGTCGACCCGGTGCGCCGAGCCGTCGGGCGAGGTCAGGTCGTGGGTGTGGGCGTGTCCGCCGAGCCGGTCGTCGGCCTCGTACAGCGTGACGTGATGCGCGTGGGCGAGCACGTACGCGGCGGTGAGACCGGCCACGCCGCTGCCGATCACCGCCGTGCAGGGCCGGCCCCGGTCCCGGTATCCGGGAGCCGGGGACCCCTCGGCCCCGCCCGCCGTGCTCGCTGACCCCATGGACATGTTTCTCCTCTCCGGCCGCGAGTGCCGTTTCGTGGGTAATCCGGAGCCGGGGAGGTGACGGATTGGGGAGGCGATCGGCTTTTCCGGTGAACCACGACGGGCCGGTCATACGGTGCCGACGCGGGCGGCATGGCCGCGTGCGGACGAAAGACGGCATGGACCGGTCCCGACACGGGCCGGGCCGGTGCCGACGGGACGGTGCGGCCGCGCGGACCCACTCCTGCGGCCGCACACCTCCCTCACGCGGCCCGGCGGTCGGCTGACGGACTCCCCGCGGGCACCCAGACGTCAGCTCCCGTGGGTCACTTGGGCATGAGGACCGAGTCGATGATGTAGACGTTGGCGTTGGCCGTCCGCACGTTGCCGCAGACCACGTCGGCCGAGTCGGCGACCTTGAAGGACTCGCCGGAGCCGGAGGTGGTCACCTCGGTCTTCGCCAGGGTCTCGAACGTGCCGTTCTCCAGGTCCTCCGGGGTGAGCTTCTGGCCGACCACGTGGTGGGTGAGGATCTTGGTCAGCTGCTCCTTGTCGTTGAGGACCTTGTCCAGGTCCGCCTTCGGGATCTCGCCGAAGGCGTCGTTGGTGGGCGCGAAGACGGTGATGTCCTTCGCGTTGTTCAGGGTGTCGACGAGACCGGCCTTCTGCACGGCCGTGACCAGCGTCGACAGGGCCGGGTTGTTGGACGCGGCGGTGGCGACCGGGTCCATGGCCATCCCGTCGAACGAGCCCGCGCCGTCCTCCGGCACGGACGCACAGGCCGGACCGAACGGACCGTCCATCGCCTCGGCGTCGCCCCCGGAGGTCTCGGGCTCCTTCTCCTTCGACGCGGGGGCCGAGGCGCTGTCGGAAGCCTTGTCCTGGGCGCCGCTGTCGGAGCAGGCGGTCAGGGCCAGCGGCAGCATGGCAGCGGCAGCAACGACGACAGCGACACGACGGACACGATTCTGCATGGAAATCCCTCATCGATCGGATGCGTAAGAGCCCTGTGCTCTCTTCACCGGGAATTCGGGGCGGGTACGGAGGCGGATTGGTCCCTTCTCGAAAGAGGCTCCCTCGTCACCCGACAGGGCCCCATCACCAAGCCGGAACCGGCGCGAGCACGGATTCCCGGTATGGAAGACGACATGGAAGCTCAACGGCCGAGCGCCGCCCCTCCCGGCAGCGGCAGCGGCGGTGGCGGTGGCGGTGGCAAGCGGAGCCTGAGACGGCTCTGCTTCGGAGCCCTGAGCGGCCTGCTCGCCGGGTACGCGGCGCTCGCGGTCGCCGAACTGGTCGCCGCCGCGGTGCGGCCGGAGTCGGGGCCGGTCATCGCGGTGGGCGGCGCGGCGATCGACCGTACGCCGTCCGCCGTGAAGGACTGGGCGATCCGCCAGTTCGGCACGAACGACAAGCTGGTGCTGCAACTCGGCATCCTCGCCGTGCTCTGCGCCCTGGCCCTGCTCCTCGGCGTGCTTGCGACCCGTCGGCGCCGTATCGGCTCGCTCGCCGTCGGCGCCGTCGGTGCCGTCGGCGCGCTGGCCGCCACCAGCCGGCCCGACTCGACGGGCGTGGCCGACGCCCTGCCGTCCGTGGTGGGCGCCGTGGCCGGCGTCGCGCTGCTCTACTGGCTGGTCGGACGACTGGAACCCCGCACCGCACCCACGACGGACGTGACGGAGCCGAGCGCTCCAGCGGACTCCGGCTGGGACCGTCGCACCTTCGTCATCGCCGCGACCGCTGCCGCCGCGGCGTCGACCGGCGCCGGAGTGGCCGGCCGGGTCCTGAACGGTTCGCAGGCCCGGAGCGCCGCCGCCTCGCGCAAGGACGTGACGATCCCCCCGCCGTCGTCCAGAGCCACCCCCACACCTCGCGGAGCCGCACCGCGCATCAAGGGGATTACCCCGTACGTGACGCCCAACGACGACTTCTACCGCGTCGACACCGCCCTGGTCGTACCCAAAGTCGACGCCACCACCTGGAAGCTCCGCATCCACGGCAAGGGTGTGACCCGCGAACAGACCCTGACCTTCGACGACTTGCTCGGGATGCCGCTGGTCGAACGCACCATCACCCTGGCCTGCGTCTCCAACGAGGTCGGCGGCCCGTACATCGGCAACGCCCGCTGGATCGGCGTCCCCCTGGCCGAACTGCTCCGCCAGTGCGGTGTCAGGCCGCCGTCCAAGGGCGGACCCGCCGATCAGCTCGTGGCGCGCTCCGTGGACGGCATGACGCTCGGCACCCCCGTCGAGGACGTCATGGACGGACGCGACGCGATGCTGGCCGTCGGCATGAACGGCGAGCCGCTGCCGTTCGTACACGGCTTTCCCGTGCGCATGCTCGTGCCCGGCCTGTACGGCTACGTCTCGGCGTGCAAATGGATCCGGGACATCGAGCTGACCACCTTCGACGCCTACGACACCTACTGGGTGAAACGGGACTGGTCACAGCGTGCCCCGATCAAGACCCAGTCCCGTATCGACACCCCCAAGCCGTTCGCCCGCCCCGCCGCGGGCACCGTCATGGTCGCCGGGGTCGCCTGGGCACAGCACCGGGGCATCGACAAGGTCGAGGTCAGGGTCGACGACGGCCCGTGGGAGGAGGCCCGGCTCGCCACCGAGGACACGAGGGACACCTGGCGCCAGTGGTCGTACGAGTGGCAGGCCACCAAGGGCGGTCACACACTCACCGTCCGGGCCACCGACCGCACGGGCGAGACCCAGACCGAACGCCGTACCCGCACCATCCCGGACGGTGCCTCGGGCCGGCACTCCGTCGTCGTTACCGTCGACTGAGCGTGACCCAGTGGTGCCAGACTGGAGGGGAGTCCTGTGAGGCGGCTCGCCCCCGGCTCCGGGGACCGGGCCGGGCGCCGCGTACGCCCCATTCGAGAGCGTGGAGCGGTCCAGGGCCGGCCACCGGAGGGCCAGTGCACGGTGCGGCCGCTCAGTCGCGGCCGCGGGCCTGCTTGAAGCGGGCAAGTCCGTCGGCGAGGTCGATCAGCGGTTCCGGGTAGCCGAGCCCGGCCCTCGTCTCGCGGGGCAGCCGCCAGGGCTCGTGCACCAGGCGGTCCTCGACATCGGCGAGCTCGGGCACCCACCGGCGGACGTACGTTCCACGCGGGTCGAAGCGCTTGCCCTGGACCACCGGGTTGAGGACGCGGTGGGGGCGGGTGTCCGTGCCGGTGCCGGCCACCCACTGCCAGTTGAGCTGGTTGTTGACGACGTCCCCGTCGACGAGCAGGTCCAGGAAGTGCCGGGCTCCGATGCGCCAGTCCACGTACAGCGTCTTCGTGAGGAAGCTGGCCGTCAGCAGGCGGGCGCGGTTGTGCATCCAGCCCTCGTGGCGCAGTTGGCGCATGCCCGCGTCGACGACCGGGTAGCCGGTGCGGCCGTCCCGCCAGGCGGCGATCTCCTCGGCCGCGTCGTCCTCGCCGCGCCAGTGATCGTGCCGGGTGCGGTAGTCCGCGGCGGCCGCATCGGGGCGGGCGGCGAGGACCTGGTGGTGGAAGTCGCGCCAGCACATCTGTCGTACGAACGCCTCCGCTCCGGGGCCTCCGTGTGCGCGGGCGCGCCGGACGAGTTCGACGGGTGAGAGAGCCCCGAAGTGGAGGTAGGGCGAAAGGCGGGAGGTGGCGTCGCCCGCCAGGTCGTCGTGCTGGTCCTCGTACCGGGCGAGGTCGCCGGACCACCACTGGGCGCAGCGGGCGCGGCCGGCCGTCTCGCCGCCCTCGGGGAGTCCGGGCGAGGTGGCGTCGACGTCCTTGGCCGACGGCGGGGACTCGCCGCGCGCCGCGTCGGGGACGCGCACGGTCCCGGGCGGCGGCAGCGGGTCGCGCAGTGGCGTCTGCGACCAGCGGCGGAAGTACGGGGTGAACACGGCGTAGTGGTCGGAGCCGGTCCCGGCGGGTGTCACCGCGCCGGGGGCGACGGCAGTGGTCACGGAGTCGTGGACGTGCAGCGCGACCCCCTGTGCGGCCAGCGCCTCGCACAGCTGCTGCTCGCGCCGGTGGGCGTACCCGGTGACGGCGGCGGCCATGTGCATCTCGGTGGCCCCGCACTCGGCGGTGACGGCGGGAACCTCCCGGGCGACGGGCCCGGTCCGCACCACGAGGCGGCCGCCCCGGTGCCGGAGCCGCTCGTCGAGGTCGGTCAGGCAGTCGGCGAGGAACGCCCGGCGATTGGGTGAGTCGAAGCCGGCCGCGCGCACCCCCGGATCTCGTACGAACAGGGGGACGACCTCGTCCGCGGCGCGCAAGGCGGCGTTCAGAGGGGGATGGTCGTGCAGACGCAGGTCTGCGGTGAACAGGACGACCGCGACGGTCATGTGGCCACTCCTGGGGCGCTGGTGGGGACGGGCTACGACTCATGGGTAACGGGTGGTCCCGGGTCCTGGGTCACGGGCGGCAGCGGGTCATTGCATGGCCGCGTCGTCGTCGGAGACCAGGGCCGGCGAGGGGCGTTGGGCGATCCCCGTCTCCCCGGCGGACCGTCAGGCTGCCGAGCACGTCTGGCTTTCGCGACTCCGCGCCCAGCGCGGAGGCCAACCGTTACCGTCCGGATCGCGGTACTGGACGGTTGGAGGGGGCCTTCCCCGGCCGGCGGTCGAAGGGGTTCAGCGTACGAGGATCAGCCCGCAGCTGTACGCACGCGCGTGGCCGATGCCCTGAGTGAGGGCCGCGACGAATGTCTTCGGGTCGGTGACCGTCAGAGTGCCCTTGATCTCCGCGCGGGCGATGCGCAGGCCCTTGTGCGGTGCCGGGCTGGAGACGCGCGGGAGCATGCGCACGGCGATCCGGTCGGTGTCGGTGTCCGCGCCGATGCGCGTGAGACCGTCCGGGGCGGTCGCGGGTTCGCCGGGCGGTTGGAGGCGGCGCGCGAACCACCCCTTCACATGGTCGGGGCGGGTGTGGGGGACGCGGGTACCCCGGGTCTTCGGCGGAGAGCCCGGTGGCGGCGGAACGCTGCGGACCGGATTGACGACCGTGCGGAAGGCGACCTGGTCACCGACGCGGAAGGTGCGGTCGATGGTGAGGGGCTCCGGCTTTTCGGCCAGGGCCCCACGAGGGATACCGCTCCAGTCCGCGGGGAGTGACGACTGGACCACCAGGTTGAGCCGCGCCTGACGGAGGTCGACGGTCCAGGTCGACAGGATGCCCATCTGCGCACGCGGGTCCGGGCTGCCGTCGTCCACCCAACCGGGGAAGCCGCTCATGACGGTCCGGTGCATGTCCTGGGCGTCGATGAGTGATTTGCCGGAGAACGGATGCCGGGAATCCAGGCTCAGCAGGGTCTGCGCGGCGACGAACCTGGCGGCCCCGCTCGCGCCTGACGGCGCACTCGACGTGGCGGCGGTCGTGTTCACAGGATGATGTCCCATCCACGGGCGTGTGCGGCGATGGTGATGCGATGGCGGGTCTCCCAGCGGAGGCCGTGAGTGCCCCCGTCCGCTCCGAAGCGCACGGGCTGGTCGGACAGCGGGCCGACACCGGGGAGCGGTTTCGGACTCTCGATCCAGGCCCATGGGCGTGCGCGCGTCACGGCAGCCGGCGGCTCACCTTCGGGGCCGACGGCATCGGGGAGCAGGGCGTGTGTTGCGAATGCTGACCGGAGAGGGCCGGGGACGATGCCGAGGGCGAGGTCCCCCGAAGGCGGACAGGCCTTGCGGCCGAGCCACAGCAGCCGCTTCGGGTGCTCCAGGGCATGGGCCATACGTTCCAGGAGGGTGGTGTCCGGGTGTTCCAGGCCGACGAGAAAAGCGGCGTCGGCGAGGTACCAACGTTCTGTGATCAGGCTGTGGCGGCGAACCTCTCCGGAGACGAGGGCTCCTGACGCCGGGTCGGCGGTGACGTACTTCGGCGAGCCGTACCAGGCTTCCAGCTCTCCCCGGCCGAACGGACCGGCCTCCGGGGCCGGTGCGACCGACAACGGGTCCGTCGTCGCTCTGGCGGCTCGCTGGTGGTCGGTGATGAGGTCGCGCGGGCGCAGCGGATACGTTCCCCCGCCGACCGTGTGGTAGTCGCGAAGCGGCGTGCCGGGCCGGTCGGCACGCACCCCGAAGAGCACCTCGGCCAGTTCCCCGAGAGGCTCATCCCGGGGCAGCCCGAGAGCCGCGGCACACAGGCCGATCACGCCCGACTTCGTGGGACGGCTGTGGGTGTCGCGACGGGCGAACCTGCCGTTGACGCCCCAGGACTGCAGAGGCCCGGCCAGCCGGACGAGCAGGACGTGCGTGTCGCTCTCTGCGCTCACGGCGTGAGGTCCTCGGCTCGCTCCACCAAGGACAGCGAGTCCGGCAGCCCCAGCTCGCCCAGGAGCAGGTCGATCTCGGGGTCGTACGTGAGCACCCTCGCGGTACGCAGATCGTCGCGTCGGCGGCTGACGAAGGTGTGGTGGCGCAGCAGCCTGCGCACGGCGGCGGGGCCCGCCGGACCTTCTCCACCGGTCGACGAGGGCCCCTCGTCGACCGCCTTCTGGAAGGCGGACGCGTAGTTGTAGGGGCGTTCCCCTTCGAAGGCGAGGACGAGCGCCGGAAGCGATCCGGTGGAAGCGGTGGAGTTCTTCTTCGCTTCCGGAAACGCCTCCACGAAGGAGTTCACGAACTCCTTCTCGGCCTCGGACGCGGCCTGTTCGGCCTCGGCCTCGTCCATTCCGGCCACTCGTAGATTGGTGCGGAGCTGTGTACGGTCGAGAACCGCATGCCGGTAGAAGGTTCCGGAGATCAAGGACTGGTACCCGGTCATGCCCGCGCCCGCGTCGTCGGCGGCGTCGAGGAAGTCGAGAGCATTGCGTTTGCGATCAAGCTTCGCGTCATCGGCGGCCGCGTAGAAGTCCTCGATCTGCTCCGACTCGTGCACGGTGAAGGCGTGCCCTGTCTGGACGGCGCCGTCGACGTTCGGCGAGTCGGGAAGCTCGGCGAGGAAGCGGCCGTAAAGAGCGATGTCGACGGCGTCGCGAGGAGCGAGCGCCAGCAGAACGGCATCGCGTGTGGCCTTGGGCAGCGGGGGAAGGGCGACGGCCGTGGCGGTTTCCTCCGCGGCCTCCGCTGCGGCTCCCTCCGCCTCCGGTGGTGTCGCGGCCTTCCTCTTCGCTCCGCGACGCGCTTTCTTCGCCGCCTCGGCGTTCGCCTGAGCTTCGAGATACGTGCCGCACCACTCCTCGACCTCCGCCGCCCGGCCGGCGATGTGATCCGCGATCTTCGCCCCGGCGTCGGACGGGGCGAAGATGAGCACCCTGGTCAGATGGGCAACGGTCTTCTTGTTCGGGTCGCCGAATTTGAGACCGCTCCCCTCCAGCACCGCTCGGGCCGTGGCCAGAGCCCTGTCCGCGTCCCAGCCGTGCGCGGACTGCAGTTCACGTCCGGCCAGCAGCGCCCACTCCCGGGTACGGACGCCCATGCTCCGTCCCTTGAGCGCCCCCCGGCCGGCGTTGGCCCGGTTACGCGCGTGCACCCGCTCGGCACGCCTGCGCGCCTGACTCGTGATCATGTGGCGTTCCACGCCGCCGAAGACCAGGGTCTTGGGCTGCCCGTTCTCGTCACGCACCGGAAGGACCGCGGCCAGCGTCTCGATGAGATGCAAGGAGAGGAACTGACTGCGAGGTGACTCGGTCACGGGGTGGTGTCCTTCCGCGTCGTCGGTCGAAATCATCGGTGGAGCCGTCGGTGGCGTCATCGGTTCGTCCGGTGCGTCCCGGCCGCGCCCGGCGGGGTGTGGAACTCGACCGACCACTGATAGGCGACGCGCGCTCTGCGGTCATGCCACCGGATGAGGTCCTCGGTCAGGCCGGTCCAGGACGGTGGGGGCTGTTCGCAGGACCGGAGCCGGGTGACCGTGTGCTGGAGGTGGCGCCAGGGGATGCGTCGACTGGCGACGACACGGTCCAGCAGTCGCTGGGCACCTGGATTGTCCGGCCCGCGCCCGGTCCCGTCCCCGATCCTGCGGGCCGCGGCGCCGAGGCTGCCATGGCCGTACGAGGGTGTGGGGCGCCCCTGATGGTAGATCGCGAACAGGAACGCCGTCTGCTCGAAGAGGTCGCGGTGGCTGTCGCCCCCGAACCAGCCCGCGCGGATGTGCGCATTGGTGCGGACCCGGGCCCTGCGGAGTTCGGCGAGAGTTCCGTACTCGCGGTTGCGGACGAGGGCGGCGAGCCAAGCGGTGAGTGCCGTGCTGTCGTGCGGGAAGACGGGCTGCTGTGTCCCCGCCCCGGCCGGCGGACTCTGCTCAGTCACGTGCGGTCTCCCCCCGGAGTTCGGCCGGGGCCCGCTCACCGGACATGGCCTCTTCGAAGAGCCGCACGCCCCGGGCCCGCGCGCGGTGATTCCGGTCGCCGGGCGGCAGGGCGTCCAAGCGCTGGAGCAACTGGGTACGAGCCGTCTTCATCAACTCCAGTGCGTAGGCGACCAATGGCGCGGACACCGGATCGTCGTCCTCGATCCCTCGGTCGATCACCTCGTCCAGCAATTCGTGGAAGGGGCTCTCGGCCGCAGGCCAGAAGGCGTAGCGGGCGTCGAGCCGTGCCACCTGTCCGGCCTCGTCCCCGGCCCGCACGGCCGGGAACGCGGTCTCTGCGGCCACGATCGCCGCGTGCTTCAGGGTCTGCGCCATGTACTCGGCGACGTCCGAGCCCCTGCGGGACGCCCGGTAGAGGTGCGCGGCCATGCCAGGGGCGTAGGGGTAGGCACCGTGTGTCCAGATGACGGGAAGCGTCTTGTTGGCCAGGAGACCGACAGCCCAGAGCTGGTAGGGAGCACCCGGCGTCGTCCGCTGGTACGGGAGAATGGACCGCAGCCGCGCGTACAACCCGGTCCGGTCATCCTTGACGGCGCTGTAGAGGGCGTGGGCCTGTTGCCAGAGGGCCCTGCTGGGGGAGGGCCAGAGCGGCTTCGACATGCCGTTCGTCGTCCTGCCGTACACGGCGTCCTGAAGGTGACGCGCCGGGTCGAGATCCAGTACCTCGCCGGCTCCGATCAGGACCCGGTCGACCGTGATCTGCCCATGCGGCCCGCGCGCCGGACGCAGCAGCACGGAACGCCCCAGGGAGCTGTGCAGGTCCGCGGAGCTGCGCGGCATCCGGGGCTTCGCCTTCTCCTTGAAGGTGCGCCGCTCGAAGCCGGCCGTGGTCCAGGAGGTGTTGAGCGGCTTTCCGGGTCCGTCGGGCGGATAGAGGTTCAGGCGCAGGGTCTCACCGAGTGTCTGTCCCAGGGCGACGACCCGGATCCGTCCCGTCAGACGACCCGCCGCGAGGTTGGTGACCTTGGCGCCGAGCCGCCTGCCGGACATACGTGCCCGCCCGTAAGGGCCGTAGACGTGCTGGGTGAGAGTGGCGCGAAACGCGTCCGCAGCCGGGAGCGGATTTTCGAGTTCGAGGTGATGATGGTCGAAATGCTGGCTGTAATCGCCGGCGTGTTCGATGACCAGCTGGGCTGTTCCGGTGCCGCTCTCGCGAAGGTCCGCCGCCAGTTCGGAGTTCTGCGCCAGCGGCTGTGTGGGGTGGAACAGGTCCCAGGAATCCGCGGGTTGATCCGCCAGCCAGGCGGCTGCCGGCGCGAGGCTTCTCCGGTCAAGGATCCAGGCGCGCCATTCCTTGTCGGAGGAAGGGCAGGTGCTGGAAGCGAAGCAGATCGCCAGGAGGTGCTCGAGGACGGCGACGGTCTCGCCCGGTGAGGAGCAGTCGAGGGTGGCCAGGTCATCGGCCTGGGCGAGGAGCCCGCACAGGGAGTGGTGAGCGGTCGCGCCGGAGATGGTGACGGTGGGGATGCAGGGCGCGAAGCGAGGATCCCAACCGGGGCGCTGCCCTGCGGGATTCAGCGGTCGAGCCTCGGACAATCCAGGTCACCACCCTTTGCCTGGCTGTTGATCCGGTCTGGAGCAACAGCCAGGAAACTACCAGGAGATGATCGCGGCAAGGACGTGTTCTCCGTTTCTCGCCATGCTTTGGGTAATCCGCGAAGAGGGACATCCCCGCCCACGCGGGGAAAAGCCCAACCAGAGCCCTTCAGGCTCCCGAGTTCCGTCATTGCCCCATGCGGGCCGATCCGTGTGAACTGCTCCCGCTGCAAGGGCGGAAGCGGTTCGGGTGGCATCGGACGCATCCCCGTCCTCAACGCGACCGTCGGCGAACGAGGATGCTGAGCGTCGTCCGCGCGTCCTTGCGGCGGTCCGGTGCGGAGGCGAGTACGGAGACGAGGGCCACGGCGACCAGGACGACCGAGTAGAGGGCGATGGAGACCCCGCTCAAGGCCATGGAGCAGTAGAGAAGGTGGGGGAACTGGGACACTGGCCATCCTTCTGTCGGGAGCCGGATCCGGCTGCTGTGGTGATGGCTCCAGACTGGCGACGGCGGTGCGGTGACGGCCAGTTGCGCCGACCGTCGTACCGCGGTTTCCGCAGGTCAGCCCGGCTGAGGGAGGACGGCGGCAGCCGGTTTTCCGGACAGCGGACAAGAGCAGGAGTGGGGCTGTGGCGGCTTCGGTGCGACGCGCGCGCGACGAGCTGCGCGACATGCTGAAGGAGGCGTGGGACGCCGCGGAGCTGACCTATACCGGCGTGGCCCGGAAGTTGGAGTGCTCTCGCTCGACGCTGACAGGCTGGATCGAGGGGAAGACGGTCCCCTCGTCGAAGCACGTGCATGACTTCTGGGCCGTGGTGGGGAGGTTGCAGAACGCCCCTGGCTCCTCGACGTACTCGGACGCGGCGTGGGAGGCCGCCCTGAGCGCGGCTCAGGAGGAGGCGAGGAGCGTGCAGTACGGGCAGCTTTCCGTGAACCGGCGGCCGGCGGACCCCGGCCTCCGCTTCGTCCGGCTGCACCGCTCCGCCCCCGACACCTCGGCGGTCGAGATCCAGGGGCGAACGGACGAGCGTACGGCGATGAACGCGTTCGTCCGGGACTCCCGCCCGGACGCACCGTCGTATCTGTGCTGGCACGCCGACGCTCCCGTGGGCAAGACCGCGCTGCTCGCCGACTACGTCGGTCGGCAGTCCTCGGCCGACGCCGACATCGTGACCTTCTTCGTCTCCGCGGCTCACGGCACGGACACACGCGCCGAGTTCGAGACGGAGATCGTCCACCAGATCGGCGACCTCCTCGACGGGACCGAGAGCCCCGTCCCGAGCAACGCCCGGGGGTGGAAGGCGCTCTTCGCCAAGGCCGCGGCGAAGAGCGAGTGTCACGGAAGGAAGCTTCTGCTCGTGGTCGACGGACTTGATGACGACGTGGCCTGGTCGGGCCTCGCGGCCGAGAGCGGCACGACGAGGGCCGGAGCCGATACCACCAACGCCGAGGGACCGGCCGGAACCGGGCGGAGGACCGCACGCGGAAGCATCGCCGCCCTCCTGCCCTCCCGGCCTCCGCCGAACATGCGCGTCATCGTCTCCCTCCGGCGCTGCACCCCTCTCCCCGACGACGTTCCCCCGGTACGGCATCCACTGCGCCGGAGCCGACACCTGCGCACTCTCGTACCCGTCCCCGGGGTACCGCTGATCCGACAGCCGCGGCCGGACGTCGCCGCGCTGGGCGAACCCGTCGCGGGCCTGCTGGCTGTGGCGGGCGGCGGCCTGCGTACGGCGGACTTGGCGGAACTGACCGGACTTCCCGCAGAGCGCCTCGACCGCTTGGCGCAGGGACCGGCGGGGCGCGCCCTTGTGACCGACGACCCGGTATTCCGGACGTACGGCTTGGCCGATCCCCGACTCCTGCGCGCGGTGCGCGAGGACTTGGGGGAGGCAGAGGTCCTGCGGTACACCCGGGTACTACTGGCCTGGTCGCGGAGATGGCGTGCGGCCGGCTGGCCGGACGGCACGCCCCCTTACCCCGTGGCGCATCAGCTTCGCCTGCTGACCGACACCTCCGAACGTGCCGCGTACGTCCTCGACATGCCCCGATTGCGTCGTCTCGCCAACATGGCCGGGACGGACGCCGCACTCGCTCAACTGGAGTCCTGCGAAACGGAGATCACCGGCCCGTCGGACGCCGCGCCCGACGGCGACGCTCTGGCGGCGCTCGTGCCCCTCTGCGCCGCGCGGTCGTCACTGCGCCAGGGCATACACGACGTACCTGCCGGGGCTGCCTCCCTCCTCGTCAGGCTGGGGGACGTGGAGCGGGCACTACGTCTGGCCCGCTCCGCGCCCACGGCCGTCGCCAGAGCCGTGCACCTGGCGGACGTGGCGGTGGAAACGGCATACGCGCGACGGGCCGGCCCGGACGCCGACGCCGTCGTACGGGAGGCAGCCGAGTGGCTGGTCCGAGACCGGGCCCACCAGGGCTTTCCCGGCACCGTCCGAGACTCCGAGTCGCACGCGCGGCTCCTTGGCGCGGCCCGTACGCTCGCGACACTGAAGGGTCCCGAGTCGGCTCGACCGCTGTTGCGCGCGGTGCTCCAGGACGGGACGGCCGGGACGGAAACGCTCATCGAGGCGGCAGGAATGCTGGCTTCGGCGGACGACCGTGATGTGGCGGCGATGTTGCACGACCGGGCGTGGACGCTCAGTGCGGGTGGCATGCGTGCTCGGGCGGCGGCGGTGGATCTCTGGGGTGCGTTGGCACGGACCACGCCGTCGTTCGGCCCGTACGCCGGTGACCGTATCGAGGCCATCTGTGAGGAGCTCGACGACGCGGACGGTCCGGGAGCTGTCGACGTCCTGGCCACCGCGGCGTCGGCGCTCATCCATCTCCCTGCCAAGCGGGGTCGTTCGGCTACGGAACTGACGCGGAAGGCCCTGGCCCGGATGCGCGAGGCGATCGAGGCGCTGAGGAACTCCGTTCCCCTGTCCGAGGACGATCAGGCCCACCTTCGCCGCGAACTGGCCGGCACGCTGGCGCGCCTGGCCAAGGCGGTGGCCGACACGGGCGTCGTGAGGGACGACCTCGACGGCATCGGACGACTTATGGAGACCCTGCCGGAAGAGCTGCGCATCGGGGTGCTGGGGGACGCCCTGCTGGAACGGGCGCAGTGGGTATTCGAGGCGGCCCAGGAGGCGAGGGCGCGGGAGGACGCCGAGTTGGTGGCCGCTGCCGACGAGCAGAGGAAGGCGAAGCGCAGGAAGAAGGACGGCGAGCGCAAGACCGCGAATGCGATACGCGACACCTATAGGGTGACGCGCAAAGAGCAGGGGAAGGCAGCGGCAGCACGAGCAGTGCAGATGATGGAGGCGGCACAGGCGGGGCCCGAAGGCGTACGGAAACCGTCCCCGACCAGGAACAGACCCACGCACCGGCGGTCGGCCGGCCTGCCTCCCCTCGGCGACGGCCCGCACCTTGATCGTCCTCACTCCCCCCTCTTGCTGGAGGCGGACGACCAGTTCGCCGCCGGCAACCTTCTGCGCAGCCGAGAACTGCTTGAGACAGAACTGCGGAACCGGGCTGCCGCACAGCCCTCGACGCCCGCGAGCAGTTCACCTCGCCCCGGAGGCTGGACAGCAGACCTTTGCCAGGCGATGGGCTCGGGAGGCCGGCCGGACGAGGCCGAAGCGTTCGCGCGGAGCCTGCCCGCCCCACATGACCGTGCGCGGCACCTGGCGGCCCTCTCCCTCGGCTGCTCCCTCGCCGGGCACGACGACTTGGGCACTCGCTACGCCCGAGCGGCGGCACGCCTGGTGTCCGACGGCGCGGCCCCCGATCTGGCGAACGCCGTGGCCCAGGCTCTCGCCCATACCGGAGACGAGCCCGCGGCCTCGGCGATGGCAACGGGAGACAGCGCTCCGCAGAGACGGCAGGCGCTGACAGCCGTCGCCGCCGGGCTCGTACGACACTGTCCCGAGAAGGCGGCACGCGTCGCGGCGCCCCTGGTCGAGGCCCTGGCACAGCGGATCGAGGCCGGGAGACACGGCAGCCCACTCATCCCGCTCACCGAGCCGGCCGCGCTGCTTCTCGCCTTCCCGGACATCCGGCACCCCGCCCCGCGCCTGAGCGACGCACTCCACCGCGCCGCGCTGCACGTCGCCGACCCCTCCTTGCCGTGGCCGCCGGCACGGTCGATGATCGTCCTCGCCCTGCTGGCACGGCTCGGCTGCCTTCCCGACGACGACACCGACATCGTCGCAAGCTCGACCGACAGATGGCGGCGCTCCTTCCAGCCGGGGCAGGAGCCCGCGGCGGAACTGGCCATGCTGGCCGCGGTGGACGGTGACACCGCTGCTGTATGGCGCCACGCTGATGCGGCGAGCACCCCGGACGCCCGGGTTATGGTGCTCCGCACCGCCGCGGCTCACCTGGCGGGCGCCCGGGTGACCTTGACCACGGACCATCGCGCCGCCGACCGGGTGATCCGGACCTGCCTGGCACTCGCCCGTGCGTCCGGCGACGGCGGTCCCCCCGCCGAGGAGACGGCTCGGCGCATCGCGCTGAAGCTCTTGAGATCCGACGCCTGGACCCACACGATCCCTCTGCTCCCACCGCTTGCTCCTGCGGCGCTGGGGAGCCTGGGCGCCATGGCGGGTGACCTGAGCAGGCAGGAAGGCACTGCCGACGGGAGCCATCTGCGGGGCCCGGACAGCGAGGCGGAGAAAGACTCCTGACGCTGCCCCTCCAGGGCCCCGCCACCGCCCTTTCGGCCTGCTTGTCAGACGGATCCCAGGTCGACGGTCACCAAGAAGGGCGCCGCGGCCTTGATCACTCCGGTGAACATCTCGCCGTCCCGGTAGGTCCTGGTGGCGGGGTCGAGGACGTAGGTGTAGACGATCGGGACACCGGTGGCGGCCTGTTCGACGCGCCAGTAGAAGGGGATGCCGGCCTTGGCGTACTGGTCGACCTTCACGATCCGGTCGGTGGTCTCCGAGCCGGGCGACACGACCTCGACGACCAGGAGTACGTGCTCGGGGGCGGGTGGGCGTGAGGTCGATGGTCTCCGCCCGGTAGACGATGACGTCCGGGCGGCGGTTGGTGAGGGGAAAGTCCTGCAGGCGGACGTCGAAGCCGGTGTCTGCGTTCCAGTCCGGGCCCGCGGCGGTGTCCAGGGCGTTGGCCAGGATGCGGGCCGGCCGGTTGTGGCGCTTGGAGGCGCTCGGGCTCACGACGACCATCCCGTCCACGATCTCGATGCCGGCGCACTGCTCCTCGGACCAGGAGTCGTACTGTTCCGCGCTGATCTGCGCGTGCATCCACGCGGGCGCGACCATCTCGGCGGCCATGGTGTACCTCCTCCGAGAGGCCTCGGCAGGTCCGGCGCTGCTGGGCCAAGCCTACTGATTCGAGCTGCCGGGCTGCCCGACTCGGAAGGGAAGGAGTCACCCACCACGTAATGGCGCATAAGTGCAATTCGGCCAAGTGAGGTGGGCTCGCCAGTGTTTCACCGGCTGCGGCAGACGCTGTGAGAGGCAGGGGCGTATGAACCGGTTGGCTGGTGTGACCTCGCCTTATCTACTTCAGCATGCCGACAATCCGGTCGACTGGTGGCCGTGGGGGCGGGCCTGAGGCGTTCGAGGAAGCAAAACGGCGCGATGTACCCGTTCTGCTGTCGGTCGGCTACTCCGCGTGTCGCTGGCGCCAGTGAACTCGCGAACCCAGTAGCTGGGGCCGTGCTCACACTTCTTTGATGATCACGCGCTTCCCGCAGAGCTTTGACCAGTCGTCACGGTCGGAAGTCAGAACGATCACGGGGGCCGGGACACGAAGCGCGAGCGCGGCGACGAGGGCGTCGATTGCGTACTTGTGTCCGTGCAGGCCGCCTGCGTTCCGGAGCAGCGCCACTGCAGTGAGGGAATCCTCCTGACTGACCGGTTCCACCCGCAGCCGGGAGAGCAGTGAGCTTGATCCGCTTTGACGGACATTCGAGATCAGGGGTTCAGCCCCGGGAGGATGTCCATCATGGAGAGCATGGGGAAGAAGAAGCCTCGCCGCCCTCGCCGCTCGTTCACGCCGGAGTTCAAGG